>CANGCD010000036.1 GCA_947452215.1 Cytophagaceae bacterium | reverse complement strand
TAACCCAGATGCTTATTTAACGCCAATTGGTTCCTTTTTACGTAAAAGTAGCTTAGACGAATTACCCCAATTGTGGTGTATACTCCGAGGCGACATGTCGGTCGTGGGTCCACGCCCTGCTTTAGCAAACCAACAGGATTTAATTGACGCACGTACCGCCAAAGGGATACATTTGATTAAACCCGGCTTAACGGGTTGGGCACAGGTGAATGGACGAGATGAAATACCATTGGATAAAAAGGTGCAACTAGATTATGAATACCTTGATAAAAAATCGTTCATTTTCGACGTATACGTCGTGCTATTGACGTTTTATAAGGTCGTGAAGCGAGAAGGGATTCAGCACTGAGGAGAGTGACGCTGCCGGGGTCGTTGACCCCGGCAGCGTCTACCCCCCACGCAAGTTCCTGTTTTGTCCTAAAAGTTTCCTGATAATCTTTAACAACACTTGCATGTGCACCCCAGCTGATGCAAATTGCCAATAAAAATACCACCATGCTACACGCCAAGAAAAATTGGATTTATGTACCCGAACCGAATCCCGATGCCATAAAAGCACTTGGAGAGGAATTTCAAGCGAACATCAATCCTTATTTTTTGCGTTTACTGATATCGCGAAATTTAACTAGCCTAGCAGCAGCGAAAAAGTTCATGGTCCCCACTTGGGAACAATTATATGATCCTTTCCTGATGAAAGACATGGATAAGGCGGTGGAACGCTTGAATCAGGCATTGGAATTTGGCGAAAAAATCCTGATTTACGGGGATTATGATGTAGATGGAACCACCTCGGTCGCATTGGTTTACAGTTATTTGACCCAAGAACTTGGTGCAGATTGCGACTATTACATTCCCGACCGCTATGCGGAAGGCTATGGCGTGTCGCAAGCTGGCGTGCAATACGCAGCAGACAACGGTTATACATTAATTATATCCTTAGACTGCGGGATTAAAGCACATGAGCGTGTACTTTGGTGCAACGAAAATGGCATCGACTTCATCGTCTGTGATCACCACCTTCCAGAGGCGACACTTCCCGAGGCCTTCGCTGTGCTTGACCCCAAGCGCAAAGACTGCCCATATCCCTTCAAAGAACTCACCGGTTGCGGTGTCGGTTTTAAATTATTACAAGGATTCATCCAAGCAAATGATTTGGACCTGGAACCACTCCTAGACCGGATTGACTTATTAGCGGCATCTATTGCGGCCGACATGGTCCCTATCATTGACGAAAACCGTGTATTGGCCTATTTTGGCCTTCAAAAATTAGGGACAAACCCAAGTCCCGGCTTAGGATACTTATTGCAAAAAGCAGGGAAAAAAGCACCTATCCAGATATCGGATATCGTCTTTTCGATTTCCCCGACAATCAACGCCGCTGGCCGCATGGACCATGCCCACGGTGCTGTAAAACTCCTTTTAGCAAGCGATGAAACGGAAGCTGGCATGATGGCAGAAGCAGTTATCCAACAAAACCTTGATCGGCGTGTGGTGGAAAAAGAAATTGTCCAACAAGCCTTGCAATTATTTGAGGGGAATGACTTTCTACAAAACGCAAACAGCACCGTCCTTTTTCAAGCCGGATGGCATAAAGGTGTCGTTGGTATCGTTGCGAGTAAAATTCAGGAATACTACTATCGTCCTACCATCATCCTAACTGAATCACATGGGCAGGTTGTAGGTTCTGCTCGCTCAGTCAAAGGTTTTGACATTCATCATGCCCTGGAACAATGTGCAGATTTATTAACACAGTTTGGTGGACACACCCATGCAGCAGGCTTGCATTTAACGAAGGAATCTTTACCCGCGTTCATTGAGCGTTTTGAAAGTTTGGTGAAAGCTGGAACGCCCGAAGGTGAACAAAAAGCCGATTTAACAATCGATATGGAAATTCCATTACAGGCCCTAAGTCTACCTTTTTATGATAATTTATTATGCAGACTGTCTCCTTATGGACCAGCCAATATGCTACCCAATTTTTTGAGCACCCAAGTTTACCTCTGCAAAGCACCGCTCATTATGAAAGAGGAACATTTGAAAATTGTCATTTCAGACCAACCATTGGGACGTACATGGGAGGCAGTAGGTTTTGGTATTCGTGGTGATTTTTATGAAGGATTAGTTGACGCCTATGAAAAGCAATTACCCATTAAAATCGTTTATCATTTGGATATTAACGAATTTCGAGGAGAACGAAAGCTGCAATTACGCATATTAGATATGGCGTAATTGATGGTAAAAATTGACATTTTTGTTACCTTTGTCTTTTAACTAAATTTGAGATGTCTAAAAAATTAATCGTAACAGGTTCGATGGGTCTTATTGGCTCCGAAGTAAGTGAGTATTTCTTAGAAAAAGGTTGGGAAGTTCACGGCATTGACAACAATCAACGTGCTATTTTCTTTGGACTTCAAGGGGATAATTCTTCCAACAAAGACCGATTGGCAAAATACGGCAGTCAATATAAATTGTACACGAACATCGATATTCGTGATCGCCAAGCCATTTTAGACATCATTCCTCAAATCAAACCGGATGCGATTGTTCATACTGCAGCACAGCCTAGCCATGACCGCGCAGCTTCGATTCCCTTTGAAGATTTTGATACAAATGCCGTAGGTACTTTCAACTTATTGGAGTCGCTTCGTCGTTACTCAACGGAAATACCTTTCGTACATTTATCGACAAATAAAGTCTACGGTGATGCTCCTAACAACATCAAAATGAAGGAGTTAGAGACGCGTTATGATTACGATGACAGCGCATACGAGCATGGAATTGCCGAGCATTTCAGCATTGATCAGTCGAAGCACTCCTTGTTTGGCGCCTCAAAAGTTTCGGCAGACATTTCCGTTCAAGAATACGGTCGCTACTTCAATATGCCTACCGCTTGTTTGCGTGGCGGATGTTTAACAGGGCCAAATCACGCTGGTGTAGAATTACACGGATTCTTGAGCTACTTGATTAAATGTAATATTGAAGAGCGCGAATACAGCGTTTTTGGATACAAAGGGAAGCAAGTTCGTGACAACATTCACTCATACGATGTAGCGCGTTTCATCGAGGAATTTATCCAGGCGCCACGTGTCGCTGAGGTATATAATATCGGCGGAGGAAAAGACAATTCTGTTTCCATTTTAGAGGCCTTTGACCTTATTGCGAAGATTTCAGGCAAGCCCATGAAATATAAATATGTGGACCAAAACCGTATCGGAGACCACATTTGTTATTACAGTGATTTGCGCAAAATGAAGGCGCATTACCCGAATTGGGACATCACAAAATCATTGGAGGATGTTTTTGTTGACATCTACAACCGTTACATGGAAGCATGAAAATATTAATTACAGGAGGTTGTGGCTTCGTAGGTTCAAACCTTGCCGTTTTATTCAAACAATATTACACGGATTCCGAGGTCTATTGTTTAGATAATTTATCGCGCCGAGGTTCGGAAGTCAACTTACAAAAAGTACTCGCGGCAGGGGGGCAATTTGTCCACGGCGACGTTCGTGTCAAAACGGATTTTGAGCGTATTCCGGCCGTAGACATCGTCATTGATGCCGCAGCAGAACCCTCCGTATTAGCTGGAAAAGTCCCTGGCGAACTTGAAAATTTAATTGATACCAATTTAAACGGCACAATTAATACACTCTATTTTGCCAAAAAGCATCAAGCCGCAATCATTTTCCTGTCTACCTCCCGCGTGTATCCATACGATACTTTGGCGGAAGCTAACTTAGTTTCTTCGCCAAAACGCTTCAATCTATCCAATGAACAGGCTTTCAAAGGCTTATCGGAGCATGGCGTTGCAGAAAACTATCCGCTGGAAGGCTTACGTTCTTTATATGGGGCAACTAAATTAGCCTCCGAATATTTCATCCAAGAATTTGCACATAATTTTGGCTTACCGGCAGTCATTAATCGTTGCGGCGTATTAAGTGGCCCCTACCAAATGGGCAAAATCGACCAAGGCGTTATTGTGCTTTGGATGGCGAAACACTTCTGGAAAGGCCGTTTAGGGTATATCGGATATGGGGGTTTAGGTCAACAAGCCCGCGATGTATTGCATGTACGCGATTTATTCCGATTAGTTCAATGGCAAATTGCGAATTTAGGCTTACAAAAAGGTCAAATATTCAATGTAGGTGGCGGGCTAGAAAACACGGTTTCCTTAGCAGAATTGACAGATTTATGTACCCAAATTACGGGGAATACGATTGAAATGGGGTCGTCATTGGAAAACAGACCAGGTGACCTACCTATTTACATCACGGATAATCGCAAAATCACAGAGTTTAGTGGATGGAAACCTGAAATTAGCGTTCCTACCCTTCTTCAAGAAGTTCATGATTGGTTCATCGATGATGAAGCCGCTCTCAAAGCCATATTAGCCTAATGAAATTAAGCATCGTCCTCCCTGCCTACAACGAAGAAGGTTCCATCGAAGAGACCTTACGCACCCTTTATGCGAAGTTGCAGGAAGAACAAATCGACCATGAAATCGTCGTAGTAAACGATAATTCCAAGGACAATACGCTCGAATTATTAACAAACATTCAAGAAACGATGCCAACCCTTGTGGTACATACGAATCATGGGCCTAACGGTTTTGGATATGCCATTCGTTACGGATTGGAGCGTTTTCAAGGGGATTGCGTCGCAATCATGATGTCGGACTTATCCGATGATCCCGCAGATTTAGTGGCTTTTTACCGCAAAATGGTTGCAGAAAATCTCGATTGCGTATTTGGCTCTCGATTCATCCGAGGCGGAACAACCTACGATTACCCAAAACATAAATACTTGATTAATCGATTCGCGAATACATTAATCAAAATCTTGTTGGGAATGTCTTATAACGACTCGACGAATGCCTTCAAACTGTACAAAAAAACAACCATTCAAGGCCTAAAACCTTTCTTATCGGCGCACTTTAATCTTACGATTGAACTTCCGCTGAAAGCCATTATCCGCGGCTATAGCTATGGTGTATTGCCTAACTCATGGCGCAATCGAAAAGCGGGTGAGTCCAACTTGAAAATCAAAGAAATGGGTAGCCGCTACCTATTTATCTTGCTTTATGTGATTATCGAAAAATACTTATCTCGAAATGACTATTTGAAAAGAGACCATTAATTTCAAATTGGATTTTTCACGAGATAGTATTTACTTGCCTTTACTAAACCAAAAAACGCAAACAAATGAAACTACTTAAACACGTACCCGCCGTTTTACTCGGCCTACTATTCATCGCAGGTGGAGTTACCTATTTCTTACATGTTGGTGCCGATCAACCCATGCCAGGTAGAGCCCCTGAATTCATGTCCTTATTCGGAGGAACTGGCTATTTAGCCGTAATTAAAGTTTTAGAAATCATTGGAGGTGCATTGATTTTATTCCCTGCGCACCGGGCAAAAGCCCTACTAATCCTAGCTCCTATCGCTGTTAATATCTTATTATTCGATATTTACATCGCAGGATCTATGGGCGTTGGAATTCCAGTTGTAGTACTCGTATTGATTCAGGCTTACCTTGAACAAGATAAATTCAAAGCACTTTTATAATAACAAGTACTTCTTAAATCCTTCAAAGTCGGTTCCCATGGGAATCGACTTTTTTTGTTTGTCTAATAGCTCGGCCAAACGGGCGGGAACTTCTACTTTCGTTCCTAAGGTCGACTCCACCGTAGGCAAGAATTTCGCGTAATGAGCCGTCGATAGGAGAACACCATAATAATCCCCTGCGTTTTCGTTAGCATATTGAGTTAATCCATCATATGCAACTGCCGTGTGTGGACACATGATATAGCCTGTTCGTTGGTAAACGTCCAGCATAATTTCCTTTGTCTTTTCGTCGCTTGTATCGTAACCCTTGACGATTTTCCGCACCTGCTCAATCTCATCACCGGCTAGTAAACGCATCCGAATAAAATTGGAAGGAGCACCTACATCCATGGCATTTGAAATGGTCTCAACTGATGGTTTTGGATTGTAATTTCCACATGCCAAATAATCGGGTACTGGATGATTCGCATTACATGCCGCAACGAAAGCCCGAATAGGTAAGCCCATTTGGTAGGCCATTAATCCTGCGCTTAAATTTCCAAAATTTCCCGACGGCACACTAAATACGACTGGTTTAGAAATTCCTTGCTTTCTCAATGCCGCATAGGCCGCGAAATAATAAAAGGACTGCGGGATCAGACGCGCAATGTTGATGGAATTCGCAGAGGCTAAATTAAACGCCGCACGTAATTCTTCATCCAAAAAGGCCTGCTTCACTAATCGCTGGCAATCATCAAAGGTCCCATCAATTTCCAAAGCAGTCACATTGCCGCCTAAAGTCGTCAATTGTTTCTCCTGAATATCCGAAACCTTACCCGTCGGGTATAAAATCGTCACCGAAATCCCGGGTGTATTGTAAAATCCTTGTGCTACCGCACCACCCGTATCTCCCGAGGTAGCTACTAAAATGCGAATTTCCCGTTGGGACTTCACCAAATAATGCGACATAATCGCCGCCATAAATCGCGCACCAAAATCCTTAAATGCCATGGATGGACCATGGAATAATTCCAGCACACCCACATTCTCCTCTAATGAAACCACCGGTGCATCAAAGGTCATCGACACATCAATGATCCCGTCAATTTCCGATTCCGTCAAATCATCTCCCAAGAGATTTTTGCATACAGCCTTCGCCATTTCGGGCAAAGAAAGCGTGTGAATGGATTCGAAAAAAGATGACGGCATCACAGGAATTTCGTAAGGCATGTACAAACCGTTATCCGGAGGCAAACCTCTAAAAATCGCTTCCTGCAAATCTACATCGGCACTTTCGTGTTGTGTGCTGTATAATTTCATAATACTAATTTATCGCCTTGTAGGTGCGGCAATACGTCATACCGATCCCGTTCCAAACAAAACGTAATATCTTTTTCAATGCCCAATCCTAACAAACGATTCACATGGGATGAATGCTTCACCGCCGTAATCAAATCACTCGACGCCAAGTTATATTGTTTCCAAGCCATCAAAGCCGCGTCATCCGCGACGGTATATTGGCCTACTAATTCATCAATTAAAGCTCCCGCAAACAAGGTATCTTCCAAGTTGGGCTTCCCTTTCCATCCCGCACAAACAACGATTGCATCTCCCTGCCAAGCTTTTAGTGCTCGAACAACGGAAGAAATATTTAAAAATGCGCCCACATAGACTTGTGTAGCCTGAACGGACCGACGCAAAGCTACCGTTCCATTGGTCGTAGTCACACAAATTTTCGCCCCTTTAACGCGATCGACCTGGTAGGAAAACGGCGAATTATCAAAATCAAATCCTGCCGGAGTCACGCCATTGCGTTCTGCCGAAATCAAATATCCTTGTTCCCGATGCGAAGCACAAACTTCCACATCTTCTACGGGAATAATCTCTACAGCCCCGTGTGCAAAGGCTGTCACCATGCAAGAAGTTGCACGGAAAACATCCACAACCACGACAGCTTTCCCAGCTAGGTCGTAAAGGTGAATTAAATCAGGCGATAAACAGACGTCTATTTTCTGCATATTATACAAAGGGCATTTTAACGATTTCTGCCTTCAAGGCCTTCTCACGAATTGAGATGAAAATCTCAGATCCTGCATGTGACGAAGACACATAACCCATCCCAATACCTTTTGAAAGTGTCGGCGATTGAGTACCTGATGTTACCTCACCGATCACCTCGCCCGCTGCATTTAAGATCGGATAGTGCTGACGTGGAATCCCACGATCAATCATCTCAAAGCCTACTAATTTCTTCGAAGGACCTGACGCTTTTATCGCCGCATGATGATCTTTCATAATGAAATCTTTATTGAAAGACGTAATCCAACCCAAGCCAGCTTCAATTGGCGAAGTCGTGTCATCAATGTCATGACCATATAAACAATAACCCTTTTCGGTCCGCAATGTATCACGTGCACCCAAGCCAATCGGCTGAATACCTTCCGAAGCGCCAGCCGCAAAAATAGCATTCCACATCGCTAAAGCATTTTCATTCTTCACATAAATCTCAAATCCGCCTGCTCCCGTATAACCCGTATTCGAAATGATGACATCATCAAAACCAGCCATAGAGCCGATTTTGAAGGTGTAATAAGGCATGGCGGACAAGTCAACTGCCGTTAATGTTTGCAAAACACCTGCAGCCTTAGGACCTTGAACGGCAAACAATGAATACGATGAACTTGCATTCTTCATCTCTACCCCGAAAGTATTGTGTGAAGAAATCCAGTTCCAGTCCTTGTCGATGTTGGACGCATTCACAACCAATAAATATTCGTTATCGCGAATTTTATAGACCAACAAATCATCCACAATACCACCCGTTGCATTTGGCAAACACGAATATTGAACTTTTCCATCTACTAATTTAGACGCATCATTTGAAGTGACATATTGAATCAAATCCAATGCCTTCTCCCCTTTCAAGAAAAATTCACCCATGTGACTTACATCAAAAACACCCACACCGTTACGAACACAATTGTGTTCTTCGATCAAGTTTGTGTAAAGCACAGGCATGTTATATCCCGCGAAAGGAACCATTTTTGCGCCCAAAGCGACATGCGTATCATTCAAATGTACTTGCAATAATTCTTCCATTATTCTCGGTATAAAACTTGTAAAAGGGTTTGGCCCACGGCTTTCAACGTGGATTTGTCGATGTTCGATAAATTATCTTGATGGGTGTGATGATAGGATCCGAAATCAAATCCACCATTCACAGGACGTAAATCGATGATATCAATCATCTGAATTTTAGCAATTTCATTCACTGCCGTATGGTCATCCGAAATGCCAAATGCATCCGCATCCATGAACTGAGCCCCATAACCTAAATCGGCAGCTGTTGCCCAAATAGAACGAACCAATCCTGGCGCATACTGCATGGATGAACCTTCATGTGGAAATACCGCACCTTTGGCACCCACCATATCCAATAAAATTCCGTAATAGGGTCGGTAATTTTCTGGCATCAAATGCGCCGCCCAATATTGTGAACCTAGGGCCCAACTTAACGGATTCCCCGCCTCCATGTCATGCGGTTCGCCGTGATCTTCTAAATCAAAAAATACAAAATCAACACCTACGGAAGGCTTATCCTTGGTTTCTGATAAAACACGGGCCAACTCAATCATAACACCTACACCAGAGGCGCCATCATTTGCGGCATCAATGGGCTGGTCTTTTCGAACCGAATCTTTATCGGCAATCGAACGAGCATCCCAGTGCGCGGCAATCAAAATGCGCTTTGCGGCTGTTGGATTATAGGACGCGATGATATTCACACCGTCCAACTTCTTTCCATCGTAACGATTGGCTACAAAAGGCTGCGTGGAAACCTGCAAACCATAGGATTTCATCTTAGAAACAATCCAATCACCACACGCTTTTTGTGCGGGAGAATTGGGTACTCGAGACCCAAATTCAACTTGCTTAGCGATAAATGTATAAGCAGAATCCGCGGCAAATTCCGGCGTTGGAACTAAACTAGGAGCCGAAGTCGTTTCTTGAGTACCTGTTTGGAAAGATTGGTATCCGTAATACACTCCAGAAAGAATGAGGAGTACCAATAACAATTGCGCAATGCGGGAGCGATTCATCTCGCAAAGATACAAATAAGGTTTTAAGATTTGAAACGCTGTGAAGGTTATGTACCTTGCAGGCTAATAGAAAATAATTATGGGAAGGAACCCAAAAGAGGAGAAGTTTTTTCAAGGACTCCAACAAGAAGTAGTAGACTTTTTCGAATTAAACGATTACCGTTCTTATTCGTTAAATCAAATTCATAAAGCGTTCGCCATCCGCGATCGCAAAACAAAAGAAATTTATGGCGATGTATTAAATCGCTTAGCTTCGGAAGGCCGATTAATCCGCCAAGAAGATGGTAATTTTCGATATGACAACGAGTCATTTGTTGTGGAAGGCCGCGTAGATCATGTTAATTCGCGTTTTGCATTTGTCGTGGTAGAGGGGGAAGGGAAAGATATTTGGGTGGCAACTGCCGACTTAAATAATGCCAAAGATGGCGACCGGGTTCGTGTACAAGCACGTAAACCATCGGAAAAAAAGAAGAACGACCGACCAGAAGGGGAAGTTATTGAAATTGTAGAACGCGGATCGAGTGATGTGGTGGGCGTCATTCAGGTAACCCCACACTATGCGTTTTTGATTCCGGATTCAAAGAAAATTTACGAAGATATTTATGTTCCTCGCACGGAAGTTATGGGGGCCAATCACCTAGATAAGGTAATCGTCGAAGTAACCCGTTGGGGCAGCCCAGGCAAAAAAGCCGAAGGCCGAGTGATAAAAGTCTTAGGAAAAGCGGGTGAAAACGAGACGGAAATGCACTCGATTTTGGCGGAATTTGGCTTGCCATATGAATTCCCTACAGAAGTGGAAAACATGGCTGCTTCCATTAATACAACGATTCCCAAAGAAGAAATCAAAAAGCGCCGCGACATGCGGAAAGTTCTAAGCTTCACGATTGACCCCATCGATGCCAAAGATTTTGATGATGCATTGAGTTATGAGGTGTTGAAAAATGGAAATGTGGAGATTGGAGTACATATCGCCGACGTATCCCATTACGTGAAACCAGGCAGTTTATTGGATCAAGAGGCATACAAACGAGCAACGTCTGTTTATTTAGTAGACCGCGTAGTTCCCATGTTACCTGAAAAATTATCGAATGGATTGTGTTCATTACGTCCAAATGAGGACAAATTGACCTTTTCAGCGGTCTTTGAATTTGACCCGAACAATGTCATCGTAAAGGAATGGTTTGGAAGAACCGTCATCCATTCCGATCGTCGATTTGCCTATGAACAAGCGCAAGAGTTAATCGAAAATACAGGGGAGGTTACAGATTCATTGGAGCCTGTAATCAAGTCATTAAATCAGCTGGCTCATAAATTACGTGATGCACGTTTTGCACATGGCTCGGTAAATTTTGAAACGGCAGAGGTTCGTTTTGAATTAGATGAAGACGGGAAGCCTATCGCTGTTCATCCCCGTGTTCGAAAAGATGCACATAAGTTGATCGAGGAATTTATGTTGTTGGCAAACAAACGTGTTGCCACATATGTACATGATTTAAAGAAAACCGATCCGCGTAATACAATGGTTTATCGTGTTCACGAAGCACCGGATCCGGAGAAATTACGTGTATTCTCATCATTTGCAAAGAAATTCGGATATCAAGTAACAACAGAACCGCAGCACGTCAGTAAATCTTTTAATGCCTTGATGGAATCCATTGAAGGAAAAGGAGAGGAACACGTATTACAAAGTTTAGCGGTACGGACGATGTCCAAAGCACGGTACAGTACGGATGCCATCGGCCACTTTGGTTTGGCGTTTCCATTCTATTCACACTTTACGAGTCCGATTCGTCGGTACCCAGATGTGATGACACACCGTTTGTTACAACATTATTTAGATGGGGGTGCTTCACCAGAACGCGCACCTTTAGAGATTCAATGTAAACACTCATCAGATCGCGAAAAATTAGCATCAGATGCGGAGCGTGCATCCATCAAATACAAGCAGGTGGAATACATGAGTTTGCATGAACCCCAAATCTTTGAAGGCATCATTACGGGCGTCACGGAATTTGGTTTGTTTGTGGAAATCGGTGATACTTCTTGTGAAGGATTGGTACGTATGGTCGACCTAAATGATGATTTCTACGATTTAGACAAGGAAAATTATCGGATTGTAGGTAAATCCAACGGACGAGTATTTACGTTTGGAGATGCGGTGAAAGTCAAAGTGCGCGATACCAATTTGGCCAAAAGGACTATCGATTTAGAAATGGTGGGCATGCGGGGAGCAGGTGCATATGCGAATAATCGCTCACGGAAACGTGATATGCCACGCGGTGCACGAAGTTCGAAAGTCATTCCGCGCGGAAAACGAAGACGATAATGAAAAGCCCTTGATGAAAATTGAGGGCTTTTTTTATAACGGTACGCCCGCTTGAAAAGTTACTTCAGTGGCGATACCCATGGCACTGAAACGGAAAGCAATGGATTTGGCTTGAGATTCTTTTTGATTGCAATGCGGGCCAGGCTCTAAGAAATAGATGTAATATTCTTGATTGCGATCTGCCAACTGCTGAATATCCGGCTTACCGAGAATATCCTCCATGTTATTGGACGTTGTCCCAAGCAATTCCATTTTATTTGCTTTCAACCAATTGATTTGTTTAATTCGCTGACCTGCGCATCCTCCCCGATCTTGTTTAAAAGATGTTGCATCAAAACCCTTCAAATCGGGTTGATGTGTACAAGCTGTGATAAAAAAGAAACTAAGTGCAATAAGGAAGTACTTCATGGGTTCGGGTTAGCAGCACAAAAGTAAAGAAATGTCCGTAAATTGAACCATTAAAAGACACAAGTGAACATATTAATCTGCCCCGATAAATTTAAAGGATCCTTAAGTGCCCAACAGGCCGCGGAAGCGCTTGCAGCGGGTATTATGAATAAGCGTAAAAAATCAAGTATTCAATGCATTGCATTGGCAGACGGCGGGGAGGGAACCTTGGAAGTTGTCCAACAAATGCATGGGGGCAAATGGATTACTGTTCAAGTCAATGATCCCTTATTTCGTCCCATCGAGGCGTCCTATTTATGGTTGGCCGACCAAAAAACCGCCTACATCGAAATGGCGCGTGCTTCAGGTTTAGGCTTATTGCTGAAAAAAGAGCAGAACCCATTAAAGACGAGCACATTCGGTACGGGGGAATTAATCAAACATGCGGCGGAAGCAGGTGCGACAAGTATTGTATTGACGATAGGCGGTTCCGCAACCAACGATGCAGGAATTGGTATGGCATCCGCATTAGGTTATACTTTTTTAGACGCCTCAGGTGCAGCGCTTGAACCTATTGGCTCAGCACTTGAAAATATCACAGAAATCAAGGGAGCAAACCCCTATCCCACCATTCAATTCATTGTATTGAGCGATGTAGCCAATCCATTACACGGTATCGATGGGGCGGCACATGTTTATGCCAAACAAAAAGGGGCAAACGCAAGTATGGTTAAACAATTAGACAAAGGTCTAATTAATATGGGCCGCTGGCTTCCTGCAGATATGCCAGGAGCAGGCGCGGCAGGAGGTTTAGGGGCTGGAGCTGTACATTTTCTCGGCGCGAAACTGGAACCCGGAGCCGAATGGTTATTGAATAAAATTCACATCGATCGAGCGATTCGCAAAGCGGACTTTATTGTGACGGGCGAGGGGAAAATAGACCAACAAAGTTGGTCGGGGAAATTGATTTCCAACGTAATTGCACGAACCGACAAGCAATTAAAGCAGACCATTTTAGTTTGCGGGGTATTTGAGGATCCGGAGAAGATTCCCTTGTTTATAGACCCGAGGGACGTTTATAGCATCACGGATGTGGCAACTAGTCCAAAAGACGCTATGGAAAATGCAGCGCACTATTTAAGTCAGATTGGGGAGGCAATTGCCTTAAAGTACTTATAATTTCGCGAGTCTTTGGGCGGCTTCTTGAAGCATGTCGTCGTTTTTTGCAAAGCAAAAACGCAGAATACGATCTGCAGGCGCCTTTTCATAAAATACAGACACTGGAATCGAGGCGACCTTTAACTCTTTGGTCAGTCGGACCGATAAATCCACATCCATCTCATCACTAATTTCAGAATAGTCTAAGCATTGGAAAAAGCTACCTTGAGATGGTAAAATTTTCCAACGGGACCCTTCGAAAAAGGAGGCGAAAAGGTCACGCTTTTGTTGGTAAAAATCAGCTAAGCCCAAATAATGTTCCGGCGTTTTCAAGTAATCTGCTAGTGCATATTGCAGCGGTGTCGCACTCGAAAAGGTTACCCATTGATGAAGCTTACGAAACTCGCTTGTCAAATACTCCGGGGCGAGGCAATAGCCCATTTTCCAACCGGTAATGTGATATGTTTTCCCAAAAGAGCCACAGACAAAACTGCGTTTTCGCAATTCTGGATGCAATAATACGGAGGCATGTTGGGCGCCGTCAAAGACGATATGTTCATAAACCTCATCCGAAATAATCAAAATATTCGTTCCTTTCACGACTTCGGCGAAAGCATCTAAATCCTCCATGGACCACACGGAACCTGTGGGATTGTGCGGCGTATTAACCATGATCGCACGGGTTTTGGGCGTAATCTTTCGAGCTAATTCCGACCAATCAATCCGAAATCCTTGGCTTGCCTGTAGGGGAATATGCACAGGAACACCGCCAGCTAAACGTACGATAGGGTCGTAGGCGTCATAGGAAGGGTCAAACATAATCACCTCATCACCCGGCGAAACACAACAATGAATCGCGGCAAAAAGGGCTTCGGTGGCTCCAGAAACGACGGTTACCTCGGTATTAGCATCCAAATCAATGCCATAAAAAGCACGTGTTTTATCCGCAATACTATGTCTTAGGGCCGGAACACCGGCCATCGGCGCATATTGATTATGGCCTTTGGAATAAAACTTGAGCAGTTCTTGTAATTCCTCTGAACAATCGAAACCCGGAAAACCCTGAGAAAGATTCAATGCCCCTTCATCCAACGCGAGTTGGGACATTTTCGTAAAAATGGTCGTTTGGACCTGAGGCTGTTTAGAAGGGAAATGAATCATGCACTAATTTATCAAAGCTTCCCCATCATACCAAACTTGCTTTACTTGTAAATCATCGGATAAATGTACGAAGCAAGCCCGTTTACCCGTTTCTATGCTACCTAAATCGCTTAAATTTGCTACTTCTGCGGGATAAATCGTTGCCATACGAATGGCTTCTTCTATGGAAATTCCTGCGTGATTCACACAATTCCGGATCGCTTCGTCCATCGATAAGGCCGACCCAGACAGCACTCCGGCTTCATTGGTAAACCTAGGACCTGTTTTCGAAAAAATATAAGGCCCTGATTCATCATGGGTCACAGCATCTGTAATTAAAAAGAGCTTTTCGCCTTTCAATTGTTTGGCTAAGCGTAAAGATTCAAAATCACAATGCAGCCCATCGGCGATGATGCTCGTCCAAGCATCTGAGCGAAAACTCGCACCCACTAAGCCTAAAGCCCTGCTTTGCCATTGCGACATCGCATTAAATAAATGGGTAATCCGTGTAATCCCAGTATTTTGCGCCTCTTCAAACGTAGCGTCCGAGTGGCC
The DNA here is from genome assembly GCA_947452215.1 of Cytophagaceae bacterium. Lineage (GTDB taxonomy): Bacteria > Bacteroidota > Bacteroidia > Cytophagales > Spirosomataceae > Aquirufa. Next base: position 2,560 of record CANGCD010000036.1, on the reverse strand, counting down.
CATGGAACACATGATGTGACTGTTTTTCAATAGCGTTAACACCTCTGGAGCAAACATCTCCGGCGCGATGGTCATGTAGGTGGGAAGACCGTCCGTGCGTTCAATGATTTCTTTCACAAAATCGATTGTGGGTTCCTGAACAAACGCCTCATAATGGGCACCACGTTTCACGGGATTAAAAAAGGGGCCTTCGAGGTGTAGGCCCGCAAGGCCTTTACCCACATAGGATTTGCAGGCATCGATGGCGGCCCACATGCTACTTTTAGGGGAGCAGTTCAACGTAATTTGAAATGCAACTGTTCCCGTTTGGGCATGTTCGTCAAAGGTCGCTTGAATCGCAGCTTGCGTCTGATGATTCGAGAAAAGTAAGCCTCCTCCACCATAAACTTGCAAGTCGATGAAGCCCGGAACAAGTATTCCATCAGCAACTCCTCCCTCCTCATTTTGAAGGGATCTAATGCGACCACCTTCGATACAAATGGCTTGATTTTCAACCCACGTATGTCCGGTGAATACTTTTTTGAATATCAGTTTACTGGTCATAGTTATCGTTTTTCTCACATACCTTTAGCAAACCTAGAAGAATTTACAAAGGTATGTGGGAGATTAGTATCCTGCAGCCTGCCCGTCTTTGCGTGACTCCGTCGCACCAAAATATACCTTACGAACAGGGTCCCATTTAATACATTGATACCCCCCGTAGATTCCATTCAAATAACCTACTTGGTGGCCTTTTTGCAATAGTTCGCGAATCACTTCATACGGATACCCATATTCCAAAGTAATCATGCCGCCCGTTGGCTCCATCTTCTCTCCCGTAGGTTCCGAAGATCCTTCATGATTCATGCGAGGAAAATCTCCCGCCTCCTGAACATTCATCCCAAAGTCGACCACATTCATTACGATTTGAACATGCCCCATCGGTTGGAACGCACCACCCATCACCCCAAAACTCATAATCGGCTGGCCATCTTTCGTCATAAAGGCAGGAATGATCGTATGAAACGGACGTTTTCCTGGCGCATAGGTATTGTTCTCGCCTTCCGTCAAACTGTATAATTCTCCGCGATCCTGGAACATGAATCCTAAACCATCCGGCATCATTCCCGAACCAAATCCGCGGTAATTACTTTGAATCAATGAAACCATGTTGCCATCTTTATCGGCAATCGTCAAATAAATTGTATCCCCATCCTTCAATGCCGGGTTCCCCGCATCGAAATGCTTGGAGGCACGATTCGGGTTAATCAATTTCCGGCGCTCAGCCGCATATTCCTCCGAGATAAGACTCGCTACCGGAATTTTGGCAAATTCTGGATCTGCATAATATTTTGCACGGTCTTCGAAAACAAGTTTTTTGGCTTCCGTAAATAAATGTACATGCTCGGCAGAACCCAATTTGATTTTAGAAAAATCATACCCTTCCAAGATGTTCAACATCTGTAATGCCGCAATTCCTTGACCATTCGGTGGCAATTCCCAAACATCATATCCGCGGTAATTCACTGACACCGGGTCGATCCAGGTAGAGGTATGCGAAGCTAAATCGTCGTAGCTCAAAAATCCGCCATTCTTCTTCATGAAAGCATCCATTGTGCGCGCCATGTCGCCTTTGTAAAAGGCGTCGCGGCCTTCCCGACCAATCTTCTCGAGCGTATTCGCTAAGTTTGGGTTCTTGAAAATATCTCCTTCGACCGGGGCTTTGCCATTCGGATAATAATGTTGGGCAACGTTCGGAAATTTACCATAATTGGCTTCTACACGCGTTAAAGCGGAAGCCAATTCGCCGTGAACCGGGAATCCATTGCGCGCATAGGCTACCGCAGCGTTCAAAATCTTATTCATCGGCATCGAACCGAACTTCTTGTGCAATTCAAACCAAGCATCTACAGCTCCTGGAACGGAAACCGGAAGTGGGCCTGTAGAAGGAATATGCGTCAATCCGCGCTTTTTAAATTCGGCCAACGTCAATGATTTAGGCGAACGCCCCGAACCATTTAAACCATAAAGTTTTTTCGTTTTTGCATCCCAAACGATGGCAAATAAATCACCACCAATGCCATTCACATGGGGTTCCACAACACCTTCCATGGCATTTGCCGCAATGGCTGCATCGATGGCGTTACCTCCAGCTTTCAATACGTCTAAAGCTGCTTGAGTGGATAAAGGATGTGACGTAGCAGCCATCCCGTTTTGGGCCATCACTTGCGAGCGGGTTGCCCACAATTTACCGTAGGTTCTATCTTGTGCCTGTCCTAAAAAAGGCAATGCGAGTAAGAGGAGAAGTTTTTTCATGTTGTTGAGTTTGAGGAGGTAAATTAAGTTTTCGTTCGTTGAAATACAATCTTTTTTTAATTAGTCGAAAATAGAATAGTTCAGCTGAAATAAAGCACTTAAATTTCAAAAATTAACCACGTGCAAGCATGAATCTTATTTCGCCCGAAGCCTCTCAATTATTTAGAATAATTGTCGGCTTAATAATTACCACATATATCGTCATAATCTTATGGACTATCAGAGAAATATTGTTCGCAAGTACCCTTTCCTATATTCAAAAAAC
>CANGCD010000035.1 GCA_947452215.1 Cytophagaceae bacterium | reverse complement strand
TAATACAAGCAAAATAGCGCTATGAAAATAGATTTAGAGGCAGAACGACTGGAAATATTGAAGCGTTATCGCAAGCTTTTGCGTACGGCAAAGCCGTATTTGAAAGACGATGACGCCAAAGAAATCAAGAAGGCATTTTTATTGTCGGCCGAGGCCCACAAGGAAATGCGTCGTAAATCGGGTGAGCCTTATATCTACCACCCCTTAGCCGTTGCACAAATCTGTGTCGAAGAAATTGGATTAGGACCCACGTCGATCATCGCGGCGTTGTTGCATGATGTTGTAGAGGATACCGATACAACTTTGCAGGAAATCGAGAAGATGTTCAATCCCAAGATTGCACAAATTATTGATGGTTTGACGAAGATTGCGGGGACTTTTGAATATGGAACGTCCCAGCAAGCCGAAAATTTCCGAAAGATGTTGCTGACGCTTTCGGATGATATTCGGGTTATTTTGATCAAACTGGCCGACCGTTTGCATAACATGCGGACACTGGAAAGCATGGCCAAGGAAAAGCAATTGAAAATCGCCTCTGAAACGATTTACCTATATGCTCCATTGGCACACCGTTTGGGATTGAATGCCATTAAAACCGAGTTAGAGGATTTAGGATTGAAGTTCACCGAGACGGAAGCTTACCGGGAGATTGCGCACAAGTTGATGGAGAATAAGCAAAATCGCGAGAATTTTGTGGAGCAATTCATTCGGCCAATCAAGAAATCCTTGGATGAGCGTGGGATGAAATATAGCATTAAAGGCCGACCGAAATCCATTTATTCCATTTACAATAAGATTAAAAAATCGAACACGCCGTTTGAGAAAATATACGATTTGTTTGCGATTCGCGTGGTCTTGGATGTGCCGGTAGAGCGGGAGAAGGGGGAATGCTGGGAAGTTTACAGTATCGTAACGGACCACTATCGTCCGAATCCAAGCCGTTTGAAAGACTGGGTTTCTACCCCTAAATCAAATGGTTACGAATCGCTACATACGACGGTGATGAGTATGCCCTTTGGCAATGACAAAGAAGGTCGCTGGGTAGAGGTGCAGATTCGTACGAAGCGTATGGATGAAATTGCAGAGAAGGGGGTTGCGGCGCACTTTAAATACAAAGGAACCGACACGCGAACTTCGCAGGCCTTTGAATCGTGGTTAAGCCAAGTTCGTGAGGCCTTAGAAATGAATGATAAAAGCCAATCAGCCGTTGAGCTAGTTGACGATATTAAAAACTCACTCTATCACGAGGAAGTTTTTGTCTTTACACCAAAGGGAAAATTAGTTGTCTTGCAAGCCGGTGCCACAGCCTTGGATTTTGCCTTTGAGATTCACTCCGAAGTGGGTTCTCATTGTATAGGGGCTAAAGTGGGGGGCAAATTAGTGCCACTTTCACACAAACTTTCCAATGGAGATCAATTGGAAATTCTAACGTCCTCCAAGCAAAAGCCATCCGAAGACTGGTTGCGCATAGTTACAACCACGAAGGCCAAAGCGCGTATTAAAGATTGCATTAAGGAAGACAATAAAGGTTACCTGATTCAGGGACGTGATGTGGTGGAGGCGCGCTTGAAGCATTTGGGTTATCCCAATTTGACCTTGGAGTTGACGAATCAGTTGAGGGCTTATTTCAATGCGAAGGATGCGAATGATTTGTTTTATCGTTTTGGGAAGGCATATATATCTGTAGACCAACTGAAACATTGGAAGTCTGACAAGGAGATGCATGAGCGGAAGCAAGCGGAGAAGGCCATTAAGGCGCCGATTGTGGATAGCAAATCCTTTAAGAAGGGGATGCAACAGGTGGAGCAAGGGCGCAAGGAATCGGATATTTTATTGATTGGGGAGGATATGGACAAGGTGGATTATACCTTGGCTAAGTGTTGCAACCCGATTTCGGGGGATGAGGTGTTTGGTTTTGTTACGATTAATGAGGGCATTAAAATTCACCGGACGACCTGTCCAAATTCACCGGAGTTGTTGTCGAGGCATGGCGATCGTGTGATTAAGGCGCAATGGACGAGTCAGATTCAGATGTCCTTTGTCGTAGAACTAACGATACGCGGAATTGACCGGGTTGGTTTAGTGAATGATGTGACGCGGGTGATATCGGATGAGTTAAAGGTGAACATTACAGCCTTGTCGATTGGGGTAAAAGATGGTCTTTTTGAGGGTAAAATTTCGTTGATGATTCAAGATACATCTCATCTGGAAAATTTAGTGGCGGAGTTGGAAATGGTTGCCGGCGTGATTGAGGTTGCGAGGGAAGATTAAGTAGTTTTTATCCATTTTTTTTGCTTATTTTACAGTGTTTTTTTTCAATAATGTCCGCAGCCATAGAGAAGTTTGATTCGGTTAAAAAGATTTTCACAGCCTATTTAGAAAATAAGGGTCTGCGGAAAACGCCGGAGCGCTTTGCGATCTTAGAAGAGATCTATTTGCGGGACGATCATTTTGATGTGGAGGAGTTGTATATCTCCATGAAAAACAAGAAATATCAGGTTTCGCGCGCGACAGTTTACAATACTTTAGATGTTTTGGTTGAATGTGACTTGGTGGTCAAACATCAGTTTGGTCGTAATCAAGCGCAGTTTGAGAAGTCGTATGGCCGTCGGCAGCACGATCATTTAATTTGTACGGATTGTCACAAGGTGACTGAATTTTGTGATCCGAGGGTCCAGACGATTCAGAGTTTGGTGGGAGAGATGTTGGAGTTTAATGTGATGCACCATTCCTTGATATTTTACGGATCATGTACGAAGAAAAATTGTGAGTCTCGGGATCAATACCAGGCTCAATCACACGAGTAATTATTTATCATTTATATTCATATTATGGCAGTTGATGTATTATTAGGCTTACAGTGGGGCGATGAGGGTAAAGGAAAGATTGTGGATGTTTTGGCACCTCGTTACCAGGTAGTTGCGCGTTTTCAAGGAGGACCTAATGCAGGTCATACACTTGAATTTGATGGTTTTAAGCACGTATTGCATCAAATTCCATCAGGTATTTTCCGCCAAGAGGTTCAGAATATTATTGGAAATGGAGTGGTGTTGGATCCGATTATCTTCAAAAAGGAGATTGATGGATTAGCTCATTTCAATTTAGACTTACGTAAGAATTTAGAGATTTCGAAGAAGGCATCAATCATTTTGCCAACGCATCGTTTGTTGGACGCTGCGTATGAAAAGGCCAAAGGGGATGCTAAGATTGGTTCGACTTTGAAGGGTATTGGGCCAACATACACCGATAAAATTTCACGCCAAGGATTGCGTGTGGGTGATATGATTGCTCCGGATTTTTCAGCAAAATACAATGCATTGGTAGATCGTCACAAGGCGATTTTGGATGTTTATAAATTTGAATATGATTTAGCAGCTGCGGAAAAAGAGTTCTTTGAGGCTGTTGCTTTTATGAAAGAGTTTCACTTGGTGGATTCGGAATATTCGGTGAATCATGCGATTCAGGCGGGTAAGACGATTTTGGCTGAGGGTGCGCAGGGTTCTTTATTGGACGTTGATTTTGGATCTTATCCATTCGTTACATCTTCGAATACGATTACAGCAGGAGCTTGTACAGGGTTGGGTGTAGCGCCAAAGAACATCGGAGAAGTATATGGAATTTTCAAGGCATATGCAACGCGTGTGGGTTCGGGTCCATTCCCGACGGAATTGGAGGATGAGGTAGGTGAGCGTATGCGCCAAGAGGGTCGTGAGTTCGGTTCTACAACAGGTCGTCCACGTCGTTGTGGTTGGATCGATTTGCCAGCGTTGAAATACGCGATGATGATCAATGGCGTGACGCAATTGATTATGATGAAGGCGGATGTCTTGAATATTTTTGAGGAGATTCAGGTTTGTACAGGTTATAAAATGCCGGATGGTACGATTACGGATCAAATCCCATTTGAGATTACAGATATCAAAGTGAAGCCGGTTTATGAAACATTAAAAGGATGGAATTGCTCGTTAGAGGGTATGCGTCGTTTTGAGGAATTGCCTGCAGAGCTTTCGGCATACATTAAATTTTTAGAGACACATTTAGATTTACCGATCAACTTTATTTCAACAGGCCCGGATCGTGAGGCATGTGTGTTGCGCGGTTCATTAGCATAAGATGACAGAGGGAATTGATTTAGCTGCTTTGTATGAGAACGAGGTGATCTATTGGGTCACATCCGAACGTCCTTTGGAGCAACTAAATCAAGAACCCGTTGTTCAGCAGGAAGAAGTTGTCGAGGTGGGAGTTCCATCGATTGATACACCTTGGTTGGTCATAGGAGCCATTACCGAAGCTGAAAAATCTCGATTACAATTAATCTTTTCGGCGCCGCCCTTGACCTTACCGCAAGGGGATTGGTCGATTATGGATGCTGACCAAATTCAAGTTTCGTTGGAAGAATTTGTGTCAAAAACGTCGCCATCTCGGTATGTTTTCTTGGGAGAACAAACGCTTCCTGGATTGAAAGCTAATCAAATTCAGACTTTAGGTTCTAGTAAGGTGTATTATTTCCCGCGATTGATTTCTACGTTGACGGATACGGAAAAGGCCTTGAAGATGGAGTTCTGGAATGCGTTGAAATCATTAGTGTAGAGACGCGATACCTCGCGTCTTATTTGTAAATAGAAGCGAGGTATCGCGTCTTTACAATGAATACCTCGCCAAAGGCGTCACATCTTGATCTGTAAATTCCCCTGCTTCGTATTTGAAATGTCCTGCCATGGCAATCATCCCAGCATTGTCTGTGCAATATTGAAAGGCGGGAATAAATACGTCCCATTGTTCTTTTTCGCCCATTTCTTTCAGTCGGCTGCGGAGGCCGGAGTTTGCTGAAACGCCACCTGCAATGGCAATTTGTTTGCAATTTTTCTCCCGCATGGCCTTTTTTACTTTACGCAAAAGCATATCGATGAGGCTTTTCTGAACGGATGCACAGATGTCGGCCTTGTTTTCTTCTACGAATTGCGGATTTTTCTGACTTTCCTTTTGGAGGAAGTAAAGAATTTGCGTCTTGATGCCCGAGAAGGAAAAGTTTAAGCCCGGCATTTCGCCCAAAGAAAATGGAAAGCGGTCGGGATTACCTGCTTGTGCTAATTTGTCGATTAAGGGTCCGCCGGGATAGGGTAGACCGATCAGCTTTGCGGTCTTATCGAAGGCTTCACCCACGGCATCGTCTTGTGTTTCACCGATGACCTCCATGTGCAAAGCATCTTTGACCCAGACCAATTGGGTGTGACCACCACTTACGGTTAGGCAAAGAAAAGGAAATTGTGGTTTAGGTTCTTCAATAAAATGTGCCAATACATGCGCCTGCATGTGATTTACCTCAATTAATGGGATGTTCAATGCGAGCGATAATGACTTGGCAAATGAGGTGCCTACCAGTAGTGCGCCCAATAAACCGGGGCCCCGCGTAAAGGCAATGGCATTCAGGTCATTTTTGTTTATATTTGCTTTTTGCAGAGCTTCCTGTACGACAGGGATGATCGCTTTTTGATGTTCTCTGCTAGCCAACTCGGGAACGACGCCTCCCCATTCCGTGTGGATGAGCTGGGTCGAGATGATGTTTGATTGTAAAACTCCATCCACCATCACGGCGGCAGAGGTTTCATCACACGAAGATTCGATGGCTAGTAAGTTCATTGGGTGCAAAAATAAGGCAAAAAAAATAAACATGGTAAAATACCTAAAGATCCTAGCCAAATCAGTCCTGTACGGGTTGGTAGGAATCTTTTTGCTTATTTTCACCTTCATTTTGCTCCTTCGTGCACCGGCCAATCAGATGTTGCTGGCCAATTATTTCAAGCCCATCATTCAGCGTGAATTGGGTTATCCTGTTGAAATTAAAGCAATTCAGATTAAGTTTTTCGATGAATTAAGTCTCTCAGGGTTAAAAGTTCATGACCCCTGGGGGAAAGAAATGATTTACATTGAACACCTCGATGTGAATTTCAGTATCAGTGATCTGTTTTTGGGAGGGGATAAGCCGACCTTGGATTATGCGCGTTTGCTGCGTCCAAGGGTACATTTGATTCTGGAAAAAAAGAAAGGTGAGGTCAATTTAAATCACTTTATTGATCAAATTATTGCCTGGGTGAATCGTGTTTCGCCGGGACCTTCGAAGGGTTCTACGACCTTTATCATTCGCGAAGCGGAGGTGGTAGATGGACAGTTTTTGTTGGACGACGAGCAAATTCCCAATACCGGCTCGCCATCGCACTTTGATTTATCACACTTTGCTATTTCCCATATCAACTCCAAAGTCAAGCAGTTTTATTCCAAAGGAGATACCATCGGCCTAGAAACGATTGGGTTTAAAGCCCAACATGAAGCGACTCGTTTGCAGGTTAAGCGCATGAATACGCATTTCATGATTTGTGACAAGCAAATGCGCTTTGATCAATTGGATCTGAGTGTTAATGATTCCTATGTAGCCAATCAGTTTTTAGTCAATTATAAGCATATTGAGGATTTAACCCAATGGTTTGACAAGGCTAATATGCAGGCTAATTTGGTTAAAACTCGGTTAAATTCGGAGGACGTGGGGCGCTTTATCGAAGCCATGTATCCGTACAAGGGCGTTTACCAAGTTCAAGGTAAATTGGCTGGGACGGTAAGGCAGTTGGCCCTGAAAAAATTCCAATTAGGTTTTGGTACGGAGAGTGTATTGCGAGGGGATTTTTCATTCAAAGGTTTACCTGATATACCGAAGACGCAAATGGATTTTGTGATGCAAAATTCATTGTTTGTGCCTCAGGATTTAGCCGTTTTTATATCCAAACCTGCGGCAGATAAAATGCGTATTTTGGGTCCTGTTTCCTTCTCAGGGAAGTTTAAGGGGACTAATATGATTTTCCGAACTTCCGGAAAAGCCTCAACCGGATTGGGTTTTATGGAAGGGGATATGGCCATGCATTTGAAGGATTCAATGGCTTTCTCGGGCTATGAAGGGCAAGTTGCGCTGAAGAAGTTTAAATTAGGGAAGTTGCTTGTTTTGGAAGATTATTTAGGTACCATCGACCTCGCGGCAAAAATCAAAGGAACGGGTTTTTCGAATAATTCGGCCAATGTTGACTTCGATGGGAATATTTCCGAGATCAATTTTAATCAATATGCCTACAAGCGGATAAGCTTGAAAGGCAATTTGCAAAAGCAGTTATTCAAGGGAACCGTGGCCGTCAAGGATACACATTTGCTTGCGAATATGGAGGGGGAAATTAATCTTCGAGCAGCAAAACCTACGTATCAATTGGAGGGCAAAATTGAGCGTGCGGATTTAGCCAAACTGCATTTTACGAAGGAAGCAATTCGACTTAAATCAGGATTTGAGATTGATTTCGCTTTGAATTCTTGGGATGATTTGACTGGTCGGGGCTTCTTTCAGGATGTTTATATTCAGAAGCCCAACATGGAAGATTTGGCTATGGATATGGTCACTTTTAATTCAGATGTACGCGCAGGGTCGAAGCGGCATTACGTTTTAAATTCTCCGTTTGTTTCGGTGGAAGTGAATGGTGATTTTGTCCCTAGTCGGATGCAATCGGAACTCCTGCAGTTGTGGGATGAATACCAATTGTATTTTCAAAAAAACGAGTTTGAGCGCAATGCCTATTATGCTAAAAAAATACATGATACGGATAATCGCTATGGGGCGGATTTCACAATTGTTTGCCATGATGCTGCGCCATTGTTGAAACGTTTTTATCCTTCCTTAGGCGTTGCACACAATACGGTTTTCTCAGGAAGTATCACCAAGGGTCGGAGCTTTCAAGTGAGTTTGGAGGCCTATCCGGATACCTTAGTTCTTGGCGGTTACAAATTTTATCAATCGGTATTTTCATTCCAAAGTTCGAAATACTTAGGTGGGCCGGAGGTTTCTTCCAGTTTGATATTTCAGTCCCGTAAACAGCAATTGAATTTCTTAACACCCACAGAAAACTTCAAGTTGGACGCCTTATGGGATCAAGATCGGATCAATTTTGGTTTGGATTTCAAGCAGCAAGGGGAAGAGAATATGGCTCATTTAGGAGGCTTGTGGAAGTTTGAAAAAGATGGGTTATCCCTCAAATTCAAGGATTCTTATGTCCGGATTTTAGGTCAAGATTGGTCGATTGACCCGGAGAACCGAGTGCGAATTCAAGGCCAGGATTTACGAGCTGAGCATGTATTGATTTCCAACAAGAAGCAGTCGATTGCCTTGCAGGGAAGTATCTCGATGGACTCCACCGAAACCTTAAAATTGAAGGTTAATAAATTCCAATTGGGGACTTTAGCGCCACTCTTTGCGACCAAGGTTCAGGGAGAAATGAATGCGGAATTCAGTCTGCAAAATTGGTATCAAAATACGCATTTAGACTCCTGGTTGCTCTTGGATTCCTTGCGTTTGGACAAGTTTTATATAGGGGATTTTCAAGGGGTAGGGACCTATGAGTCAGCGTCTCAACTGATGGATTTAAATTACCATTTGAATCGTTTGGGTGAATCGGTTTTGTCGGTTAGTGGAACATATCAACCCTTTGAGGAGTCGGAGAAATTGAATGTTCGGGCCGAATTGAATAAGACGAATTTGCAAATTTTAGAGCCTTTTGCGAAGGGGATATTCTCTGATTTGGGCGGGGAGGCATCTGGGGAATTACACATTGGGGGTCGTTTTCAGGAGCCTATTTTGGATGGCAAAATCATCGTTCGAAATGGAAAAACAACCTTTGATTATTTGAATACACGGATTCTTTTTGCGGATACAGTGCTGTTTAAATCGCGTCAAATCTTAGGGCAGAATTGGGTATTGAAAGATCCTGAAGGAAACACGGCCCGCTTGAATGCTCGTTTGGCATTTCCGAAAAACAGTCCGTTTGAATTGGATTTGAAAGCAGATTTGAATCATTACAAACTGTTAAATACAACGCGGACTGCGAAGTCGATTTATTATGGAACAGGTTTCGCAACGGGGCCCTTTGCTTTGCGTGGGACCTTGGATCAATTGGTTATTTCGGCTGATTTAAAGAGTGATCGTGGGACACGATTATTCATTCCGCTGGACCGGGAATACGAGCAAACGGACCAGGGCGATTATTCGTTTTACAGCCATAGTTTAGCGGCGGCGGCAGAGCTGAGCCAAAAGCCTTTGATGAATCAATTGAAGCAAGATGGCATCACGATGGATTTGAATTTGGCCTTTACACCCGAAGCATATGGGGAGGTTCAATTTGATGCGAAGAAGGGGGATATCATGCGCGTTTATGGCATGGGGAATATCAAGATGACCTTGGATCAGAAGGGCGATTTTAAGATGAATGGGGATTATGCAATCGACCAAGGAGACTATACGTTTACCCTTCAGAATTTGATCAATAAGAAATTCGTGATTCAACGCGGTTCGAAGATTTCGTGGAAAGGGGATCCTTTGGAAGCCAATGTCGATATTAAAGCTATTTATACGCAGTATGCCTCGTTGTTTCCGATATTATTGGATACGACCAACAAGAGTAATATGCCAGAATTTAAGCGTCGTTATCCGGTGGATGTGACGATTAATCTACAGAATCGATTATTGTCACCGAATATCACTTTCGACATAGGCGTACGGGATTATCCGAAAGATGTGCATTTGAATGGTGCGGTGACAGCATTTGCCAATCGGATAAAAACGGATGAACAGGAGCTGACCCGACAAGTGAGTAATGTCCTTCTGTTTGGTCAATTGGTTTCACCGTTTGGTGGGTCGGGGATTGCGATTAGTAATTTGATGGGTAATTTTACGGAGATGTTGTCGAACCAACTTAGCAATTTGGCCTCTAAAATAAATAAAGATTTGAATGTGGATGTTTATTTAGGAGGAGGAACTTTGAATCAGGATATCTTATCGAATTTACAATTGCGTGCTTCTTATAATGTTAACGACCGACTGCGCATTACGCGGAGTGGAGGATTTACCGATGCGCGAAATCAAACAAGTCCCCAATTATTGCTGGGCGATTGGGCGCTCGAATGGTTTATTAATCGGGATGGGTCTTTGCGTCTAAAAACCTATAACCGCAACGTACAAACCTCACTAGCGGGGTCATTGAACTCTTATCAAATCAATCAGACGATCGGTTCAAGTATTTTATTTACAAAGAGCTTTTCGAAGTGGTGGTGGGAGAAGAATTGAGAGTTAAGAGTGAAGAGTTAAGAGTGAAGAGAGAAAGTGTAGAGGTTTTGTTTTTTAGTTCTAGGCTATAGCCTATGCACAAGGCCTTTAGAGAGACGCGATAATTCGGGTTTACTCCCCATGTTAAAATCTGGGGTATTGGCGCAAAGCGCCCCAACAAGAACTAACGAACGTCTAAAGGTTAAAGTCTATCGTCAATAAAAAAGGTAAGAACGAAGAATTGATTGCATCAACTCTTAATTCTTACCTTTTCACTCTTCACTCTTCACTCTTAATTTTTACTTCACTTCAAACGTCCCCGCACCTACGGTAAATCCTTCCGCGATTAATTCTACGGTGTATTTACCTGGTTTGTAAGCAACGCCACCACGAGGGTAAACAACGCTAACTTCTTGGTTATCGTTTGTATACGTGATTACTTGTTTTGTTGTGTATGTAACTTCTTTACCATTCACGTTAACTTTGCCTGAACCGATTGCCTCGTCAGAAAGCGTAGCGCCTTCTCCGTCGATTACGCGCACGTAAATTGTTTTGTTCTCTAATTTCGTGATTGGGTTGTTAGCCAAAGAGAATACAACTTTCAATTTCTCAATTTTCTTGCCATTCAAACGCGCACGTTCTGTTTCTTTACCTTTTGCGTTGATGGAAAGAACACGTAAATTTTGTGCCTTTAAAGCAGCAGCGATGCTAACCTTACGCGCTAATTCTTTGTTCTTCGCAGCGGTTTCCGATAAGGTATCCGACAACGATTTGTTTTGCGTTTTTAAACCTGTGTTCTCGTTATTCAAGTTGGTATTTTGTGTCGTCAATACTTGATTGCTTTCCGTCAAAATGCCATTTTGTTTCTTCAATTCAACGATTTCGCCATCTTTTTGCGTTAATACCAAATTGTATTCTTTGATTTTCGCTTCGTATGATGCGATGGTTGCATGATTAGTTTTTTTCAACGAAGATTTGTCTTGTTCCAATTGAACTTTTAAAGCTTCTAAATCAGCAACTTGTCCACCTAAAGACTTGATTTCGGCGATTTTGGCATCCAATTGAGTCGAGATTGAATCCAACGATGTGCGTGTATTCGCTAATTCAGTAGCTTTTTCTTCGATTGTTGTTGCTTGTTCGTTGTTTAATTGATTCGAACGGAAGTAGAGTACACCTAGAACAGCTGTCAAGACTGCTAAAACAATCAGCGCAACTTTAGAGGTATTGTTGGAAGATTCCATGTAGATAAGGTTGATTTTAAAGGGTTTAAATTTTTTCAAGCGCAAAACTACAATAAATTATCTACATTTCATTTCTAAAGCGCTTTTTGGTTAATTTGCATGAAAATCGAAGACAGGATGCCTACGTATGATTTTATTGTGATTGGTTCGGGGATAGCAGGCTTATCCTATACAGTGAAAGTTGCTCAATACTTTGAGGATCGTCAAATTCCGGTCAAAATTGCGCTGATTACGAAAACCGTAGCGGAGGAAACCAATACCAAATACGCCCAAGGTGGAATTGCTGCCGTTTGGGATACCGATGACTCCTTTGATAAGCATATTGAAGATACGATGGTTGCAGGCGATTTCATCAGTGACCGAGAGGTTGTTGAGATGGTCGTACGGGAAGCGCCGGAAAGACTTCGTGAATTGATCGCTTATGGCACCGACTTTGATCGTAAGTCGGATGGCACTTTTGATTTAGTTAAAGAAGGTGGACATTCAGATAAGCGAATTCTACATTATAAAGACTCGACGGGAAATGAGATTGAGCGTGCCTTGCTCGCCAAAGTCAAATCCTTTAAATCGGTTGACTTTTTTACGCACTACTTTGCGGTCGATTTGATTACTCAACATCATTTAGGTGAAAAAGTAACAAAGGATACGCCAGGAAAGCAATGCTATGGGGTCTATGTTTTGAATAAAAAGACCAAGCAAGTAGAAACCTTTTTGGGTAAGACAACACTCCTAGCCACGGGAGGGATTGGTCAGGTTTATCAATCGACGACCAATCCGACCATCGCAACCGGGGATGGTATCGCGATGGCTTATCGTGCCAAAGGTTTTGTTCAGGGAATGGAGTTCATTCAGTTTCACCCCACAGCCTTATACAATCCAGGCAAGAAACCATCCTTTTTAATTTCGGAAGCTGTGCGTGGGCATGGGGGGATTTTGAAGAATCAGGATGGTTCCACATTCATGGAAAAATACGATGCGCGTTTGTCACTTGCACCGCGTGATGTGGTTGCTCGTGCAATTGATTCCGAAATGAAGAAACACGGGGTTGAACATGTGTATTTGGATACACGACATATTCCGAAGGAAGAAATATTGCAGCATTTCCCCATGATTTATGCGCACTGTTTGAAGGAATTGGGATTGGATATGTCCAAGGATATGATTCCAGTTGTTCCTGCTCAACATTATTTATGCGGGGGGATCATTGTAGATCATTACGGTCAAACCAATATTGAAAATCTCTATGCGGCGGGTGAATGTTCACATACGGGCTTACATGGGGCGAATCGTTTGGCTTCGAACTCATTGCTGGAGGCCATTGTTTATGCGCATAATGCATTCGAAAAATCGGTGAGTCAATATGGTACGCAGGTGTTGCCAGATAGCATTCCTGCTTGGGATGATGCCGGAACACGAAACCCGGAAGAATTGGTGCTGGTGACTGAAATGGCCAAAGAACTTGAATCCATCATGTCGAATTACGTGGGTATTGTTCGCACGGATCGGCGCTTGAAACGGGCATATGATCGGTTGGAATTAATCTATTTAGAACATGAGGAATTGTATAAGCAATCTCGAATTACGGTCCCCTTATGTGAATTGCGCAATATGATCAATGTCGCCTATTTGATTATCAAACATGCCCGGGCGCAACGCCAAAATAAGGGTTTGCATTTCAATATTGATTTGCAATAGTCGAGTCACGCTTGTAAAATTCCCATTGTTCGCTAACAATCGAATTGATTTTTTCTTTACTTTGCTAGCAAATTGTTAAAACTCGCCGGAGTTTTGGCATGATCCTAGTTCACGTTAAAGATGATAAATATACCGATTTCAGCCGAAGCCCGGAGGGTTTTTCGGTTGGCATTATTCGTTTGCATGCTTGTTAGTCACATGACTCAAGCTCAATCCTGGAAGTGGTCGATAGGGCCCTCGCTCACGAATTATCAATTTCAAAATTCAAAAGGTATTGCGGTAGATGGGATGAAACCATCTTCAGGTTTATACGTTGAAATGAACCAAGAACGCGTATTGCTCGATACTGTTCGTCTCATTTCAAGATTATCCAATAAGGCGGTTTATTTTAGCAATCATCCTCGTTTAACAACCGTATTAAGCTATTTGCATTATGCGGTGGGTTTGAACTATCATCAATTGAATTCGATTGGCGATATTCAACAGATTTCATTTTCGTACCAAACCGATTTTATTGGTTTTTCCGCCGAATTTGGTCCGAGGATTCCAATCTATAAGGGATGGGATCTAAGACTTTCGGGTGTTTTGATGGGAATGCAGCTCATTGCGGGTAATCAATTGCTATCATCCCGATATTATGACTTGCGGGAGGATCCTCAGTTTAATTC
Source organism: Cytophagaceae bacterium (assembly GCA_947452215.1). Classification (GTDB taxonomy): domain Bacteria; phylum Bacteroidota; class Bacteroidia; order Cytophagales; family Spirosomataceae; genus Aquirufa. The sequence goes on along the minus strand of CANGCD010000035.1, from coordinate 4,101 downwards.
ATTCAAGATTTTGGGCGGGTATCAAGTGGAAGTTTCGAAAGAGGTTAGCCAAAAGGTACGTGCTTTTGCCCGAATCCGTCGGACCTCCACGCTATCAGCGCCGCAAACCCCTACGGGGCGTTTGGATTTACAACCTTTGACCTTTTCGATGGGCATCAGCCTGAGTCGCTAAACGAATCTTGAACCTATGAAGCATCTATATAGCTTGTTAATGTTGATGAGTTTGAATGTGTTAGGCCAACAAAAAGGCTTGAACTATCAAGCTGTTATTTTGGATCCGAATGCGATTGAAATTCCAGGTCAGATAATTTCGGGTCAGCCGCTAGCGAAGGGAAAGGTATGGGTGCGGTTTACCTTGCTGTCGCAGTTGGGGGTAGATTATGAAGAGGTCCAACAAACCTCAACGGATGAATTTGGCTTAATTAATTTAACCATCGGGATGGGCAGTTCTCCCCTAAGTCTGGGTTCGGATGCCTTGTCGGGGCCTGCCAAATTTAGTCAATTTGATGCCATTGTATGGGATAAAAATTTGAAGCGCTTGCGCGTCTCTGTCAATTTTTCGGGTACAGGCAAATTTACGGAAGTGAGTAATCAGTTGATGACATTTAGTCCTTATTCGCTTTACGCGGAATCGGTGGATTACAAGAATGTTCGGGACAGCCCTACGGATTTGAGTTTTTTCAAAAACGACGTAGGTTATTTGGTGAATAGGGACCTTGATCCGATTAAAAAGGATGTAGGCGCTGCGATGCAAGGGGTTCTTGAAAATTCTACAAAGATTGATGCAAATCAAACGGCAAATAAGCTTCGCTTTGCTTTGGTAGACCAGTCGGTGAAGCAAGTAAGCGACCTAGTTGGCCAACATACGAATGACCTTCAGCAGGTGAATACGACCTTAAATGATTATGGCGTTCGTATTCAGCAAAATGCGAATCAAATCCAATCGAATGCCTTGAGTATTCAAGGGCAAATTGGGAATTTGCAAAATCAACTGTATTCCACACAAAGTGCCCTTTCTGGAATAACGAACAATTATGAATCACTTGCGAATAAGTCCAGTGCCATCGATTTAGGGAACTCTTATCCCAGCAATACCTTATATCCGACGCAGCGTGCGGTTAAGACTTACATTGATCAAGCGGTTTCAGTGGTCATGAGCAATGGAACACCGGATGCGACAAGTTTGGCGACGGGTAAGGTTCAATTGGCGGGGGATTTGGGAGGGACTGCGGCTTCGCCTAGCGTTCCGGGTTTGGCTTTGAAGGAATCATTAGGGAATAAGTCGACGGATGTGGCGGCAGATGGAGCTTCCAATACTAAGTATCCATCGGTGAAGGCGGTGAAGGATTATGTGGATTTGGCCACGAATGGGCTGGTTTTACAGGCCTCATTAAATATGAAGGCGGATATTAATTCGCCCAACTTTACAGGAAGCCCTTCTTTGCCGAGCGGTACCGTGGGTGTTACGCAATCGCCCGGGAATAATTCTTCGGCTATAGCGACAACTTCCTTTGTTCAAACGGCATTGTCTAGTGCTACGGTGGTTGACGCGGATGCCAATACAAAGGGTAAATTGCAATTAGCAGGGGATTTTGGGGGTAGCGCATCAGCTCCTGTCGTGGCCAAATTGCAAGGAATTACGGTGAGTGCTGCGAATCCGGCAGTGGGTCAAGTATTGAAGTACAATGGAACGGCATGGGTACCTGATGTGGCTGTGATGAATGAGACGCAAACGCTATCCTTATCTGGTTCGAACTTGACGCTTTCGGGTACGAATAGTTCGGTAACCTTGCCAGCGGTTTCAGATGCGACTACATCTAGCAATGGTATGTTGCGATTAGCGGGTGACTTGGGGGGTAGTGGTTCGACGGCGTCAGCGCCCGTGATTTCGGATAATGCAATTAATAGCGCGAAGCTAGCCAATGGTTCTGTGACGGATGCCAAGTTTTCAGGGGTTTTAAGTATTGCGAAAGGCGGCACGGGTGCAAGCAGTTTAAGCGGTATCATCAAGGGAAATGGAAGTTCCGCTTTGAGTCAAGCGGTGTTGAATTCGGATTATAGTTTGGTGCGATTTGTGTCTGATGAGATAAGTGTTTCGAGTGCAGGCCAAACCTCCTTTACACTGACGCAGAGTCCCAATGCGAATTCGGTCATCAGTTTTTTTATCAATGGCGTGCGCATTTCAAAAAATGCCGTATCGATTTCGGGGAATACTTTGACCTATATTCCTGCGAATAATGGGGCGGCCAGTTTGGTTTTGAATGATCGGGTACAAATCGATTACTATTATTGAAAAAATCATGAGATACCAAACTTTACAAAGAGATCGATTGAAAGGGCCATTTTACCTGATTGGTATATTGATGTTTATGGTGAGTTACCAAGTCGTATCCCAGCACAGTAATATCCGAATATCAACTGGAGCTACCAGCCGTGGGGTGTGGGTATCGGGGAATTACAATGTTTATCGATTCACGCCTACAGCGGACGATGCCGTCCTCAATGTCATAGAGCTCCAGACACTTCTTGAGGGTCGGTCATCTATTGAACTAAATACTGCTCGAACGGGAGGTAATCAAGCCGGGAATATCATATTTGAATCTGATCTGAGTCAGCCCAATGCCAAAAGTATATCAGCTAATAAATTGATCAATATCGTGGCAGGAGGTAATGTTCAATTTAATGCCAATTTAACACTGCGACAATATATTTATGCTTCAGATTATCCCGGATATGATTTAACGGTCACTGCTGGAGCTGGGGTGAGTATTTTAGGTATTTTAGATTTAGGGGGTGGAGATAACAATTGGGCCGCAAACCCCGGGCGCGCCGGGAACGTGAATATGGTTATCGCGGGAGATTTAAGCATAAGTGGTCAGGTAATTACCAAGGGTTGGAATAATTTGACTCGGCCCTATATTTTATCAAATGCTGCTGGATACAACGGGGGAGCTGCTGGATCGCAAAGTTATACCGTCATTGGGTCCGTTAATTTAGGTTTGAATGCTAATTTGAATTCTGGAGGGGGTGCTTCGATTGGTGAAGTTTCGACCACTGGTGGTAATGGAGGAGCTATCACGATAAATTCTACGGGTTCAATCCTATTGCGTGGAAGTATCAATAGTTCTGGTGGAAGTGGAAATTATGGCGGTAGTGGCAGCGCTATTAGTATCAGAAGCAGTACAAGTTGGTTGGATGTAGGGTCCTCCTTGAATAGTCAAGGGGGTAGCAATTTTTATAAATATATGACTGCAAAATCACCCAATGGTGGTAATATCAGCCTGAATGGGTTTGGGGGCCTGAGTATTCGGGCCAATATTAAATGTTTGATAGGAACCAATGGTTTTGGGACTAATGGTTCATTGACCTTGACTACGGAAAATACTACTTTGACGAGTGGTGGAATTAATGATGGCCAAGTTGCTGGAGTCCTTAACATTGGCTCTCTCATCAAAAACGGTTCGGGTAATTTTGGCATCGGAGGGACAAATATCATCTTGGAGATTACCTACCTCAATGCGGGGACATTAACCCTCTTGAGATCCGAATCAATTGACGATAATTGTGCGCTTTTTTTTTATGGAGGCACATTTTTTACCAATGGATTTACAGAGAATGTGGAATCAATCTATGTGTCCCAAAATTCAACGTTGGCTTTTGGTTCGGGCAATCACAGTTTTATATCCCGATTAAGTTCACTGTCTTCTTCTACAGGTACTTTGACCATCACCGGGTGGGATGGAACCTTTCCTGGGAATCCTAATTTGCTGAATTTGGATAATCGAGGGATTTTGCAATCGAGTTCATCGCGTTTTGTTTCTAAAAATGGCGTAAAGCGTTCCACGGGTGGCATCAATCAATACGGTCAAATAAACTCTGTTGGATCCTCGGGGGCCGCAGGTAAGTTTTTCATCAATACCGATTTGAGTGGCTCTGATTTAAACCTATTAAAATTCATTAATAAAGCAGATGGATCGTTTCGTTATGCCCAACAGCTACCAGTCACAAAAGAAATTGTGCCCGGTGCGGCTAGGTAAATTTGGAACTAAGGGGTAGACGCTGCCGGGGTCGCAGACCCCGGCAGCGTCACCACCGCAACGT
>CANGCD010000034.1 GCA_947452215.1 Cytophagaceae bacterium | reverse complement strand
TTCACTCTTCACTCTTCACTCTTCACTCTTCACTCTTCACTCCTCACTCTTCACTCTTCACTCTTCACTCTTCACTCTTCACTCCTCACTCTTCACTCTTCACGCTTACCTCTAAAAAGGACTATTCAGCGGATCAAAATCACCTTCCGGTGGTAAATTCATTTTGCTACCTTTAAATACGGAATCCCCTCCACCCTGTTCAAAATTGGATGTTTGGTCACCAAGTTTACTTAGGTCATAATTATTGCCACCTTCAGCACCCCCAAACGGTTGGAAATCTAAGTCGCAATATTTTGTGAATTTACCGATGAACTTCAACCACACGCTATCCAAAGATCCCGAACGGTTTTTAGCCATGATGATCTCTCCCATGCCTGCTAATGAATTTCCATTTTCGTCAGCCGTAATTTGATAGTATTCTGGACGATAAATGAACATTACCTGATCGGCATCTTGCTCAATGGCTCCCGATTCACGAAGGTCAGATAATTGTGGTTTCTTGTTTCCTCCGCGTGTTTCAGTAGAACGGTTCAACTGCGAAAGTGCAATCACAGGAACATCAAGTTCTTTGGCTAATTGCTTCAAGGCGCGTGAAATTTGGGCAATTTCTTGCTCACGGTTACCACTTGCTCCTTTTCCGCCGCCGTTATCTCCGGTCATCAACTGCAAGTAGTCAATGACGATTAATTTAATGTCTTTCTGAGCCTTCAAACGACGGCATTTGGCACGAAGTTCTAGGATAGATAAAGCGGGTGTATCATCGACAAAGATCGGAGCTTCGTACAAACGTTTGATTTTGGTATGCAATTGTTGCCATTCATGTGGCTCTAATTTACCTTTACGAATCTTTTCTGCCTCAATTTCTGCTTCAGCCGAAATAATCCGATTCACCAATTGCACGGCACTCATCTCAAGCGAGAATAAAGCGACAGCATGTCCCCATTCTACGGCGGCATTTCTACAGGCCGAAACGACAAATGCAGTCTTACCCATACCTGGACGTGCAGCAATGATGATTAATTCTTGTTTTTGCCAACCCGATGTCAAACGATCCAAATCCGTAAAGCCAGATGGAATTCCCGTCATGCCACTTTTTTGCTGTTGTTTTTCCTCTAGTTCTGCTACGGCCTTTAAGAGGATGTCCGACATGCTCTCATAATTCTTACGAATATTTGATTCGGCTATGGTAAACAATTCCTGCTCCATGCGGTCCAAAATTTGGAACACATCTGTCGTATCTTCATACGATAAGCGTTGGATTTCTGATGAAACATGAATCAATTGGCGCTTAATGTATTGCTCAATGATGATACGCGCGTGAAATTCTACGTTGGACGTAGAACTTACGCGTGAAGTCAATTGAGCCAAATATGCAGTCCCTCCTGCCTTTTCTAAATCTCCTGTGGATTTTAACTGATTGTTGACCGTTAATAAGTCAACCGGTTGAGACTGCTGAAAAAGCGCCTGAATAGCCCCGAAAATTTTGGTATGCGCTTCTTTATAAAAACTATCTGGTTTCAACAACTCGATAACATTCGCTAAAGGCTCTTTTTCGAGCATTAAAGCACCTAATAATGCTTCCTCTAAATCAACGGCTTGCGGAGGTAATTTGCCTAAACCTAAATCACTTAGCCTTTGAGGCATATTTGACCGATTTGAGCTATTAATGCCCTGTTTGCCCTTGTTAAAAGTTTGCGATGTGTTATTCGAATCCATAAGTACAATTTTACAATTTTTTATCAAAAATATCACCTTGTTGGTGAGATAAAATTTCAATCTTTTTCTATTTTAGTACTTTCATTCCACCTAAAAAACTTGCCTACTTGCTAGAGAAAATAATTTCCTTGTCGGACATCTCCCTGATCGAATTTTTAGGGGTTTCAAATTCCAATTTTCAGCTTTTGACAGAAGCTTTCCCACAAACCAAACTCATTGCTCGAGGTGATCAATTAATCATTCGAGGTTCGGATGACCAAATGGCTTTAGTCGAGGCGATTGTGAATCAATGTATCCAACATTTGAACAAGCATAGCACTTTTACAGCTGTGCACATGAAGGCCTACATTGAATCCATTTTAAACCCAACAGGCGAGGAAATGGACACTCCCTGGGTGGAAGATAAAGATGTGTTGCTTTTTGGAAACAAAGGAATCGTAATTAAAGCCAAAACGCCTAACCAAAGGAAATTAGTTGATGCGGCATCCACCAATGATATTGTATTCGCCATTGGACCAGCCGGTACAGGTAAAACCTATACGGCAGTTGCCTTAGCTGTGCGTGCTTTAAAAAACAAAGAGGTTAAGAAAATCATCATCACGAGGCCAGCTGTAGAAGCAGGCGAAAACTTAGGTTTTCTTCCGGGTGATTTGAAAGAAAAAATTGACCCTTATTTACGTCCGATTTATGACGCCTTGGATGATATGATTCCTTCAGAGAAGTTGAAGTTTTACCTGGAAAATCGGACGATTGAAATTGCTCCCTTGGCCTACATGCGTGGACGAACACTAAACAAGGCCTTTATCCTACTTGATGAAGCCCAAAATACAACTTCCATGCAGATGAAGATGTTTTTGACTCGTATGGGTATTCAATCCAAGACAATTATTACAGGGGATAAATCACAAGTGGATTTGCCCAAAAATCAAACCTCAGGTTTAGCAGAAGCTGAACGTATATTAAGTGGGATCAACGGTATTGCGTTTGTTGAATTGGATGGATCTGATGTTGTTCGTCACCGATTAGTTCGTAAAATTATTGAAGCCTATGGAAAGCAAGATAAATAGAATTATTCAGGCGGATACTGATGACCTTATCGCTGCTGTTTTTGAGATAAGAACAGCGGTTTTTGTGCATGAGCAGAAATGTCTGCCTTCCGAAGAATTTGACGAATTGGATGCTCAAGCGATTCATTTTCTATTATTGGAAAATGACATTCCGGTTGCCACCGGGCGCATTCGTAAAACGGATAAAGGGGTAAAAATAGAGCGCATAGCTACCTTGAAGGAATTTCGAGGTCAAGGATATGCGAGTCAAGTGATTCGTTTTTTAATTGAGGACGCTAAGAGTCGCTATCCTTCAAATTCCTATTTTTATTTACATGCACAAGTGGATGTGATGCCTTTATATCGCCTAATTGGCTTTGAACCCTTTGGGGGAACTTTTATCGAAGCAGATATTGTTCATCAAGCCATGGAACTTACTTTAAATTAATCCGATGTCTATTAAAGCTATTGAAGCGGTCTATCCGCCAGGTCCTGCGCACTTTGTGGGAGACGGTTTTCGTGTGCATAATTTTATTCCTAGTCGGCACGGACTAGACATGCATCGCATGTCTCCATTCATTATGATGGATTATGGGGCGAAATTTAATTTTCCGCCAACAAATACGCCTAAGGGTGTGGGCGTTCATCCCCACCGAGGATTTGAAACAGTTACGATTGCTTATAAAGGGCGCGTGGCACATCATGACAGTGCAGGTGGCGGTGGTGTTATCGGTGAAGGCGACGTGCAATGGATGACGGCTGCATCCGGTGTCTTGCATAAAGAATATCACGAGGAATCATTCAGTAAAACGGGTGGAGATTTTCAAATGGTTCAGTTGTGGGTGAATTTACCTGCCAAGGATAAAATGTCAACGCCAAAGTATCAGGCGATTGAAAATGCGACTATTCCTAAAGTTCCAGTTGACGGTGGTTTTGTAGAAGTAATCGCAGGTAATTTCCAAGGGAATCAAGGCAAAGCCAGCACATTTACGCCAGTACACATGTTTAACGCGCATTTAAGGGAGGGAGGAAAAAGTGAATTCAGCTTTCCTGCTGATTTTACAACTTGCCTCGTTGTCGTAGAAGGCGAAATTCGTATCAATGGAACAGACGAGTTAGTACCATTGGATCATTTTGTGCTATTCGAAAATGAAGGAGAATCATTTCATATTGAGGCAACCGTAAATTCCAAGGTGTTAATCTTGAGCGGGGAACCCATTCGTGAGCCGATTGCCTCCCATGGGCCTTTTGTGATGAATACCCGACAAGAAATTTTACAAGCCTTTCATGATTTTGAGGCAGGAAAATTTGGGGAACTCAATTAAGAGTTAAGAATTAAGAGTTAAGAATTAAGAGTTAAGAACTAAGAGCATAAAATACTTTTTGTGATTTCTGTTCATGAACTTATGAAATAAAAAGAGGTAAATGATTGGCTGTCTAACAACCAAACTCTTACCTCTTCACTCTTAATTCTTCACTCTTCGCTCTTAGAAAGGCAAATCATCACCACTCTCCGCCGCTAAAGGAGGAAAGTTATTCGCTGGTGCTGCGCTAGCAGGTGCTGCTGCTGGAGCTGAAGGAGCCCAACCTGCATTGTCTTGTGCAGGAGCTGGTGCTGAAGCGCCCGAACGATCTAAACGATACGCACGAATTTCTGTATACCAGCGCTCATTGTATTCTCTTGATTCCACATTGAATTGCACTTTCACGATTTCACCTTCTTGAATAGGTGCTAAATCTTGGGTCTTATCGCCCCATACCGACATGCAAACTTTTTTAGGATATTGATCTTGTGTCTCCAAAACAAACTCTTGTTTAATCCAGTTTGTTCCGTTTCTGCCTGTCCCTGTAACCTCAGACATTTTCTTAATAAGTTTTCCGCTTAGTTCTAAAGCCATTACTTGAATTTTTTGATATGATTGAATTGTTGGCAAGTAAGTAAATATTTGGTAATTTTACTAACCGTTTTTGGCGATGTGGTGAAATTGGTAGACACGCTACTTTGAGGTGGTAGTGCCGCTTTAGGTATGGGAGTTCGAATCTCCCCATCGTCACGAAATTTTTTGTTTAATCTGTAAATCATGTTGAAGATGAAACCTTACAGTGTATTACTTTACTATAACTATACTCCTATTCCGAATCCCGAGGAGTATCGTGTCAAACATCACCTTTTTTGTATCGAAAATAATCTCCTCGGCCGTGTCATTGTAGCTGCAGAAGGTTTAAATGGTACGGTTTCCGGTCTCAAAGCAGATTGCGATGCCTACATGCATTGGTTAGAAAAGGATCCTATTTTTGCAGGAACCGATTTTGATTTTAAAATTGATGCATGCGAAACGCATACCTTCAATAAACTGCATGTGCGTGTTAAGGCTGAGATTGTGCACTCTGATTTACCTGTAAATCCGCGTGTCAGAACGGGTAAACACTTAAAACCCAAAGAATTTAAGGAGATGTTGAAAAACGATCCCGATGTTGTTTTGGTTGATATGCGTTCCAACTACGAACATGAACTTGGTAAATTCAAAGGCGCCTATACCTTTGATATGGAGAATTTACGGGATTTGCCTCAACACGTTCAGGAGATTGAACATTTGAAAGGCAAGAAAGTAATTACTTATTGTACCGGTGGAATTAAATGTGAAAAAGCATCTGCTTATTTGCTAGAAAAGGGCTTTGAAAATGTCTATCAATTGCACGGAGGAATCATCAAATATGGACTAGAAGAAGGTGGTGAAGATTTCGACGGCTCGTGTTATGTTTTTGATAATCGCGTAGCAACTCCGGTCAATTCTGTGAATCCGGAAGTTATTTCAACATGTCATGTTTGTCATGATCGGTCGGATCATATGGTCAACTGTGCAAATCCGGAATGCAATGAGCATTTAGCGATTTGCCCGAGTTGTCTAAAGGAAATGGAAGGTGCTTGCTCGAAGGAATGTAAAGACCATCCACGCAAACGGCCTTACAATGAAAAAGGATATTATTCCAAAAATTCAGTTGGTTATTCGCCCGAATTAGGTTTTAAATCCTTTGGAAGAAATGAGAAAATTGAAAAGAAAAAAATGGCTCAATCTTGAGCCATTTTCTTTTTCTGAATATGGTATTCCTGAATCAACGGAGGATTCTCAGGACTCATTGTAAAATAGACTTCTAAAGAACCATTCTCCCCTTCTATTTCAAAGGTTCCCCGCAAATTATTCTCTGGAATGATTTCATGTATTTTACGAATGTTTCCAATCTGTTTAAATAATGGCTCTGATTCTGCTCGTAACATATCCGGAAAATAGTCTAAGAAGAAATTCTCCGCAAAAATACCAGACACCTCTGCATGATTCCAGCTTGGTAACAAAGTCATCAATTCCGTTTGTCTTTGTTTTAATATGGCAGAAGCTGGCAACTGACGTGGACGTAATTTTGTCGTCGAAATGAGTGAATCAAGCACTTTTAAATTTATATAACTTGCCGGTGCATAGGTCACATTGGCAAAGGTGATAATCCCTATTTCATAATCAGGATAAATACGCCATTGACTACCAAATCCAGGTAAACCTCCCGAATGACCTACCGACTTCCGACCTAAATCATCTTTCAAATAGCTTAAGCCATAGCCATAGGCCATATAGGCCGGTGCTTTTCTTCCGTTCGGGTACACGTAGGCAGGTATAAAACTATTCATATTCCAAGGAAATTGCATTTCCCGTATTGAACTGCGTTTCAAGGGCCCTTTATCTACTTCATCTCTTTCTGGCCAAGCACCCTGATGTAATGCCACATATTTACTAAAATCATTCAGAGTAGTAATAAGCCCTCCCATGGCTCCATAGGCACCATCATGTTCCATCGGTTGTTTGACCCATTTTCCGGATAGCCAACGGTAGCCGTGAGCTAATTTGTTCGCTGGAACGTCCGAATACTCCCAATAGGTGTTATTCATGCCAAGGGGCTTGAAAATACGTTCAGTGATGTATTTCTGATACGACATTCCACTCACCTTTTTGATAATAAGCCCCAGCATAGCAAATCCCATGTTACTATATTCATAAGTCACACCCGGATTATTTGAGAAGGTAATTCCCTTTTTCAACATGTTCTCAAATGCCTGATCGCTAATTCCCAATTGTCGGTCGCCCCAAGGATTGTCTTCCGGAAAACCAGCACCATGTGTCATTAAATGCCTAATTGTTATTTCAGGGGCATCTTTAGTCAAGGATTTACTTTGAGACATTTCAGGGATATACTTTTTTACAGGATCATCTAAACGCAATTTTCCCGCATCGCGTAATTGTAATATGGCCAAACTTGCAAAACTCTTCGACATGGATGCGATGCGAAAATCGATATCCATATCCGCCGGAATTGACGTTTCTAATTGGGCTTTTCCAATCGCTTTCGAATGTATCAATTTCCCTTGATACATGATTCCATATACCAAACCGGGCATATGAGATTTAAGGGCTTGATCCTGAAAAATCGAATCTGCCGTTGGTATAAATGAGCGAATCTTTTCCAAATTGCTCTGCGCAATGAGTTGACTACTTATGAATAGTAGAATGAGAGCGGTGTATTTCATGGATTTATTTATTGACCTCTTCCACACGGAATCGTGTGATATCCTTAATTAATTCAAGCGGCATAGGTAAATGATAGGGAAACTTAACGGCTCCCTTTGAACCTTCAAATGCATTTAAACGCTCCTGGAAAACAACCAAAGGCTTAGGCGTTGGATAAAATCCCAAATGATTATTCCATGCTGCAAAGTGCACCAAGTTTTTCTTGTATTTAAACGTTGGCATACCATATGCCATCGTCTCCTCAGTACCTTCGGGTACGACCGAGCGTATCGCATCGCGAACTTCACGAAGGATTTTCTGTGTGGCTTCCGGGAATGTATTGATGTATTCTTCCATAATTTTAGGCTAATTGACGATGTCTAACGAATAAAAATAAGGGAAATGCAAATGCAAATCCGATGAGAACAGTTGCAAGTAAATACAAGTAAAGGTATTTGATTTTGATGCGGATTCCTTCGACCAACATAAATAAGGTTCCTGCCGTTGCCCCCGTCCAAAAATCGCAACTTAAGCTTTTAGCATAGGGATTCATTGTCCAAGTACTTTGGACAAATGAAACAACATCAAAGTTTCCGTGGTTTTCTTGTACTCCTAAGAATACAAAATAGGCAGTAAATCCACCGCCAACGATGGATAAAAGCAAATAAAGGTAATGTGCATTTTTCATATCAATTGTTTTATGATGATTTTTCGACCGCGTAATTCGATACCCTCTTCTACCCTTTTGCCCATTAATAAAGTTCCTAACGGTGATTCGGGTGAAATGACATAAATTGTTCGATTAGAACTCGTGATTTGCCCCATTCCTATCGCCATGTAATAGGTTTCAAAATTGGTTTCAATCAATGAGCCATGTGTCACAAAATCCGTGGACCGCAGCGGATCAATGGTTTTTAATTTGCCTAGTTGTTGTTGATAAATATCCACACTCGCACTCAATTTATCCATTTCTCGTTGCATCATTTCCCTTCCCGTTTCGTATTTATCTCCCGCACTACTTTTTGTATCTGAATCCCGCGATTCTTTTGCAAGACTTAAATCCAATTTAGCTTGTAGAATTTGATCGTCTATTTTGTTAATCAGCGTTTGATGTATTTCCTCTTTGATACTGTGCATACAATGGATAAGATTCCGAAAATTATCAATAATTTCGCGCATGACCTATTTCTCACCTACCGACTTAATCATTAACCCTGACGGGAGTTCCTATCATTTGGCGATTCGCCCTGATCAAGTGTCGGATCAAATTATTTTAGTGGGTGATCCAGAGCGTGTTCCCAAGGTTTCTCAATATTTTGACAGAATCGATGTTAAAATTCACAAAAGAGAATTTGTAAGTCATTTTGGTGAGTTGAATGGTAAACGGATTGGTGTGATTTCGAGTGGCATTGGAGCCGATAACGTAGAGATTGTATTGAATGAATTGGATGCCTTGGTAAATATCGATTTTGATACGCGATTAACAAAAGCTACCCATAAATCCTTAAAATTAATTCGTTTAGGTACTTCTGGGAGTATCCAGGAATCTATTCCCGTAGATACTTTTTTGATCTCCGAGGCTGCGATTGGTTTTGATAATTTAGCGCAGTTTTATGGTTTTTCGGGTTCCAATATGTTGGATTTCGATGCGCTAAACCTTTGGGCTAAGGCAATTCATTATCCAATTTCGTTGTATGGCGCAAAAGCGAGTTCTGCCCTCCTCAGTCAATTCGAATCGATTCCTTTACGCGGTTATACACTTACAGCTCCCGGTTTTTATGCACCGCAAGGAAGAACGGTGCGGATGAAATCATTGCTGCCTAATTTCTTAGAGGATGTTTCTGCTAACGCCTTTGATGGCCATTTAATAACCAATATTGAAATGGAAACGGCTGCTTATTATGCTTTTGCCTCATCGTTGGGACATGAAATGATTTCTTTGAATGCGATATTAGCGAATCGAATTACACATCAATTTTCAACAGATCCAGAAGGCCAAATGCGGAAACTTATCGAGTTGGCACTAGCGTCAATTGCATAACATAATCATCCATCACGTAGCCATTGCCGATATCTAATACCATTTCTTTAGCCCGGATAAAACCCATTTTTTCGTAAAAATGAACCGCAGAGTTGTATTTGTTTACATTTAACTCAATGTGCTTCACTCCCGCTTCCAAGGCAATTTTCTTGATGAATTCAATGATTTGACTCCCTGTTCCTTTTGACTTGTGATCAGGATCTAAATAGATTTTATGCAACTTCATCTTATTAGGTTCTGTAAGCTCAATAGAAAAGTATCCAAGCGTTTCTTGCCCATTCATTGCCAAATAAAAATCAATTGTTGATCCGATTTGCTTCTGTAGAACCTCGCTCGAATACATCAAGTCTAACATATATAGAGTTTGTTCCTCCGTTAAAATGTGGCCATACGTCGGTCGCCACGTTTTTTCGGCTATTTGTTGGATAACGGGGATATCAGAATTGTCAGCTTTTCGGAATTGCATAGATTAAATTAATGCGTGCAAATTTGTAAATTGCTTACAAATATACAATCTATGAAGCCACTTATTTTAATTGCCAACGATGATTCTATTTCTTCCAAAGGGATTCGCGTTTTAACAGAAATTATGTCGGAGATGGGTGAAGTAGTCGTGATTGCTCCCGATACCCATCAATCAGGTATGGGGCATGCTATTACGATGGGCGTTCCTTTACGTGTTACGGAAACGCATGATTTTGGCCCGAACGTTAAGTCGTATAAGTGTTCAGGTACTCCAGCCGATTGTGTAAAAATAGGAAAACACCTGATCCTAAAAGATCGCAACATTGATTTAGTCGTTTCCGGAATCAATCATGGTTCTAATGCGTCTATATCGGTTTTATACTCAGGAACTATGTCGGCGGCTATTGAAGCAGCCATGGAAGGCATTCCAGCCATTGGCTTTTCCCTGTGTGATTTCAAATCCGATGCGGATTTCAGCCATTGCCATGATTACATTAAGAAGATAAGCCAACAAGTCTTAGTTCACGGTTTACCGAAAGGACTGACATTGAATGTGAATTTTCCTGCTAAATCTGACGTAGCTCCTAAAGGAATAAAAGTGGTGAAACAAGCAGATGCCGTTTACCGGGAGCGCTTTGCGGAACGGAAAGACCCATATGGTCAATCATATTACTGGATGGATGGCGATATCGAACAATTTGATAAAGGTAATAATACCGATTTAGATGCTTTAGAGGAAAATTACGTAAGTATTGTCCCGATTAAATACGATTTAACGGATTACGATGAGTTACGTGAGATGCAATCCTGGGACCTTTAAGGCATACGTTAATAAGGTTGTAATCGACAAAATATCTTTAATTTCCCCGTTTAGGGCCATTGCTATGGCTTCTTTAACGGGGATTTTTTTTAATTGTAATTGCTCGGTATCTTCTGGTTCGGATTCAGATTGTATTAAACCTTCAGCGAGATACATAATGGCTTTTTCATCTGTCACAGAATTGGAAAGATAATTTTCACCTAAACGCGTCCAATGGGATGCAATCAGTCCAGTTTCCTCTTTTAACTCGCGTTTTGCTGCATCTAAAGATGATTCATTTTGGCAACCACCTTCAGGTAATTCCCATGAATACACATCGATGGTATAGCGATATTGGCCTACTAGGTAGGTGTTTCCATCCGTATCTATGGGCAAAATAGCGATTGCTTGATTTTTGAAATGTACTTTTCCATAAATCCCAGGTTCTCCGTTGGGTTTTATGACATCGTGATGCTCTAATCGAATCCAATCGTTTTCATATGCTTCCGTAATTCGAGTTGTTTTCCAAGGGTTTACTTCCTGTTCCATCCAACAAAAATACTATCTTTGTTGAGATTTTTCCCGTATGAAACAAAGGCTAATTATTTTTTCTTTTCTATTGAGTTTGCTGATTATGTCGGCTAAATTCTATGCCTATTACGCTACGGGGTCAACGGCTGTTTTAACGGACGCTTTAGAATCGATTATCAACGTTGTTGCAGCTGCTTTTGCTTATTATTCTGTGTATTTGGCCTCTTTGCCGCGTGATTTGAATCACCCTTACGGACACGGTAAAATTGAATTTTTTGCGTCTGGTTTAGAAGGAGTATTGATTTTATTGGCCTCGGCTTATATATTTCTACATGCTTCCCAACATTTAATTGCCACTCCTCCGTTAACTCGATTAGACCTAGGTATGTATATCTCTTTGGGTTCAGCTGTCTTGAATGGGTTTATGGGTATTTATTTGGTTCGAATGGGCAAATCGACACATTCGCCCGCCTTGCTTGCGGATGGTAAACACTTGAAATTAGATGCATACAACGGATTATTAATTGTATTTGCTTTGGGTCTCACCTATTTGACCGGATGGATATGGGTGGATGCCATGGCTTCCATCCTATTTGCTGCATTGATGTGCTGGCAAGGGATTCGTTTAATTCGGGAATCGGTAGCGGCATTGATGGATGAAACAAATCCTGCCGTATTTAATCGAGTAATTGATTTAATCATGCAATATCGAAAGACAACCTGGATTGATTTGCATAATTTGCGTATTCAGCAATACGGAGGTGATTTACACATTGATTGCCACCTAACACTACCACGCTATTGGGATTTGAATCGGGTGCATGATGAAATACATGATTTTGAGGTAACCATGGGTCAAGTTTTGCCTACTGAAATCGAGATTTTTGTGCACGTAGATCCCTGTTTAGACGCCTGCTGCTCACATTGTGAAATTACTGATTGCGCAATACGATCGCATGCATTCTCAAAAAAGATTGAATGGACAGCCAAGAATATGGCTTTGAATCAGAAGCACTTTAACGAGCTTTAAGCTGGCTTTAAACTTCCCATACCCCCATCTACTCCAATAATTTGACCCGTAATCCAGGTATTTTCAGGAGCTAATAAAAAGGCTGTCAAATTGGCTACATCACTCGATTCTCCCACGCGTCCTAAAGGGTGGCGCTTACCACCTGCCTCAATTTTCTCTGGGCTATTTAATAAGCCTGCAGCTAGTGGAGTATTCGTTAATGACGGAGCTATCGCGTTTACGCGTATTTGTTGGCTAGCTAATTCAGCTGCTAAAGATCTTGTTAAGCCTTCTATGGCACCTTTTGAACTCGCTATGGAGGCATGGAAGCCCATTCCCGTTTGTACAGCAACCGTACTATACAAAACGATCGAACCCCCACCATTCTGCTTCAAATTCGGTAAATAAGCTTGAATCGTCTTAACTGCACCCATGACATTCAGTTGGAAATCAGATTTGAAATCCTCTTGGCTCAACCGGTGGAAAGGTTTCAAAACGATGCTACCTGGGCTGTAAACAATACCTGAAATGGGTCCTTCTATTGCAGGCAAAGCTTCGTCGGAATTAGCATCCCAGACATGATTTTCACACGCAGGATTAGCAGAACGCGCGATATTAATAACGCGATGTCCCTCCGACAAAAGTTTCGTTGCAGTTGCCGCACCAATTCCATGGCTTGCGCCTACTATAATATATGTTCCCAATGTTTCTAGTTGTGTAAAGAATCTAAAAATTCACGTTTCGTCGAATCTTGTTGGAATTTTCCTCCATAATAAGATGTTATCGTCGATGTAGCATCATCTTTAACACCCCGAGAAGAAACACAAAGATGTTTTGCATCGATAAAGACGGCGACATGCTCTGTTTTCAAAACTTTCTGAAGGTATTTCGCAATTTGCATCGTTAAACGCTCTTGTACTTGCGGGCGTTTAGCGAAATATTGAACAATGCGATTAAGTTTTGATAATCCAATCACTTGTCCAGAAGAGATGTATGCAATATGAGTACGACCTACTATCGGAACAAAATGATGTTCACAGTTCGAATAAAAACTGATGTTTTTCTCAATCAGCATTTCATTGTATCCGTATTTGTTTTCAAATAAGGCTACTTTCGGTTCATTAGCAGGATTTAACCCATTAAATATTTCCTCAATGTACATTTTAGCTACACGCTTAGGTGTACCACGTAATGAATCATCAGTTAGGTCTAATCCTAAGGTTAACATGATTTCACGAAAATGCGATTCGATTTTAGTAATTTTTTCTGCATCAGAAAGAACAAAGGCATCCTCCCTCATCGGTGTTTCGATCGAGGTGGCTACGTGATTGTCTCCAATTTCTTCGTCTGTCAACAAGAAACGGTCAGTATCAATTAGCAGGGAATTCAACGAAATTTCTTTCTGTTTCATATAATTTAATTTTAATATCTAATTCAGTGTTTATGTGTGGTCTTAACTTATTATAAATCACTAAAGCTATGTTTTCGGCGGTAGGATTTAAATTGGCGAACTCAGGAACGTCTAAATTTAAGTTGCGGTGATCGAATTGCTTACAAACTTCACGTTGAACTAAATCTGACAATACCTTTGTATCGATGACATAACCCGTTTCTGGATTAATTGTTCCCGTAACTTGAATAATTAATTCATAATTGTGTCCGTGGTAGTTGGGATTATTGCATAATCCGAAAATTTCCTTGTTTTTTTCGTCGCTCCATGCTGCATTATGCAATCGATGGGCAGCATTGAAATGTTCTTTCCGGAAGATGCTTACTTTGGGTTGCTTGCTCATTTTTTTATAATTCATATAAATTTACAAGAGTAATTTCATTAAATTTCATTTTAATCATCTATTTAACCTATTTATAATAAATGAAACGGAGAAATTTTATAGCTAAATCTCTTGTCTATACTTCAGGTGCTGCTTTTTTGCCGCATTTATCTAAAGCACAATCAACAGAACAAACGAAAGTACGATTAGGTTTCATCGGTGTTGGACTTCGCGGCCAAAATCATTTGGAAATGGCCTTGTATCGGGACGATGTAGAAGTGGTTGCTATCTGTGATATTGATCCCAATGCGATACAAATCGCACAAAAAATGATTGCCGCTAAAGGCCGTAAACCTGCAGTGGCTTACCAAAAAGGAGATCATGATTTTGAAAACCTAGCAAAACGCGCTGATATCGATGGTGTCGTTATCGCCACACCTTGGGAATGGCATGTTCCCATGGCATTGGAAGTCATGAAGCAAGGAAAATACGCCGGTGTTGAAGTTTCGGCAACAGTTACTTTGCAAGAATCGTGGGATTTGGTCAATATGTATGAAAAGACAGGTTCACATTGCATGATTCTTGAGAATGTTTGTTTCCGTCGGGATGTAATGGCAACCTTGAATATGGTACGACAAGGTATGTTTGGTTCGCTTTCGCATGTTCAATGTGGTTACCAGCATGATTTACGAGAAGTGAAATTTAATGATGGCAAACAAGCTTATGGCGGGGGTGTTGAATTTGGTGCTAAAGGTTTTTCGGAGGCGAAATGGCGCACTCAACATTCCATAGACCGAAATGGAGACCTATACCCTACGCATGGCTTAGGACCCGTAGCGGAAATGTTGAACATTAACCGAGGGAACCAATTTGCCTATCTGACTTCAATGGCTTCGCCGGCCATGGGATTACATCAATACATTGAGGAGAAAGGCGGTAAAGATCATCCGAACTCCAAAGTCAACTTCAAATGTGGTGATGTCGTTCAAACGATGATCAAATGTCATAATGGAGAAACCATTTTGATAACCCACGATACGAATTTACCCCGTCCTTATTCACTAGGTTTCCGTGTTCAAGGAACGAAAGGCATCTGGATGGATGATAATAAATCGATTTACCTCGAAGGAATTTCTGCAAAACCACACCGATGGGAAGATTTTAAACCGTATCAGGAGAAATACGATCATCCTTTATGGAAGGCCCATGCAGCAGATGCTGAAAATGCAGGCCATGGTGGAATAGACTATTTTGTTTTAAGAGCCTTTATCGAGTCGGTAAAAGCCAAAGTGGCTCCTCCCATTGATGTGTATGACGCCGCCGCATGGTCTGCCATTTCGCCATTATCGGAAGAATCCATCGCGAAAGGCTCCGCTCCTATTCAAATACCAGATTTCACGCGCGGAAAATGGAAAACCAATAAACCTATCTTTGCTTTAAACGATCAATACTAAACTTATGACAAATACTAAAAATTCAAATGGCCCTTTAATCATGATCGGAATACTTTTCTTTGTATTTGGATTCGTTACTTGGGTTAATTCCGTTTTGATCGCTTTTTTCAAGGAAGCTTTCCAATTGAATAATTTTCAATCTTTACTCGTTACGTCCGCTTTTTTTATTTCCTATTTTGTTATGGCGATTCCATCCTCTTGGGTATTAGCCAAAACGGGTTTTAAAAATGGAATGTCTTTTGGCCTGTTGGCCATGGCTGCAGGAACATTATTGTTTATTCCTGCTGCGAATGCTGAAAACTACCCCTTATTTCTATTAGGTTTATTTGTCATTGGAACAGGTTTAGCCTTATTGCAAACCGCGTCAAATCCCTATGTGACTATTTTGGGTCCATCTGAATCCGCTGCCCAACGAATTTCTGTGATGGGAATTTGTAATAAAGTAGCCGGTATTTTAAGCCAAGTTATTTTTGGCGGTTTATTATTGTCTTCTGCAGCGGGTCCTGCCAAATTAGATACGGTCATCATGCCCTACGGAATTATGACTGTTATTTTAGTGGCCTTGGCGCTATGGGTGCGTTTATCCAGCCTTCCGGAAGTGGAAGCTGAAGAAACGGCTGAGGAAGCCAGTTCTTCTAAGTCAAGTGTTTGGGCATATCCAAATTTGGTTTTGGGTCTTATTGCCTTCTTCTTGTATGTTGGGGTTGAGGTGATGGCTGGAGATACCATTATCAACTACGGCGTTTCAAAAGGCTTTAGCATGGATATCGCTAAATCTTTCACAAGCTACACGCTTTACGGGATGCTAGCCGGTTACGTAGTTGGTATTTTCTTTATTCCTAAATATTTAAGCCAACAAAAAGCATTAAACTATTCTTCGATTTTGGGTATCGTATTTTCCATTGGGGCTGTTGTCTTAGATGGCTACCTGTCTGTTTTATCTATTGCCTTGTTGGGGCTTGCCAATGCATTGATGTGGCCAGCTTTGTGGCCCCTAGCTATTCAAGGATTGGGGAAATTTACGAAGATAGGTTCTGCATTGATCATCATGATGATTTCAGGCGGGGCTTTGGTTCCATTAATTTATGGATCTATTGCTGACCGTCTAGGTGATACTCAATTAGCTTATTCAATCATGATTCCCTGTTATTTATTTATTCTTTTTTATGCAACAATTGGGCATAAAAAGAGTTCATGGTAATAGAAAGATAAAAATAGAAGCCCCATCTTTCATTGTTAGATGGGGCTTTTCTTTGTAATTTTACTTTATGGCCCAACTATTTGATTCTCCGAATGCTCATTTGATTACCAATGGTAATCAGTATGCTCCATCGCTTTGGTCTTACCAACGAAGAGAGACAATTCCTGTGCAAATAGGAGATTTATATATGGGATCCGACTTCCCGATTCGGATTCAATCCATGACGACGGTGGATACAATGGATACCTTAGGTTCGATTGAGCAATGTATTCGGATGATTGATGCTGGATGTGAATTAGTTCGAATTACGGCTCCCTCTGTTAAAGAGGCTCAAAACTTAGAAAATATTCGCAAGGGACTTCGAGAACGGGGCTACCACACGCCACTTGTTGCTGATATCCATTTTACACCCAATGCTGCTGAATTAGCGGCTCGAATTGTCGAAAAGGTTCGTATCAATCCCGGTAACTATGCGGATAAAAAACGTTTTGAGACCATTGATTATACAGATGTTTCTTACCAAGCGGAATTAGATCGAATTCGTGATAAGTTTTTGCCTTTGGTTAAGATTTGCAAGGAATATGGAACTGCTATGCGCATTGGAACGAATCACGGTTCGCTTTCTGATCGAATTTTAAGTCGGTACGGTGATACGCCGCTCGGAATGGTTGAATCTGCCTTAGAATTTTTACGCATTTGTGAGGATGAAAATTATTCCAATATCGTCCTGTCGATGAAATCTTCTAATACGCAAGTCATGGTGGAAGCCTATCGCTTGTTGAGTAAGAAATTAGCAGATGGTGGTTTTAAAGCCTACCCCATGCACTTAGGTGTTACCGAAGCTGGTGAAGGTGAAGATGGACGGATTAAGTCGGCCGTAGGTATAGGCACCCTATTAGAAGATGGTTTAGGAGATACAATTCGTGTTTCTTTGACAGAAGACCCTGAGTTTGAAATACCCGTCGCGCAAGAATTAGTGCGTAGATATGAGTTTAGAAGTGCACATAGCACACCAATTGAGCCGATTGCAATTGAGAAACCATATGTGTCTCCAATTAATCCGTTTGCGCACATGCGTAGACAAACGAACGAAATAGCGAATTTTGGAGCTCATCAGGTGCCTCGAGTAATTGCTGATTTCTCTCAAATGACTCGGATTCAAATGGATGATTTAAAGGCTATCGGTCATTTTTATCTTCCGGAGCCTGACAAATGGGCCATGAATGATTTAGGTGCTGATTATAT
>CANGCD010000033.1 GCA_947452215.1 Cytophagaceae bacterium | reverse complement strand
TAAATTAGGTTTTTCATTGCCTGCACCTGGTCAATATGGTGTTGGAATGATTTTCTTTCCTAAAAATGATGGTATCATTAAGGAGTGTAAGGAAGTCATTGAGCGTAAAGCAAAGAAATTAAACCTGCGTCTCATAGGTTACCGGGAAGTCCCAGTAGATAATGGGGATATTCAAGGCGCTGATTCAGGTAAAGCAGAACCATCTATACAACAATTATTTATTGAGCGTCCGGAAACTTGCGCTACCGAAATTGATTTTGAGCGTAGACTATATGTTTTTAGACAATACGTTACTCGTTTATTAAATGAAACGATTCCTGCTCTAGAAAATAAATTTTATTTTACATCTCTTTCTTGTAGGACGATTATCTACAAGGGAATGCTAACAACCATGCAAGTTCCAGGATACTTTAAGGACTTACATGAAGAGAATTTCACCTCAGCTTTAGCTATTGTACATTCAAGATTTTCAACAAATACCTTTCCTGAGTGGAAATTAGCCCAACCATTTCGTTTTATTGCCCACAATGGTGAAATCAATACTGTTAAAGGTAATTCATCTTGGATGCAGGCGCAATCCGCATTATTCTCAAGTAAATTCTTTACACAAGAGGAACTTGATATGATTCTTCCTGTATGTAGTTTAGGACAATCGGATTCTGCTATTTTAGATAATGCCATTGAATTATTGTATTTGAGCGGACGGTCGTTGCCACACGTGATGATGATGCTAATTCCAGAGGCTTGGGATGGTAATGATAGTATGGCGGATTATAAGCGTGATTTCTATGAATATCATGCAGCTATGATGGAGCCTTGGGATGGTCCAGCGAGTATTTCATTTACAGATGGAAAAATGATTGGTGCGACTCTAGATCGTAATGGTTTACGACCATCACGTTATTGGGTAACAGAAGATGATCATGTTATTATGGCATCGGAAGCAGGAGTATTGGATTTAGACCCTGCAACCATAGTATCAAAGGGGCGTCTCCAAC
Organism: Cytophagaceae bacterium; assembly: GCA_947452215.1. Classification (GTDB taxonomy): domain Bacteria; phylum Bacteroidota; class Bacteroidia; order Cytophagales; family Spirosomataceae; genus Aquirufa. Next base: position 16,921 of record CANGCD010000033.1, on the reverse strand, counting down.
CAGGTAAAATGTTCGTAGTGGATATGGAGCAAGGTCGCATCATTCCTGATGAGGAGTTAAAAGAAAAGATTTGCCAACAACAGCCATATGGTCAGTGGTTACGTGAAAATAAAATACGTGTTGAAGATTTACCGGAAGCAGGAAGTGAGTATCGTCAACCTAAGTCTAGCGAATTAATTTCTCGCCAACAAATCTTTGGTTTTACTACTGAAGATATTCGTGTTGTATTAGCACAAATGGCTGAAACAGGTAAAGAGGCTTTGGGGTCTATGGGAATAGATACTCCATTGGCTGTTTTATCGGATAAAGCACAACATTTATCTTCTTACTTCAAGCAATTATTTGCTCAAGTTACCAACCCGCCCATTGATCCAATTCGTGAGCGTATGGTAATGTCCTTATTGACCGACATTGGTGGACTTTCAAATTTATTGGAAGAAGGTCCTAATCATTGTAAGCAAATTGAAATCCAGCAACCGGTTTTGCGTAACAAAGAAGTTGAAAAAATTCGGTGGATAGATCATGAGAATTTCCAAACTAAATCAATTCACATGACTTTCCGTGCTTCGGAAGATGCTGGTGTATTGAAGAAAGCATTGGAACGTATTTGCCAATATGCGGAAGATGCGGTTGATGATGGTTATTCAATTATCTTATTAACAGATAGAGGAGTAGATTCATCCCATGCGCCAATTCCCTCGCTATTAGCCTTAGGAGCAGTCCATAATCATTTAATTCGTACGAAAAAACGTGCTAAAGTTGGTATCATTGTAGAAGCAGGAGATGTTTGGGAAACGCATCATTATGCCACACTTATTGGTTATGGTGCTTCTGCAGTTAATCCGTATATGGCTTTTGAAACGATTCGCGCCATGCGTGAAAATAACCTTGTTGATCAATCGTTATCCTATGAGAAATTAGAATACAATTACATTAAGGCTGTGAACGGCGAGTTGTTGAAAATTTTCTCTAAAATGGGTATTTCAACATTACAGTCCTATCAGGGTGCTCAAATTTTTGAGATTCTAGGTATTGGTAAGGATGTTGTTGATTCCTATTTTACAGGTTCAATTTGTCGAATCAATGGGATAGATCTTGATACAATAGCAAAAGAGGCTTTAGTGAAGCACCATGCAGGTTATGAGCTACTGAAAAGTGAATTTCCTAAATTGGAAGTAGGAGGTATTTATCAATGGAAACAGCGTGGAGAAGAACATTTGTTTAATCCCGCTACGATTCACCTGTTGCAGCAGGCTACCAAATCAAATGATTATTCGGTATATAAAAAATATGCTCAGATCATTGATGACCAAACGAAGAAGGCGATTACATTGCGCGGATTGATGCGTTTTAAGTCTTCTGTTTCCATTTCGCTTGATGAGGTAGAACCTATTGAAAATATCCTTAAACGTTTCGCAACGGGAGCGATGTCATTTGGCTCTATTTCGTATGAAGCGCATACAACGCTAGCAATCGCCATGAATCGAATAGGTGGTAAATCAAATACGGGTGAAGGGGGAGAAGACCCTATCCGTTTTGAAACCATGGCTAATGGTGATTCTATGAATTCAGCAATTAAGCAAGTCGCATCAGGTCGTTTTGGCGTTACAGCTAATTATCTGACTAATGCTAAAGAGTTACAAATAAAAATGGCTCAAGGTGCGAAGCCAGGAGAGGGTGGACAATTACCAGGTCATAAGGTTGATGATTGGATTGGTAAAACACGTCATTCTACTCCGGGAGTTGGATTGATTTCCCCTCCACCGCATCATGATATTTATTCGATTGAAGATTTAGCTCAATTAATATTTGATTTAAAGAATGCAAACCGTGCAGCTCGAATTTCAGTAAAGTTAGTTTCTGAAGCTGGAGTGGGGACCATTGCCGCAGGTGTTGCCAAAGCACATGCCGATCATATTTTAATTGCAGGATACGATGGAGGAACTGGAGCATCTCCATTATCATCTATTCGTCATGCAGGTTTACCATGGGAATTAGGCCTAGCCGAAACTCATCAAACACTTGTTAAAAATAAATTACGTGGTCGTGTTACCGTGCAAACGGATGGTCAGATCAAAACAGGCCGTGATATTGCTATAGCAGCTTTATTGGGTGCCGAAGAATTTGGTGTTGCTACGGCAGCGTTAGTTACAGCTGGTTGTATTATGATGCGTAAATGTCATTTAAATACATGTCCAGTAGGTGTTGCGACACAAAATCCAGAACTACGTGCTCTATATACAGGAAAACCAGAGGATGTTGTTAATCTGTTCCATTTTTTGGCTCAAGATTTGCGTGAAATCATGGCTGAATTAGGTTTTAGAAGCATAGACGAAATGGTTGGTCGTGTAGATCTATTAGAAATGGCTGATTTATCGAGTCACTGGAAATTTAAACATGTTGATTTATCTCCTATCTTAACTCCAGCATTACGTGAAGAAGGTGTAGCTGTAGTTAAGTCTGAAGAGCAAGACCATGGCTTAGAAGATCAATTGGATTGGAATATTATTGAATTGGCTAAGCGGGCGTTAGATAGTCAAGAGGCTATTTATGGAGAGTTGCCTATTATTAATGTCAATCGATCTGTAGGTACAATTATTTCGAATGAAATAACGAAGAAATATGGAGAAAAGGCATTGCCAACTGGTACGATACATATTAAGTTTAAAGGTACTGCAGGCCAATCTTTTGGAGCATTTTCAGTAAAAGGGCTAAAATTAGAAATAGAAGGTGATGCCAATGATTACATTGGAAAAGGTATGTGTGGTTCAACTATTATCGCTTATCCTTCTGTAGATGCTAAATTCAAAGCAGCCGAAAATAGTATTGTTGGAAATGTTAGTTTCTATGGCGCTACTTCAGGTGAAGCCTATTTAGCTGGTATGGCTGGTGAACGTTTCTGTGTACGTAATTCTGGTGCCAAAGTTGTGGTTGAGGGAATTGGTGATCATGGTTGCGAATACATGACTGGTGGATTAGTTATTATCTTAGGTGCTACTGGGCGTAATTTCGGAGCGGGTATGTCGGGAGGTGTAGCATATATTTTAGATGAGAAGAATGATTTTGAAAATAAAGTAAACCGTGAGATGGTTGAAATTACTGAGCTTACCCAAGAAGATGTATCAATTGTTCGCATGTATGTTGAAAATCATATTGAGTTCACTCATTCATTAAAGGGAAAAGCTATTATGGAAAATTTTGATGCATCCATAAGTTTATTCAAAAAAGTATTGCCAATTGATTACCGTACAGCTTTGGAATCGAGACATTTGAGTATTACAGATGTCCTAAATGACAAAGACCGTGTATATCAAGATATTCAAATTGATTTAAAGAAATAGTATAATGGGGAAGCCAACTGGATTTTTAGAAGTTGATCGGAAGACAGCATTAAAACGACCTGTTTCAGAGCGTGTTAATGATTATAAGGAAATAGAATTAATTGCGTCTCCTCAAGACACAGAATCGCAGGCTAGTCGGTGCATGGATTGTGGAACACCATTTTGTCACAATGGTTGTCCACTGGGTAATATAATTCCTGAATTCAATGATGCTGTTTATGAGCAGAATTGGAAATATGCATTTGAGATCCTTATTTCCACTAACAATTTCCCTGAATTTACAGGTAGAATTTGTCCTGCGCCATGTGAATCTGCATGTGTATTAGGGATCAATAAGCCTGCTGTAGCCATCGAAATGATTGAAAAATCAATCATTGAAAAAGCGTATGCAGAGGGGTGGGTTATTCCTCAAGTACCAGCAAAACGAACCGGAAAAAAAGTAGCAGTAGTAGGTTCAGGGCCAGCGGGCTTGGCAGCTGCAAGTCAATTAAATAAAGCAGGTCATTTAGTTACTGTTTATGAACGCGCGGATCGTATTGGTGGTTTATTACGATTTGGAATTCCCGATTTCAAATTAGACAAATCGACCATTGATCGTCGGGTAGGAGTGATGGAACAAGAAGGTATTGTTTTCCAAACGAATACCACTATAGGTGTAGATATCAAGTTGGCGAAATTGCAGCAAGAATTTGACGCAATCGTTTTAACAACAGGATCTACAACGCCCCGTTTAATCCAAGCTAAAGGGAATGATGCAATAGGTATATATCCTGCTATGGAGTTTTTATCCCAACAAAATAAGCGTGTTTCTCAGATAGAAGTTGTAAAGAATCACAAAGGAGAATTATATACAGCGGGAGATATTTTAGCGACGGGTAAACATGTAGTGGTAATTGGTGGAGGTGATACAGGTTCCGACTGTGTGGGTACATCAAATCGCCACAAAGCAAAATCAATCACACAAATTGAAGTTATGCCTAAGCCACCAGTAGGTCGAGCTGAAAACACACCTTGGCCTAATTGGCCTAATATGCTTAGAACTTCAACTTCACATGAAGAAGGTGCTGATCGTTTATGGTCCATTTCTTTACAAGAGTTTGTTAAAAATGAAAAGGGTGAATTGAAAGGGTTAATCATTGGTGATATTACCATGAAAAATGTGGACGGAAAATTAGAACAAGACGTAATTAATATTCGTGAGATTCCTTGCGACTTAGCTTTAATTGCTGCGGGTTTCTTACACACTGATCATGGAAATCTGATCGAAGAATTGAAAAATCAAGGTGGAGGTTTAGATGAGCGAGGAAACATTTCTGCTTTGCCAAATTATAAAACCCTGATTGACAAGGTGTTTACTGCAGGAGATGCAAGAAGAGGTCAATCCTTAGTGGTATGGGCCATTTCAGAGGGAAGAGAAGCAGCACGTCAAGTTGATTTAGCATTAATGGGTAAGACATCACTTCCTGGTAAAGTAGTGTCATCCTTTGACTTATAATTTTATGTTTTTTTTGCCAATAATTTGGCATCTTAAATAAATAATGATATTTTTGTACTCTCTTAAATGCTAGGAGAGATGCCTGAGAGGCCGAAAGGACATGTTTGCTAAACATGCGTACTGGAAACGGTACCGAGGGTTCGAATCCCTCTCTCTCCGCAGTGTTTTTCGGGGTGTAGCGTAGCCCGGTATCGCGCTTGGTTTGGGACCAAGAGGTCGTAGGTTCGAATCCTGCCACCCCGACACAGTCAATTTAGTTAAGAGTGCTTGCACATTTAGCTAAATTGACTTTTTAATTTTGGGTTCCGTAGCTCAGTTGGATAGAGCAACTGCCTTCTAAGCAGTAGGTCTTTGGTTCGAATCCAAACGGAATCACATAATGTGTTATTTATGCAATAATTATCAATGACCGCAAATAAATTAACACTTACACGCCAGGCAATTGGCTTATCTCTAATTTGGATTGGTCCTCCTATCATTTTTTTTATTCGAGATATAATAGGTTTTGGTGGTTCAACTGCATTTACCGGACTAATGTATTTTATTGGTTGTGTTCTTTTGGTTTCTGCTAAGCCATTTTCTTTCTTAAGTCGCGTTAATCCACTATTGGCCCTTTTAGGTTATTCATTTTTGGGATTAGCATTTTTGTATTTTGTCTTATTTAATCAAGAGAAAACTAGTTTTGGATCAGATGTAATTAATTTTGGTATATTATTCGTTCTCATAATTTTATTATTTAGGATGGATGATGAAATACAAGATTTCCTTCCAGTCTTTATTTTGTTATTCACGTTACTTGCGAATTTTGCTCTTATCTATTCAATTAGTACAAATCCAAATTATGTATTAGGGATTAGAGCCACAATTCAATACAATACAGGTTCTTCGGAATATTCAGGCAATCCACAGATATTTGGTCGAAATGGGGTGATTGGTATTATTATTTCTTTACTTTTTATGATTAAGAAGCAGGAGGGATTGGTTGGTGGAAAAAGTAAAATAATTGCAATTACATCGCATTTTAATTTTATACTTAGTTTTATTGTATTAGCATTAACTCAAACAAGAGGTAATTTAATTTCAATTGTCGGCATCTTGCTTTTTTTCTTATTTTTAAAACCGTCTACAAATAAGGCTAAGAAAGGTCAATCAAGTAAAGGCATCGTTTGGACTTATTACTTATTTTTTTTAAGCGCTGTCATTTACCTAAATAATAGGTTTCAAATTTATGACAAAGTTGTTATGTATTATGACCAAATATTATTTGTGGTTAATCGAGCGATAAATACAGGGGTTACCATGGGTAAGGCGGGTGATAATGATCCATCCGCTATGGGCCGAGTTGATAATATTGAGTTTGTTCAAAAAGAATTTTTATATAAACCTTATAATTTTATACTTGGTAATGGCTTCAAGTATAAATACTTAGATATACCTATTCTTGAAGTTTGGGTTAATTTTGGAGTTTTAGGCCTACTTCTTTTTGTGTTATTTAATGTTTATATCTTAGTAAGCTTAACAAAAGCAATTCGATCGGATAGTATATTTCAAAATTTCATCGCATTATTGTATTTAAATGTATTCATAACACTATTTACCTCTGGTAGACCTGTAGATACGATTTATTGGATTTTTTATTTAATAGTTATTCGTTTTATTAATGTTAACAATGTAGCCGGTAAACTTTCATAATAAATGAATATAGAAATTGATTTGAGTGCGTACAAAGAAATATTGTTTAATCGTTTTTGGATTAAACTCAAATATGCTTTGTGGCTGGTCATTTCGAATGTTTATTTTTTAACAAACATACCTTATCCAAATAGGCTAAAAGTATTTATTCTTCGGTTATTTGGTGCTAAAGTTGGCAAAGCCTGCGTAGTAAAACCCTGGGTAAAAATTAAATTTCCTTGGGAATTAGAGATAGGTGATTATGTATGGTTAGGGGAGGATGTGTGGATTGATAATATCTCCAAAATAACAATTGGTAGTCATGTTTGTATTTCCCAAGGTGCTTTATTACTAACAGGAAATCATCGATATGATAAATTTGATTTTTCGTTAGAATCAAAACCCATATTTATTGAAAATGGAGCATGGATCTGTGCTAAATCCATTGTTTGTGGAGGAGTAACAATAGAAAATCACGCAGTTCTCGGCTTAGGATGTGTTGCTAAATCTAATTTAACAGCATATACCATATATCAAAGCGATAAAAAAACTAAAATTAGAACCATAAATTAAGATAATGGTAACGATTAATTCTCTTTTAAATAATGTCGATGTCCAAATAGGACTGTCTATTATTATTTCATTATTTATTACATTAACTGCAATACCCGTTATCATTAATATAAGTCGGCTCAAAGATTTAATGGCGACTATTGAGCACAGAAGCTCACATGAAGAATTAACTCCAACTCTAGGTGGTATAGCCATTTTCGCTGCGACACTGATTACCTATTTTATTTGGGAGACACCAAGTGAAAGCCATGAATTACATCTAACCTTTTCAGCGCTCATTATTTTATTCTTTTTAGGGATAAAAGATGATATCCTTATCCTCTCTCCTAAGAAGAAATTATTTATTCAAATTGCAGCTTCTGTACTTGTAATCACCTTTTCTAATCTTCGTATAATCAATTTATTTGGCATTTTAAATATTACTTACATTTCCTTTACATACGGTTTACTATTAACCATTTTCATATTTATTACCTTAATTAACTCACTTAATTTAATTGATGGGATTGATGGCTTAGCTGGAATGGTTGGTTTATTAATCAGTAGTTTCTTTACCTATTTATTTTATCGCCAACATGAATATGCTTACGCTGTGCTTGCATCGGCATTAACGGGATCGTTAATAGGTTTTCTACGCTATAATTGGTCTGTAAGAAATAAAATATTTATGGGCGATACAGGATCTTTGATTGTTGGATTTTTAATCTCAATTTTTTCAATAAAGTATATATATATTAATTCGGATTATACGTTAAATCCCCTGCTTGATAAAAATGCACCTTTATTCGTCGTTAGTCTACTAATGATCCCTTTATTTGATACGTTGCGAATGTTTATTATTCGTTTATATGAAGGTAAATCGCCCTTTGTTGGAGATCGTAAACATTTTCATCACATTTTAATTGATTTAGGCTTTTCGCATAAAAAAGCAACTATGACGCTCGTAATGTCCAATTTAGTCTTTATCGCACTATTCATAAGTCAATTCAAGTCGTTCTCGATTAATCATATTTTATTTATTGAACTATTAGCATTTATTGTTTATTGTATTGTTGCAAAAATACTTTCGGGAAAAATAGATAATGAAAATGTGGACCGACTTACCTTCAAAAAAATAGATAAGTTAAAGCGTATTAAGAATAACACTTAAGATTTATCTAATAGACCTTTAAATGATGTGAATTCTTCATGATATTGAAAAGGTTGTTGTGCAGGTAATGGTGTTTGCTTATGCTCCTCTAATGTATCCATTACTATATGATCAATGTGCGGTAAAGCATCCAATTGAATCATTTTATTGACCGGGCCTTTGACAATTAAGCTAGAGCCATTCCTTTCCAGGCTAATAATAGGTAAATTACATGCAATTGCATCCATAAGTACCATACCCATAGATTCTTCTCGAGAGGTAAATAGAAATAAATCGCAACTAGCTAGATCCGCTAGATACGAATCCTGTGTAACGAATGATTTTATTTGAACGTGTTTATATTGTTTTAAGGCCAACTTATTTTTTACCCATAATGAATAAGCAGAATGGTCATATTGTCCAAACCAATATAATTCAAACCGGTCATTAGAAAGGTATTGTGCAGCCTCTAGAAAACGATCAAAACCCTTACGATAACAAATTGTACCTGCACAAACAATTCTTATTTTAGTGCCTTTTTCTTTTCTTTCTTCTATGACCTTACTTGCACCATATTGTTGTGTTGAGTTTATCAGCGTTATTGGTCCTGAATAAATATCGACATATAGGTTTTTTACTAGCTCTGAACAAGCTACTATTTCATCCGTTAGTTCCATCATATATTTGAAATCACCTGGAGTCATTGTATTTAACCCCATAAGTAACTCATGTATATGTAAGATCTTTTTACACGTATATGATTTTAAATAGGGAAGGAGATAGGCATTATTTACAGTATTTAAATAAATAATGTCTGGAGGATTGTTCCCTAATAACTTGTTAAGCCTTCTACCAAGAATATCTATATTAAAAAAGGACTTTACTTTATCATAGAATGAATATGTAGCCGAAAAATATTCAATTTGAATATTTTTACTAATCGAGGTGGAAAGAATACTCGATTTGCTTGAGGTAATTACACAAATCGAATAAAGAGGATCATTGCTTAAATCTTGTATAAATTGGCTCAATAAAGTTTCTGATCCAGTTAAACCAAACTCGTTCATGAAAAAATATACCCGTTTCCTCTTATTCGCTCCCATTCGATTTAAATGATAATAATAGCTGATTAATCTGTCAAATGTACTAATTTTGTTAATATTTAGCGCAATTTATACTATGGATGAGATTAAATCCCTTCGTGAAAAAATAGATAATATCGATGATTCTATTTTAAATCTATTAATCAATCGAATGGAGATTGTTGAACAAATAGGTGGGATTAAAAAACAAAATAGTACAGCCATATATCATCCGGACCGGGAAAAAGAAATTATTGATAGATTATCCAGTAAACCTACTGGAAAATTAGGCAAAGCTGCCATTGAGGCAATTTATTTAGAGATTTTTGGCGTATCCCGGAATTTAGAATTACCTGAAATTATTAGTTTTTTAGGTCCTGAGGGTAGCTTTACACATCAAGCAGCCGAATCTCGGTTTGGTGCTGTAGCAGATTACATATCTTTACCATCCATTAAATCTATTTTTGATTCAGTAGATTCTGGGCGCGCTAAATATGGAATAGTGCCTATTGAGAATAATCAAGAAGGAATGGTTAAGGAGACATTGGATTTGCTCAATGAAAAATCCCTCTATATCATTTCGGAAATTATCATACCTGTCAACTTTTGTTTAGCAACCAAAGAGCATGATATCAATTCAATCACGCAAATCTATTCTAAGGACATTGCATTCAATCAATGCCAGGGCTTTACACAAGATTACTTTGCTTCAAAACCTGCGGATTTTTTTGTACAAGTTGATTCTACTTCAAAGGCAGCCAAATTAGCAGCTGAAAATCCAGGTACAGCAGCATTGTGTTCTCATATTGCTGCTAAAATTTATCATGTACCCATTTTGTTTGATAATATTCAAGATAACGATAGTAATCAAACCCGTTTTATCATCATATCCAAAGTTGAAAACCTTAAGAAGACAAATCGTGATAAAACTACTTTTGCCGTAAAATTAAAGGATGATGATAAACCTGGAACTTTGTTAAAACTATTAAAAGATTTTGAGGCACAAAGTATTAATCTTTTAAAAATTGAATCAAGGCCTCAGAAAGATACCAATGATTTCAAATTTTGGTTTTTTATTGATGTAGAAGGCAATAAATTGGACGAACATATTGCTGCCTTATTAGCGAATAAAGCTGATGAGGTTAAATTCTTAGGTAGTTATATGAATTTGTGCTAGCAAATTCAAAGAGTCTTTACGATCTATATTTAATTGGTTAATTAATTCAGGAAAAGAATCAAACTTTCTCTCATCCCTTAATCGATTCATAAATTCTACAGTTAGAATTTCTCCATAAATATCAGCATCAAAATTCAGAAGATGCGTTTCTATTCGAAGTTCCTGACTATTTGTAACCGTAGGTCTGACACCAATATTAGTCATTCCATAATAAATTTTTCCTTGCAAATGAATACGTGTGAAATATACACCATGGGCAGGTATTAACTTATCTACATGATCTACTTTAAGGTTAGCTGTCGGAAAACCAATGGTCCTGCCTAATTGATCACCTTTGATCACTTCACCAGAAAGTTGATACGGATAATGTAATAACGTAGTAACATGCTCAACATTTCCAATCTGTAATTGCTGTTTAATCAAAGAACTACTAACAACAGTATCGAAAATTACGGTTTCAGGTACACGATGTGTCTGAATAGATGGAAATTGTATTTCAATAAACTCTTTTGAGCCCTCTCTATTTTGGCCAAAATGATTATCATACCCAAATACAATATTTTGTACATGTAATAAATCTACAAGTATTTGTTTAGCAAATGCATGCGCCGATAAACAAGCAATATAATGATCAAAAGGAATGGCGATTAAAATATCAATACCAAGAGACGCCATCATCTTCTTCTTTTCATCAAGCGTCATCAGAGCAGAATAATTAGCCTCAGCATTAAAAAATGACGAAGGATGATTTGAAAATGTTAAAACAATGGAAGGTATGTTTTCTTGTTTACTTATCTCGATGACTTTATGTAATACACTTAAATGACCTAAATGAATGCCATCAAACATTCCCACAGTCAATACAGAAGGGGTAATACCAAAATCGATATCAGCTAAGCTAGGGTAAAACCGCATATATTTCTTTATTGAACGATTCGATGGATTGAGCATTTTCGATCGTGAAAGAACCGATTTTTGTACGAACTAATTTTTTTAAATAAGCTCCTGAGTTTAGAAATTCTCCTAAATCGCGGACAATACTCCGAATATAAGTACCCTTTGAACATGATATTTCAAAATCAATTTCGGGAAACCTTTCCATACTTAAATTAAACGTGTAAATAGATGCATCCCGAATTTTAATATTCAACTCAGTTTCAGATACACCATTTCTAGCATGTGTATACAATCGTTTACCATCTAGCTTTATTGCTGAATAAATGGGTGGTACTTGCTTGATTTCCCCCATAAGCCTACTATGAACGACCTCAATTATCATTTCTTTGGTAATATGTTCTGTTGAGTATATTTGATCGAATTCGGTTTCAAGGTCAACTGAAGGTGTCGTTTTACCTAACTCAAGTGTTCCAATATATGTTTTGGGTAAGCTTTGAAAATAATCAATCTTCTTGGTATGCTTTCCTACACAAATCAGTAATAAACCTGTAGCCAAAGGATCTAAGGTTCCAGCATGCCCAATCTTTTTAAAACGACCTAGATTCTTCAATTTGCGGACGACATCAAATGAAGTCCAAGTCAATGGTTTGTCAATTAAATAAAATTGATTCTCTGGACGCTCCTCTATTATTTCAACCATAATATTATTAATAGAACTAAGCCAGCCAATATTCGATAATATCCAAAATATTTAAATCCATACTTGGAAACAATTGAAACCATGAACCTAATCGTGATTAATGCGACTAGAAAACTGACAATGAAGGAAATAACCAATATAGGCAGATGCGCCCCGTCAATGAATTGAGGAATTTCTTCTCGATAATCTAATATCTTTTTAGCACATGCCCCTAATAGTGTAGGGATACCCAGTAAAAAAGAATATTCGACAGCTGATTGATGGCTTAGGCCCACTAATCTACCACCAACAATAGTAGCACCGGAACGAGATACCCCTGGTATCATGGCTATACATTGGAAAAAACCAATTTTAATAGCTTGAAAATAGCTTAATTGGTCAATATCTAGAACACTTGGTATCTGATTACGCAGCCAATAATCAATTCTAAGTAAAATAAACCCTCCTATAATCCATGAAAGACCAATAAATACATAACCCTGAAACATGGCTTCCAATAATTCATCCAACATTACTCCAAAAATAACAGCTGGGATAAACGATATGCTCACAAATTTATATATGGCAAAACTTGATGTTAACCGCTTGAAATAAAGTATGGGTACTGCAGAAATGGCACCTAATTGTATAAATACTGTTAAGAAATTTAAAAATTTGGTTGATTGAATTCCCAATAAATATTCACTGACAATCAGATGTGCTGTGGAAGAAACAGGAAGGAATTCAGTAAGACCTTCAACAATTCCTAAAATAAATGCCTCAAAATATCCAATCATTATTTACGACTTCTAAATAACGAAAACACCGGTATTATAACACCTAATAAAACAAAAATGGGGCCTAAGGTTATACCCAAAAAACCAAAGCCGAATGGCTCTTTGTCCAATGTCATGATGAAAAAACCAATAAACATAATTACTATGCCTGTAATTAAAATTAATATGCTTTTCGAATCTAATGGGAATGCTGATTTATTTGAAGAATTATTCATACTTAAAAAAGATTAGAAGCTGATATTTTAAGGTATTTATTAACAGTGAAAAGTGTACTTACTACGCTGAATAGGATAGAAATAAAAACGCTACCTAATAAAATAATAACTTGATTTGAAGTATTGAACAAATATGTTGATAACTCAGGAATCTCATTAGATAAATAAAAGTAAAATAGGTTAGTTAATAAATAACCAACAAGTGCTCCAACAAAACCAAGAATAACAGATTTTAACAAATAGGGCTTCCTGATAAAATGATTAGTCGAACCTAATAATTGCATGGATTTAATAAGCGTACGATTCGCATGTATGTTCAATTTGGTATAATTACTAATTTGAAAATAAACTATTAAAGCAAGGAGAACAATGAAAATGAAGGCGGCACTTGTAAGCACTTTAATTTTAGGCAAAATCAAATCTAAATAATTAGTAGGGTAGGAGACCTCGTAAATTCCAGGCAAAAGTCTAAGTTCTGACGCTAACTTTTCGAATCGAAGTTTATTCCGAAATTCCGGTCTAAATTCCAGAATAATTAAATTTTTGAATGGATTTACATCCCCAAGTAACTCATCAAATTGTTCATGGGAGGTAGATAAAAATTCCTTTGCAATATCCTCTTTCTTTACAATCTGAACAGATTCAGGTATTAATTCAGATCTTTTTTTAAATACAGCTACCGTCGAATCTATTTGATGTACCTGGAAAGAATCCTCTAAATAAACATACACCTTCATTTGAGACTGGATATTCTCTCCCCACGTATAGGCACCACTAAGCATTTGAAACAATAAAGAAATGATTATAGACAGACATGCTATCGAAATGATAATAATCTGGTTTGTTGCTTGAGCTTTCCCTTTCGAGTAACGCATATTATTTAGTTAATTGATTTAATTGATCCCTTAATTTAGCGGCCTCTTCATAATTCTCTTCTGCTAAAGCCTTTTCTAAAGATTCTTCTAACGTACTTATAACTTCATGTATCGAAAGTTCACTCACTTCAATATCATTTTCAGAATGAAGTACATCCATGGGTATCGCTATCTCATTAAGCAAATTTTCCTTAATCCGAATATCTGCTTGCAAACGCAATGCAATAGCAATTGAATCCGAAGGTCTCGCATCCAAAATAATTGTTTCATCTTTATTTTGAAGGTGCATTTTAGCATAAAAGACACCGTCTTGAAAGGATTCTATTTCAACAAATGCAAGGCGCATGTAGGTTTGTTTTATAAAATTGGAAAACAAATCATGCGTTAAAGGTCTAGCTGGAATAATTTCTTCCATGTACATTGAAATTGCCTGTGCTTCATTTAATCCTATAACCATAGGAAATCCTAAATGATCATGATGATCCGCTTGCAAAAATAAAATATAGGATGTAGCTCCAGAAGCACTTGGACTCAATGATACTACCTGCAATTTTATTAACTCTTTCAATGTATTACTTTAAAACACAAAGATAAGCAATCTAAACCTTTAGAAGGCGATTTTAAAGATTTTTTACAATTTCAGGAAGAACATCAAAAACATCTCCGACGATACCATAGTCGGCATATTTAAAAAATGGTGCCTCGGGGTCGTTATTGATTACGATTATCGTTTTAGACCCGTTAACTCCTGCTAAATGTTGGATAGCACCCGATATGCCGCAAGCAATATAGAGTTTTGGGGCAATTTTAATTCCTGTTTGACCAACGTGTTCACTATGAGGCCTCCAATTGATATCAGAAACAGGTTTAGAACAGGCTGTTGCTGCACCTATCTTAGTTGCCAAGGATTCAATCATCGTCCAATTTTCTGGTCCCTTTAAGCCTCTACCAGCTCCTACCACTAGGTTAGCATCAGATAAGTTTAACCTTTGATTAGTCTTGGCAATTCCTGAAATATTGAGTGGTTTAATACCTGGTAGTTCCATTTGTGTCGGTTTAATGCCAATTGGGGCACAGGTATCTATTTTCAATTCAAAGGATGGATTTAAAATAAATACACTTGCAGCCGAAGCCTTTAAATAGGAGTTTGCTTTGCCGCTAAAAATACTTTGTTTAACAGCTAAAAAATCTCCGTCTTTTGAAATTGAAACAACTTGGTTAATTACTTGCAAATTCAACTTTACTGCTGATGAGCTTAAAATTTGATCAATCAAAATGGACTTAAACCCAATGATACAGTTACAATTGTTTTCCTTTAACGAATTAATTATAAAATTGAGTTGCTCAATAGATAGCAATCCTGACTCAGAAAAATCAGTAAATTGAATAAGCGAAACATTTGACGGCAAGGAGACCTCTACCTCTTTTACTTCATCAAATGTATATAATTGTATTTGGTTTACTTCCCTAAAATTTTGCTCGATAAAATTGATCAAATTGCAAATTTGATTTGCACGTGGACTTAATTTATCTGATTTAATGTCGATGATAGCTGCTATGTTAATCATGATTTGGCTTCTTTTTTAATAATATCAATTAGATCATTTAAATTTTCACGTTTGAACATAATGCCTTTTCTCTTTTGCTCATTGACCTCATCTTTTTCATAATGTATTCCTGTAGCAAACTGAGATGGTCGAATAACAATTTCTTTTGTCCTTGCTGCCATAATGCCACGCATAGATGGTATTTTCCATTCAGCAATAGGTTCTTGACAACCTAGTACAAGTGGCAATTCAGCTGATAAATTAACAGAACCATTCGCTGATTCAACTTTAATATTGGCAATTGAATCCGTCAAATCTAAAGCTAAGACAGGGTTGAAATTTGTCCAACCTAATAAACCTGCTGTGAAATGGTGTACAAGGCCACAATTATAATCAATGGATTCTTTACCCATCAAAATTAAGTCAATTGGATTTTCGCGAACATAAGAAGCAATTTCTTGTGCCACTTGAAAGGAGTCATTAGCGAACGTATCAACACGAACCGCAGAATCAGCACCTAATGCTAAACATTTACGAATAATTGCCTCTGAGGTGGATGTGCCAACATGAAAGATAATAATTTCAAATTTATCAGGATTAGATTCCTTCATTTCGATTGCTCTAGAAAGGGCATAATCTTCATAAGGACCCGTTATAAAAGTCAATCCATCTAAGTTGACAAAATTGTTCGAACTTAAACTTATCTTTGAGGTAGTGTCAGGTACGACCGAAATACAAACTAATATTTTCATATGCTTACAATTGTTATGCAAGCATACTAAATTCTTTCAAATAAGACAATGAATAGAAAGGAATTAATTTCGCAAGCCATTGAAGAAAATCCTGAAAATCCGTTAAATCATTATCTGTTGGCCATCGAAGAGCGATCAGAAGGATTTATAGACAATTGTATAAATCGCTTGTACAGTATAATTGAACGTTTCCCGACATATCATCCAACTTATTATACGTTAGCAGAGCTTTTATACCAATTAGACCAAACAGACAAGGGAACAAGAATTGCTAATGCTGGTATAAGAAACGCAAAAGACCTCCGATTAACGAAGGTCCTTCATGAATTAGAACAATTGATATTAATAAACGATTAAGTAAGTAAGACTTCTTCTAAATCTTTCTCTATAACAAGATTTTCAATAATGAATTTTTGTCTTTCTGGCGTATTTTTACCCATGTAATAGGTAAGGAGCTGAGGAATCGTAAAATCTTTCTCTAAAATAACTGGTTCGATTTTAATATTCTCTCCAATAAATTCGCCGAACTCTTCAGGAGAAATCTCTCCCAAACCTTTAAAACGAGTTATTTCAGGCTTAGGACCTAGTTTTTCAATGGCGTTTCGACGTTCTTCATCAGAATAGCAATAAATCGTTTCCTTCTTATTTCTAACCCGAAATAGTGGAGTTTCCAGTATATATAAATGTCCAT
>CANGCD010000032.1 GCA_947452215.1 Cytophagaceae bacterium | reverse complement strand
GGGACGAAGTCGTCTTTGGCGTATTTGTATTGGAAGGAAACGGGCGATATTTCGGTATGGAGAGGGATTGCACAGGATGCGGTTGTCATGAATACGGATGACTTGATTTGTGTAGGTGCGACGGATCAGATGTTGCTTTCGAGTACGATTGGTCGGAATAAGAATTTGATTCCTGGAGAGGTGATTGCGGAGATTATTAATGGGACCGAAGAGGTATTGGAGATGTTGCGGGAGAATGGTTTGGGAATTTATAGCACGGGAGGAGAAACGGCAGATGTAGGAGATTTGGTGCGGACGATTATTGTGGATAGCACGGTGATTGGTCGAATGAAGCGTTCGGATGTGATTTCAAATGGCAATATTCAGGCGGGCGATGTGATTGTTGGCTTAGCTTCAGATGGACAGGCGACGTATGAGAAGACTTATAATGGTGGGATGGGCAGCAATGGCTTGACCTCGGCGCGTCATGATGTATTAGGTAACTATTTGGCGGTAAAATATCCGGAGAGTTTTGATCCATCGGTGCCGTCGGATTTAGTTTATTCAGGTTCGCGCTCCTTGACTGAGGCTGTTCCGGGAACTCCATTGAATGTGGGCCAATTAATTTTATCGCCAACGCGTACCTATGCGCCGGTGATTAAGGCCATTTTGGGGGCTATGCGTCCACAGATTCATGGTATGGTGCATTGTTCTGGCGGGGCTCAGACGAAAGTGATGCATTTTGTAGAGGGGGTTCATGTGATAAAGGACAATTTATTCCCGATTCCACCGCTTTTTGATTTGATTCAAAAGGAGAGTGGGACAAGCTTTCAAGAGATGTATAAGGTGTTTAATATGGGTCACCGGATGGAGATTTATGTGGCACCTGAGTTTGCGGAGGAGATTATTCAGATTTCAGGGTCATTTGGCATTCCAGCTCAGGTTGTTGGGCGTGTGGAGGCGGCTCCATCGAAGAAATTGACGATAAAAAGTGCTTACGGAGAATTTATTTACGAATAAGGCTTTGCTTTATAGTAAATACTTTTTATATTTGCGACCCCATTTAAAAGGCTTTGTAAAGGTAACGACCTGGCCTCGTGGGATTGTTTCACTTAAATACATATAAAATGTACGCAATCGTAGAAATTGCCGGGCAGCAATTTAAAGTAGAAAAAGACCGTACCGTATACACTCACCGTTTGGCGGGTTCGGTAGGCGCTGCACTGGTTATCGACAAGGTATTACTTGTTGACAATGACGGAAAGATTTCCGTAGGAGCACCCACAGTAGCTGGTGCGACTGTTCAAGCTAAAATCGTAGCACACGTTCGTGGCGAGAAGGTTTTGGTATTCAAAAAGAAACGTAGAAAGTCTTACCAAAAAATGAATGGACATCGTCAAGATTTGACGCAGGTGTTAATCGAAGGTATCTCTGTTAAATAATTGAAAATTAGCGTTTTATACGCATAAAATAAAAAAAACATGGCACATAAGAAAGGCGCCGGATCGTCGAAAAACGGGCGCGAGTCACATAGTAAACGCTTAGGCGTTAAGTTATTTGGAGGCCAAGCAGTTATCGCGGGGAACATCATTGTTCGTCAACGTGGAACAGCGCACAATCCAGGTGAAAATGTTGGTCTTGGAAAAGATCATACATTATTTGCGTTAGCGGATGGTGTAGTAGCATTCAAAAAAGGTTTCAAAGGTCGTTCATTTGTGCACGTATTGCCAGCAGTGGCAGCGGCAGCACCAGCGGCGCCAGTAGCGAAGAAAGCTCCTGCGAAAAAAGCGGCTCCAGCAGTGGAGGCAGCTCCAGTAGCTGAGGTTGCGGTAGAAGCAGCACCGAAAGCGAAGAAAGCTCCTGCAAAGAAAAAAGAAGCTGCAGCTGAGTAATCATCTGTAAAATTCTGAGAAAACCTGATACGAAAGTGTCAGGTTTTTTTTATTTTACGAAACTTTATTACCTGACACTTGGTTTAGGGACTATAACTCCACTTTTATGCTTACCTCTACAGTAACAATTTATACTGAATCTACGCCCAATCCACATTCGATGAAATTCGTTTTTAATGTGGAATTATTGCCTGAGGGTATGTCTTTCGACTATACCCAACCGGCAGATGGCTTGACCAAAGAGAAAAATTCTCCCTTAGCGGTAGCATTATTTGGGTTTGAGTTTGTTCGTAGGGTATTCATTACCAACAATTTTATCACATTAACGAAAACAGAAAATGCTGCCTGGGAAGATGAGTTGTTCGGGATTAAGCAGTATTTGAAGAAATATTTTGCAGAGAAGCAACCCGTGTTCTCTTTGCCTCCGTCTGAATTTGCAGAGGAAGGGGAATCCGCAGATACCGAGATTATCGCCCAAATCAAGCAAGTATTAGAAGAATACGTGAAGCCTGCTGTCGAATCTGATGGTGGTGCGATTACCTTCCATTCATTCGATGAATCTACGGGCCAAATGAAAGTTTTATTGCAGGGCTCTTGCTCAGGTTGCCCTTCGTCTCAAATGACGCTTAAGGCTGGCATCGAGACGCTGATGACAAGAATGGTTCCAGCGGTTAAAGAAGTTGTTGCAGAGGGCGTTTAAATAAGTTTATTGGACAATATCGCTTGGCTCTTGTGCGTTGAAGCGGGGTAGACGCTGCCGGGGTCGCAGACCCCGGCAGCGTCACCTTTTCACTTCCACTTCCCAGAATAACTTTTCTGCTGAACAAACTGATTATTTACTGCCTTTAGCATCTCTAAATAGCAAATGCCTGCTTTGGCTAATCATATAGTTGATAAACCGCCTGATCTTTTCAAGAATAATTTGATATTACAAAAACGAGAGAATCTCGTTCAACTGTTCGATCTCACGAAAGTTTACATGTTCCACAGGATGGCTCACCATTTCATGTGCCCAGGTGGTATGAAAGGGAATATGAACACCATGTCCGCCAAGCTCTAACACCGGCAAAATGTCTGATTTTAGCGAGTTGCCAATCATCATAAATTGGTCCGGAGAAATGTCTAAATGCCGGATTAATTTCTCGTAATCTGCCGGTTTCTTATCCGACATAATCTCAATATGGTGGAAATATTTTGATAGCCCCGACTTTTTTAATTTGCGCTCCTGGTCTAGCAAATCACCCTTGGTTGCAACTACAAGGCGATATTTTGTTGAAAGCACTTCTAGGACCGTCTCCACATGGGGCAGGATTTCAATGGGTCTTTCAAGTAGCTCCTTTCCGATTTCCAAAATTTGACGGGTTCCTTCAGCTGATAGATGACCACCCGTAATTCGAATAGCGGTCTCGATCATGGACAACATAAATCCCTTCACCCCATAGCCATAGAGTTCCAGATTGTCCATCTCAGTTTTGAATAATTCTTGTTGGGTCTGATGCAGCGGTAAGTGATCCTCAAATAAGGCCGCAAAGGCCTCTTCGCTTTCCCTAAAATAGGGCTCATTCACCCAAAGGGTGTCATCTGCGTCAAATGCGATTACCAACATATCGATATACTTTTTTCGACTATAAAACGTTCGGGGAGTAACGCTGCCGGGGTCTTCAGACCCCGGCAGCGTTTACCCAAAAAAATTAAAACGATTTCGCAATCGTGATGAAGTCCGCCGCGATCAACGAAGCACCACCGATCAATCCGCCATCCACATCTGGACCCGCGAAAATCTCTTGTGCGTTTTTCGCATTACAAGATCCACCATATAAAATTGAGCAATCATCTGCTACGCTTGCGCCGTATTTGGCAGCAATGTGTACACGTAAATGTGCATGCATTTCTTGTGCCTGACCAGCCGACGCCGTTAAGCCCGTTCCAATCGCCCAAATGGGCTCATAAGCAATGACAACTTTGCCAAACTCCTCTGCCGACAAATGAAATAAACTTGCCGTCAATTGATCCGCCACATAAGCTAAAAATTCACCACCTTCACGTAATTCCAAACTCTCTCCACAGCAGAAAATCGGTGTGATACCATTCGCTAATGCCGCATCCACTTTGGCAGCTAATTGCTCATTTGACTCCGCAAAATATTCACGACGCTCCGAGTGACCAATCAATACGTAAGGAATCGCAGCAGATGCCAATTGCACCGCCGAAATCTCGCCCGTATACGCTCCTGATGCTTTTTCGTGGCAGTTTTGTGCCGCAACAGCTAAATTATCAATGCCCTCAACTACCTGAGAAACACCTGTCAAATACAAGGCTGGCGTCGCCATTATCACTTGTACGTCCGCCGGTACGTCCGACTTCACCAATTGCGCTACTTCAGTAGCCAACACGAATGCCTCAGCAGCCGTCTTATTCATTTTCCAGTTTCCAGCAACAATTTTTTTTCTCATACGTTCATCTAATTAAGCTCCAAAAATACAATTCCTTTCCCGCTTACGAAAATCCAAGCAAAAAAATCCCAAAGATTCCGTATTTTCACAATCCATTACCTCCTTGCTAACATGATCAAACGCATTCTCCTTGCCTTACTTTTTATCTCTTTAGGCAATTCCGCATTTAGCCAAACAGACCTATTTCCCCATACCAAATCCAAATGGGTAGATTCGGTCATGAAAAGCCTGTCGGTCGACCAGAAAATCGGCCAAGTGCTTATGCCGCGCGGGAACACGAATGCGACCTATGACACGGCCCGTCTCTACGACATCGTTCGAAATTATCACGTAGGCGGATTCGTGCTGTTTGCCGGTTACCCAACCAATCAAGCGCGATTGGTTAATAAACTTCAGGCGATGTCGAAAGTGCCTATGTTCATCGGCATGGATTTGGAATGGGGGCTAAACATGCGCTTGGACTCAACGGTTCGCTACCCTTACCAAATGACGCTCGGCGCGATACAAGGCAACGATGCGCTCATCGAGAAAATGGGCTTCCAAATCGCCCAACAATGCAAGCGCATGGGAGTGCATATCAATTACGCTCCCGTGGTCGATGTGAATAATAATCCCAATAACCCTGTCATCAACTTCCGTTCTTTCGGCGAAAACCGCGACGCGGTAACGAGCAAATCCCTTGCTTACATGCGCGGCTTGCAAAAAGGCGGAATCATTACCTCGGCCAAACATTTTCCCGGCCACGGCGATACGGGCGTCGACTCTCATTATGACATTCCGGTTTTGACGCATTCGCGCAATCGATTGGATTCTTTGGAACTTTTTCCCTACCGCGAATTAATCAAAAAAGGCCTTCAGGGTGTTATGGTAGGCCACTTAAGCATACCAGCGCTGGACACCACTGCGATGCTCGCATCGACGATGTCAAGACCCATTGTGACAGGCCTATTGCGTGATTCACTGAAATTTGAAGGCCTCGTATTTACCGATGCCATGGATATGAAAGGAGCAACCAAAATGTTCCCCGAAGGCCAAGCGAATGTCAAAGCGTTCTTGGCAGGTAACGATATTTTGGAAACCTTTGTCGATGTGCCTGCCGCATTTAATGCAATCAAAAAAGCGTTAACTGCAGGTGAAATCACGGAAGCGGAACTTGACAAGCGCGTTCGTCGTATCTTAAATGCCAAAGCTTGGGCCGGCCTTGATCACTACCAACCCACCGAAATCAATAGCTTAATCGAAGAACTCAATCCTCTTCAAGCGGATTTACTCAAACGCACACTCGCAGAGAAATCGGCGACGGTGTTAAAAAACCCGTTCGATTTAATTCCTTTGCGCCGTTTGGATACCTTGAAAATTGCTACGTTGGCGATCGGAAAAGCCAATTATGGGGGCGTATTCCCAACGGAGTTCCAAAAATTGGCTCAAAATTACGTTGAGATGGAACACTTCTACTTGGATGAAACGAGTGCAGACTCGACGATTACCCGCGTGGAAAACGCCCTAAAAAATTACAATGTCGTGTTGATGGGCTTGCATGGAATTTCTTACCGACCGGTCAATAATTATGCGATCAAAGCGCCAATTCAAGCACTTGTTAAACGTTTTGCGACCCCGAAAACCATCTTGTCTTATTTCGCTAATCCGTTTACGTTGAAGTCTTTTGAGAATTTGAAGAATTTGGGCGGATTGGTATTGACGTATCAGGATGGGGTGGCCCAACAAGAAGCGGCGGCCTCATTGATTTTCGGCGGTATCGCGGCAGAAGGGAAAATGCCTGTTAGTGCGTCAGCAGATTATCCCGCTGGCATGGGGATTTTAACTCCTAGTTTAGGTCGTTTGCAATACAATGTGCTACCGGAGGCGGTTGGCATTTCTGGCACTTATTTGAACAAACATGTCGATTCTTTGGCACAAAAGGCCATCGATATCAAAGGTGCTCCGGGTGTTGTGGTGTTGATTGCCAAAGAGGGCAAGGTGATTTACCACAAGGCTTTTGGTAGCCAAACTTATGAATCGAAAGAGCCACTGAAAAAGTCGGATATCTTCGATTTAGCATCGATTACGAAAATTTCTACCTCAATACCGGCCTTGATGAAATGGCAAGACCAAGGAAAATTTACCTTGGAAACGACGATGGGGGAACTGATTCCGGAATTTGCCCAAAGCAATAAGAAGGACTTGAAGTATTTGGACGTATTGACTCATCAAGCGCGCTTGCGTGCATGGATTCCTTTTTGGCAAGATTACATTGATAGCACCGACATGATAGTGCATAGCAAAAAATTCAATCAGCGTTATGCCAAAAACGATATGCAATATTCGTTTGTTGAAAAGTATTTGACCAAAGCTGCAGGCGAAGAACGAATCAAAAAAATCATTCGTACGCAGAAGAATCTTTGGGATTCCTGCGTGGACATTAAATCAGAAGTAACGCGGTGGAAGCCACGAACGCTTTCGTATGCGTCTTCCGAAGAATATCCGATTCAAGTCGCACCGAATCTATGGGCTCATCGCAGCATCAGTGCTCAAGTTACGGATGCAATAAAAAATTCCCCGCTGCGCGAGAAAAAGGAATATGTGTATTCGGATTTATCGTATTATTTATTGCCTCAAATTGCCCCACGCATTACGGGCAAAACATGGACAAATTACTTAGCAGACACATTCTATAAACCCTTAGGAGCGAGTACCTTGGTTTTCCAAGCGGAGAAGTATTTTCCTTTGGCACGCATTGTCCCGACCGAATACGATTCATTGTTCCGTAAGACGTTGATTCATGGCAAAGTACATGATGAAGGAGCTGCTTTACTAGATGGCATCAGTGGTCACGCGGGCTTGTTTGGTAATGCCAATGACCTCGCGAAATTGATGCAAATGTATTTGCAAAATGGTTATTATGGAGGCCAACAGTTTATCGAGGAAAAAACGATGAAGCAATGGACTTCTTATCCGCTTTCGGTGGAAGAAAACTCCCGCCGGGGTGTAGGATTTGATAAGCCAGATCGTAAGAAACCAGGAATCTCTGCTGCGGTTTCGGCGAGTGGAGCAAGCTTTGGTCATTCCGGTTTCACAGGCACATATACGTGGGTGGATCCGACGCAAGATTTGGTCTATGTATTTTTATCCAATCGTGTTTATCCTACACGGAATAATAGCAAAATATCGGATGCTAATATTCGTACGGGCATTAATGAAGTGATTTATCAAGCAATCAAAAAAGGAAATTAATGCGCATTCTCATCACCGGCGGATCGGGTTTTATCGGGCAGGAATTACAGGCATATTTACATGCGCTGGGTCATCAAACCCGTATATTATCCCGTCAGGGCGGTTGGGATATTGACAAAGGTTTTTTGGCAGCAGATGCCTTAGATAACATCGATGCGATTGTGCATTTGGCGGGGGCAGGGATAGCGGATAAGCGCTGGACGGACGCTCGTAAAAAGGAATTAATTCATTCGAGGGTCGCATCTACACACTTGCTAGCGGAGGCCTTAAAAACTCGACAGCACCAGGTTCATACCTTTGTATCAGCTTCAGCGATTGGCTATTATGGTGCTGATTCCGGCGATGTACTTTGCACGGAAATGACTCCTTCGGGCCAAGATTTTTTAAGTACCTGTACGGTAGCCTGGGAAAAAGCCGTGGATGAAATTCAAGGTTTGCGCGTCGTGAAATTGCGGATTGGTTTAGTTTTGGGTGCGAATGGGGGTATATTCCCGGTGTTGGCCCGACCGATTCGTTGGTTTGCGGGTGTCATTTTAGGTCGCGGGACACAAGGACAATCCTGGATTCACATTCAAGATTTGGTTAAAATGTTTGCTTGTGCACTGACGGACGAGCATGCGCATGGCGTTTACAATGCGGTTGCGCCTTTACCGGTGACACATGCGGAGATGTCAAAACAGATTGCGGCGGCCTATCACAGGCCTATTTGGTGGCCAAAGGTTCCTGCTTGGGCCTTGCGCATGGTGCTAGGCGAAATGGCCGTTTTGGTTACGGGTGGAAATTTTGTTTCCTCTGAGAAAATACAAAAAGACTTACAATTTACGTTTACCTATACGCGCCTAGCGGATGCGTTAAAACAACTCATACATGTCTAAAACGATTTTAGTGTATTGCGGCTCATCGAAAGGCCATAACCCGATTTATGAAGCAGAGGCGAAAGCCTTGATGCAAGCCTTTAGGAAATACGATTGTAAGTTGATTTTTGGAGCGGGAAGCGTAGGGATTATGGGTGTATTGGCCGATGAATACCTACGTTTGGAGGGTCATGTGATTGGTGTGATTCCGTCGTTTATGGAACCATGGGAGGTGAAGCATAAAGGAATTCAGGAATGCTATGTGACGGAAACGATGCACAGCCGCAAGCAGAAAATGGCGGAGTTGGCTGATGGCGTTATTGCCTTACCGGGTGGTTTCGGAACCTTAGACGAGTTGTTTGAAATGTTGACTTGGAAGCAATTGGATTTGCATCAAATGCCTATTTCTGTGTTGAACACGAATGGTTATTTTGATCATTTGTTGGCCCAATTACAGCATATGGTTGACGAAGGATTTTTGAAATCCCCTAATTTGGAGGCTTTGCAAGTGGAGACAAATCCGGAGGCTTTGGTCGATTACATCATGGCCTATGAGCCGGAGAAAATGGAGAAAAAATGGATTTATCGAGGCTAGTTTGCGTTTTTTTATTGGTGTCGATTTCGGCTATTGGACAGAAGAATCCGGAAAACCTGGGTTCTGCGGTGAATAGTCCCTATGCTGAGTTGAATCCCGTGATGGCGCCGGATGGCAAGACCTTGTATTTTGGTCGGAAGAGCCATCCCTCCAATCGTTTTGGTACGCAGGGTTCAGAAACGGTGGCAGGATCGCAGGATATTTGGTACAGTGAGCGCGTGGGTGACGTATGGAGTTCAGCGCGACGCATGCCAGATGTGTTGAATCGGGATCAATACAATACGATTTTATCGATCTCTCCGGATGGTCAAACCATCCTGTTAAAGGGAGCCTATATCAATGGAACATACGAATCGCGTGGTTTTTCCTTGGCCAAGAAGATTGTAGGTGGCTGGTCGATTCCCGAGAAAATCAACATACCTAGTTATGAGAAGTTGAGCCGGGGAAAGAATGAATACGCTTATTTATCCATGGATGGAAAAGCCTTGCTATTAGCCTTTGCGGAGAAGAAAAATAGCGATCGGGATGATATTTATGTGAGTATATTGGGTGATGCAGGCTGGTCGAGGCCGGAGAATTTAGGGGATGGGATTAATACCGAATTTTCAGAAACCACACCTTTCTTGGCTGCGGACGGCAGGACGTTGTATTTTTCATCAGACCGACCGGGTGGACAGGGTTCGCAAGATATTTACATGTCGAAACGTTTGGGGAATGGTTGGACATCTTGGCGTAAGCCGGTGAACATCGGCCCACCGGTAAATACGAGTGCGTATGATGCCTATTATACATTGGCCGCCAAAGGCGATTATGCCTATTTTTTATCCTCAACGGAAACAGGCAAAAAGGATATTTTTCGGATAGCAATTGAGCCTGAGCCAGAACCTGAGCCAGTTGTTGTCGCAGCACCTATCATCCAACAAGACGTGAAATCGAGTCCTCGCATTGGCTCTTCGGAAGTGTCGGAATCGGTCGTTTTACTTTCGGGAAAGGTGAGTGATGCGGCGGGTAAGGTGCCAGTGGGTGCTTCTGTGAGTTATGAGGATTTAAAGACGGGAAAAATAATAGGCCAGGCGACGCCGGACCCGAGTTCGGGGCAATATAAGTTGGTTTTACCTTACGGAACGAATTATGGGATAACTGCGAAAGCCGATGGCTTTTTGCCAAGTTCATTGAATTTGGATTTAAGTAAATTACGTGGTCGTTACTTGGAATTGGATGGGCGAGATTTGGCTATGGCGCCGATCGCGAAGGGTAGCACAATAACAGTGAATAACTTGTTTTTTGATTTGAATAAAGCGACGCTGACACCCGAGTCTGAGCCGGAATTAAAGCGGATGGCCCAGGTTATGTTAGAGAATTCATCCTTGCGGATTGAAATCAGCGGTCATACGGATAATACGGGTACGGATGTGATTAATGATGCCCTGTCACAAGCGCGCGCAGATGCGGTGAAGACGTATTTGTTGAACGCCGGCATTCCTGCAGGACGTATTATATCGAAGGGCTATGGGTCTAAGAAACCTAAAGTTTCGAATGATACTGAGGAGGGAAGAGCACAGAATAGACGGGTGGAGTTTTCGATTTTGTAGAGACGCGATATTTCGCGTCTAATCATACGAAAGAAAGTCGCGAAGTATCGCGTCTCTACAACAAAACTCTTACTTCCTTTCAAGGTACTCGCCTGGAGAACAGCCCATTTCAGCTTGAAATGCGGCATAAAAGCTTGAGCGTGAAGTAAATCCTGCCATTTGGCCAATTCCTTCAATGCTTAAATGATTGAATTCGTTTGAATTTAAAAGTTCAAGGGCATATTGTATTCGGAGGGTGGTTTTCAACTTCGGAAAACTTTGCTTGAACAAGACGCGGAGGCAATACGATATATGATGCTGTGGCGATTTTAGGGCAGTTGCCATATCCCCAATTGAAAAATCAGGATTCAGGTAGGGTTTTTCTTCCGCTAGATAGGCATTGATTTGATCACGCAATTCAATGAATGGATTTTCTTCATCCTTTTCCTCGGAATCGAGTAAAGGTGTGGGGATGATTGGTGTTTTTAATTTGGGCAAATCAGGGACTTCATGATATACAGGAAAACCGTATAAGATTTGGGGAAATATTAGTAAGCTCACGGACAAAAGCAATACCATAATCCCACCGAGATTATGTACCAAATCGAGTGCACCATAGGTTTCCTTAGGCGTTTTTTGGATGAAACTAGCCGTCATTAATCCAAGTGCAAGCAACAATATAATTAAGGAGATAAAGAACATGTTTAACCATCGGTAGGTTAACAGGTATTGTTGGACAGGAATCGATTTTTTCAAATTTGGCCTATATTTCCAAATTTTATAATAACTGATAACAGCATAAATCATTAAAGAACTTACGCGCATTACATAATTCGCTTTAATCGGAAAAATGAAATTCACACTCGCCGACTTTAATAGGTTCATGTTATTCAATATACTTTGTGCGAGTTGTAATTTGACTGAAAAAGGTGTTAAATAGTAGGGCACATTTCCGATGAAAATAATAATCGCTGGAATAAAATGGAAGAAATCGGTTCTTTTTAAGATGTAAGTGTCTTCAATAATTCCACGAACATAAAAGTATAACAAGGGTCCGGCCATCATCATGATGGGCGCGAAGTTTCCGTAGAAAATGGCTAACCAAAATGCTGAGCTACCAAATACAGCGAAGTAATGAGTTAAACTATATAACGAAATGATAAAAAGAAAGCCTCCTAAATAGATGGTATTTTTATTTTCTTTCCAATTGAATATCACAAGGATAATGGAAATAAATTGGCTTAATAGAGCATTAAATAAGAACATATATTTTTAGAACAATGTTGTGTGATAACACATTTGCAAAGGTATTATTTTTACGCGATTTTTTCGAATTATGTCCTTATTTTAAAAAATAGGACATCTAGTTGTTGCTTTCATTAGGAAAAAGAAGGTCAAATTAATGAAATTTGCAATCTTGTGCTTCTTGGAAAACAGATGCATGTTTTTAAATGAGCAAGACTTCAAGGAAAATTGTCTTTGATTGAAATAGAGTATTAAATTTTAGAACACAGAGTAAGTAAAAGTTGTGCGATTTTGTCGCATGACTTTTTTGTTTTTATGCGTTCTCGATGAGGCGGATGATCCAGCGGAAGGGCATGCTCGCATATTTGCGAACACGCAAATAACGTTTAACGGGGCCTTTTTCTGCTGGCTTAATGTAATAGCAGGCGTATTGTTTTAATTCCTTGTGTCCGTTTTTAATGAGTGCTTGGGCATAATAATCAAATAGACTAGCTACATCCCCTTTTTCCTGGAAGCTATATCGGTCTTGGTATTTCGAAATGTCCGTTGGCTTTTCTGGCGAATAGCCCGAGAAATGGAAGAAAATTAAAGGGTATTTCGCGTTGACTTGATAGGGTTCGTTATCGTTTGTTATTTGGCGTTCATGCAGATTCCAATAGGCCATGTTGAGGCCAAGGTGCCGACTGACAAAAACGTCTTCGTAGAAAATTGGTGCGAAATTCACCCATAATTGGTCTACAAACATCCCATTTGCCAAATCGATGTAGCACTGGTCAAACAGGCGATCTTTCCACCATTGTAAGAATTTGTGTGTGGTCTCGCTACGTTTGGTTCCAATAAATCCAAGATTATACAAACCCGTATTCAAGAGACCACGCTCGTTGGGATTGCAAGCGTCATCTGGATACGCTTTCAGCGTATGCGGTGTCAAAAATAGACTATGATCTTTTAGACCATTTTCGATTTCCGTTAATGGCTGGTAGATGATGATATCGGGGTCAAAATAATGGACAAACTGCGCTTCCGGGTGGTTTTGGTAGACGTAGTCTAAAAAGTACGGTTTTACGGCCGTATTTAGTTCGGTGATGTCATAGCGGGCACACATCTCATCGAGGTCTTCTACGCCAATTGTATGCAGTTCTACGAGGGTATAGGGAGGTAATAGATTCGTGTCTACTTGTGAAGCATCGAGTCTGTCCACCAATCCGATTAAAAAGGTATAATCGGGGTTGTGTTTCATTAAGGAATCGCCGAGCGTTTTGGCTTGTGCGAGGTAGTTAATGGAACAGATGGTGATGACTATTTTTTGCATACTTCAGATTATCAGTCTCAAAAATACGAAATGTAAATTGAAAATCGTTAGGGCTTTGGCGCCTGGCGTGACCACGCTGCCGGGGTCAGCGACCCCGGCAGCGTCCGCCCACCGCACGGTCCAGCAGGCGCCAAGCCTGCGTGACAAGGCTATTTTTTCAAACTTCCGTAAATGATGTTCTTAACTTTTTGACCGTAATCCCCGTGTGAATTGGGTGTATGTTGTGTCATAATGAGAACAACCATTTTCTCTTTGGGATCTGTCCAGTAGGTTGTTCCATAATATCCTCCCCAGCCGTAACTGCCTTCAGATGTTACATCCAATTGTGCAGATTTTTTGGATGTGATGCTAAAGCCTAATCCGAAATCATCATTCCCCATGCTAATCTGTGGGCTTGTCATCAGCTCGATAGTTCTACGGCCTAGGATTTGTTTTCCATTGTAAACGCCGCCATTGGCCAACATTTGTAAAAATATCGCATAGTCGAATGTCGACATGGATAGTCCAGCGCCGCCTGAGAAATAGGTATGTGGATAAAGTGGATAATTCGGATCTAAATTGCGGAAATTGGGATCCCATGGGATAATTTGTTTATCAGCATTCTCGGTATAGACCATCGGCAAACGCGATTTTTTCTCCAAGGGAACCGTGAAATAGCTGTCTTTCATTCCAAGGGGTTCAAAAATATTGCTTTTGAAATAGTCCTCCAGTGTTTTGCCTGATATTACCTCTACTAAACAACCTAGCAAATCGGTATTCAACCCATAAGTAAATTTTTCGCCCGGTTGGTGCACTAAGGGCAAGCGGCCCAATGCTTTCATTTTGTCCAATAATACCGCATTAAAATTGCCGAGACCTGAAGGAATTCCCGCTTTGGCATAAATTGCTTTCATGTTAGCAGATCCTATGGCCGCATAGTCGATGCCTGAGCGGTGGCTCAATAAATCACGTATGGTAATTTTACGCTTCGCGGGTTCCGTCGTGTAGGATGAATCAGCGGGATTGAATTCTTTTAGTACCGTCTGTGTTGCGTATTCAGGAATAAAATCACTGACGGGCTGGTCTAAATGAAGCTTTCCTTCCTCGAAAAGCTGCATGATCGCCACACTCGTGATGGCTTTGGTTTGGCTCATGATGCGGTATATCGCCTCGTTGGTCATCGGTTTTTTATTCGCCAAATCGGCATAGCCGTTCGACTTAAAATAAACGACCGAATTGTCCTTGATGACTAACGTCGTGGACCCAATCATCCAATTTTTTTTGACGTATTCCTCCATTACGGTGTCGATGTAAGCCAAACGCTTGTCATCCATTTGGGGATGCGATTTTTGAATCGGGGAGAGGATTTGCGCAGTTGCCGCAAAGCCTGTCAAGAGAAGAAACAGAATTTTGTTCATGGATAGGTTTGATTTTAATGCAAACTACGGATTGTGTGGGGGAGATGCAAGAAAATAGAGTTAAGAGCTAAGAGTTTAGAAATAAGGGGTGTGGAAGTTCTTCGAACAGAATTCTAATAACCCTAGGCTTTAGCCTAGGGATCATCAAAGCTTATTTATCCCCCAGACTAAAGTCTGGGGTTATAAAAATACACTTTAGGGACTGACGACTAGCGACTAGACGCGAAGTATCGCGTCTCTACAGGTCAGTTTAAAACAAAAAAACCTTCCAAGTTTCCTTAGAAGGTTTTCAGTCGATTTATGTACCTGGGATGGGAATCGAACCCATACGAGCGTTTCGGCTCACAGGATTTTAAGTCCTGCGTGTCTACCAGTTCCACCACCCAGGCAGCCCTGTAAAACTTAAAAGCACCTAGAGGTGCCTTCTCGTTTTGAGCGAAAGACGGGGTTCGAACCCGCGACCTCGACCTTGGCAAGGTCGCGCTCTACCAGCTGAGCTACTTTCGCGTTTTGTGGGTACAAAAGTAGAACCTTAAAGTTATTTATGCAAGACCTAAGCTAAAATTTCCTTAAAAAATCTTTATTTTTGTTTTTTCAAATCAACAAATGAGCATCACCAAACTAGATCAGATTGATCATAAATTATTGGAAATTCTTCAGCAAAATGCGAAGATTACCAATGCCCAATTATCCAAGGAAATAGGTCTTTCGCCAGCTCCCACCTTGGAACGTGTGAAGAAATTAGAGGCATTGGGAATCATCCAAAGCTATCATGCTCAAGTAGATCGCGATAAAATCGGTTTAGGTGTTAGCACCTTTGTAACGGTAACGTTAACAGGCCACAAAAAGCAAGTAACGGAATCTTTTGTGCGTCAAATCAACCAAATTCCCGAAGTAATCGAGTGTCACCACGTTACCGGATCGGGCGATTTTATGTTGAAGATCATTTCCAAAGATATCTCGACCTACCAGAAATTGATGTTGGAAAAAATCAACGAAATCGAAGAAGTAGCCGCGACTTCCACCATGGTTATCCTTTCGAGTTTTAAAGAAAGCAAGGTTCTACCGATTCCTTGATGCTTATAAGCGGTTCATGAACTGCGGAATCATCCGATTTTTCCATGCGGTAAACGTGCCAGCTTGAATTTCCTTGCGCGCCTCGCCAACCATCCACATGTAAAAGCGCAGATTAAATACGCTTGCAATCATAGGTCCCAAAAGCTCCTCGCAGCGCACGAGGTGGCGCAAATAAGCTTTGGTATATTGACCATGGATATCCTCCGCAAAGAATGGGTCGATCACTGAAAAGTCCTTTTTCCACTTTTCATTACGGATATTGATGAAACCCTGCGTCGTGAAAATCATACCGTTCCGCGCATTTCGAGTAGGCATCACGCAATCAAACATATCGATTCCCAATCCGATGCCTTCCAAAATATTTGCCGGAGTACCTACACCCATCAAATAACGGGGCTTGTCTTTCGGTAAAATATCAGTTACCTCATCAGCCATTTTATACATATCTTCCACAGGCTCACCTACGGAAAGTCCTCCAATCGCATTCCCAAAAGCACCTTTTGAGGCAATGTATTCCGCCGAAACTTTACGTAAATCAGAATAGACACTTCCTTGTACGATGGGGAATAAAGCTTGGTTGTAGCCGTATTTGGGAGTAGTTTCATCGAAACGTGTGATACAACGGTCCAACCAGCGGTGGGTCATGTCCATCGACTTGCGCGCGTATTCGTACGTGCACGGATATGGGGTACATTCGTCGAAAGCCATCATGATATCGGCACCAATGGTGCGCTGAATATCCATCACGCCTTCCGGGCTGAAAAAGTGTGTGCTGCCGTCGATGTGCGACTTGAATTTGACACCTTCTTCTTGAATTTTCCGACCGGTTCCTGCCAAAGAATAGACTTGATAGCCGCCTGAATCGGTTAAAATCGGCTTATCCCAACCGTTGAATTTATGCAATCCACCCGCCGCTTCGATCACATCGAGGCCCGGTCTGAGGTATAAATGGTAGGTATTTCCCAAAATGATTTGGGCATTGATGGGTTTTGATAATTCGGAAATGTGTACGGCTTTGACGGTCCCCGCGGTACCCACCGGCATGAAAATGGGTGTTTCAATCACCCCGTGATCGGTCTCTAATTTCCCTGCCCGTGCCTTGGAATTCGGGTCTAACTTTTCAATTTCGAACTTCATGCGGCAAAGGTACGGAAAAAGTCAGGAAACAGTGGTCAGTAGTCAGTGGACAGTGGTCAGTCCGGAGGGAAATACTCCGGAGGGGGTTAGTCCAGTAGGGAAATAGTCCAGAGTCCTGAGGGGATTTGTCGAGATGTTTTTTTATAACCCCAGACTTTAGTCTGGGGAGTAGGTATGATCGTGAAATCCCTATGCTAAAGCCTAGGGTTATAAATATCCGTCCGAAGGACGTCCGCTCTCTTCACTCTTCACTCTTCACTCTTCACTCTTCACTCTTACCTCTACTCCACCTTCATCACCCCATTCATAATCCGCCAGTGTCCTGGGAAAGTACACAAGAACGGATAATTGCCTGGTACGCTTGGCGCCTTGAAGACCACTTTCACGCGGCCATCGGATTCAACTAATGGTGTGAATGCCAATACTTCTGGCATCGATGGAATGTAGTTTTTCGCTGCGCCATCTGCCGCCGTGATCATCTTATCTGCCGCCAAACCAATTTTTTCTTGGCTGCCCAAAGCTCCTAATACCCAGTTGTGCTGCATCGCATCCACGTTTTCAAAAATCAATTCCACCGTAGCACCTGCCGGAACCTTGAATTCCGCTGGGCTGTATTTCATCGCTTCTTTGATTGTTTGAAGCGTTATTTTGACCACCTTACCTTTTGCCTCCGTACTTGGAATTTCGATCTTCCAAGCATTCGCCAAACGCTCCCACATCTCCACATCCTGTGGACGAATGACTTTCGCCAATGCCACAAAATAGGCCTTGTTTTCAGCAGATAAATCTGCCGCGCGCTTCGCATTCCATGTACCTGCCGCTCCCTTCATGGCTACGCCCATCGCGATGCTTTCCGGATTCGTGATTAAACGTAATTTGTCTACGACCTGATTTCCAGTCCACTCCGTAGCTCCCGCACGGAATATTTTTTCTACCATGTAGCTCGATAAAGTCGATGTGTTATTCACCGTAATCGCTTGACGGTACCCATTATTTCCTCGGTTCGATTCCGCGATTGTCGCCTTTGGATCTAAGGCAATTTCCATCGTATAGTTACCTGCGTTTTCTGCGGTCCAACCTAAATTTCCGGTCCACGGACCATTGTTGTTTTTCACCACAGAAATTGTTTCTCCTGGCGCAATGCCATCTTTGAAGGTATAGGATTCTAGGTCAACCCGACTCCCCATTCCTTCAATCTTCACCGTTAAGGGTACCGGAATCTCTTTCGCCAATGCCTGCGTTCCGCGATTTTTAACCCGAATAACAAAGCTTGCCCCCTCGCGTAATTTGAAATTTCCTCCTTTCACTTGT
>CANGCD010000031.1 GCA_947452215.1 Cytophagaceae bacterium | reverse complement strand
TTATTTTTGCCAAGGTATTGCTACCATCGATGGCAACAAATATGACGGTATTGAAAACTGGATCCACTTGCAAAGCCCCAATTTTCTCCATGCTCGAATATAATTCCATTTTGGATTTAGCCACCTTCACTGAATCTTTAGAAGACAGATCGAATTGCAATATTTTCGAAGAGACACTTGACCCATCCCCCTTTAAACTCACATAAAGCACATCCTTATTGGGTGAATATTCTAAGCCATACACAACAGGCGGGCTAGGCCCCAAATCGATACTCATCGTAAATGTAGGCTTACCGCTTGATGGGTCAAAATCGTATAGGTCAACTTTATTGCGAGGGGGACCTGGAATGGCAACGGCCATTTTGGTCCAATCCACTGAAATTTTCGTGGTGGATCCATTCCCAGTTGTACTGGTCATTTGGGTTCCTCCTTGACTTAACTGAGGGGCTGAAATACCGGTATTGGAAACTTTAAAAGTTCGCGTTGTATTGGAATTTAAATCCTGTGCGACTAGCCAATAATAGCCTTGGCCGCCTTCGGAAGCCAGTAATCGTGCGGTTGTGGGAACCGGGCTGAGCAATTGATTTAAGGCAGATATTCCACCCTTGCCCTTGTTGAGTTTCATGTCTACGATGCTATAATAGAGCAGATTCTCCCCTTTAGTATTCTTCGATAGGGTAAAAACATAATATTCTGCTTGACATCCTTTGCAGGAAGTTTTCGGAATGACTGTCACCCCTTGCGTATTGGTAAGGTCTCCATTGAGTCGTTTGGTTGTATCACTTAGCGCATAAATGGGATTGTTATTCCGGTCAAAGATTTTTTGTCCATCCGTATAAAAAATCAAACTATTAGTAGGGTCCGTCATTTTCGCTACACCTTCCGGCACGACTAAACCACCTGTGGTATCTTTGGGATTATCGGGTGAACCATTAAATAGGACGCCGGCACCATTACCGAAATACCAGGCGTCAACATATTTATTAATATTCGCGTTGGGATCGCGTTCGCCACATATTTTCACTTGCATTTTCGCCTCCACCGTACAACCGGAAACGGGTTCAGTAACTTGAACGGAATAGCAACCTGAGGAATCCGCTAGAATTTCATCCGTCGTCTGTCCACGTGGAAACCAAGCAACAGTGACCGGATAATTGGGTTTCCCCACCTTGCCAAAGGCCTTAAGCGGAACCTTTTGGCCATTACAAATGGTGATTGTCGTATCCTTTTCATCTTTTCCTAAGTAGATATAAGGCAATTGACCTACCTGCACGACTTGGGTATATTTGGTTGTGACAGAGCCCGCTTGTAAAGTCAGTGTAACCGTCTTGGCGCCCGGAGAACAATATTGATGTTGGCCCGTTCGATCCGTTGACGTATTATTAGCAGAACCAGTATCCCCAAAATCCCAGAAATACTTGGTCGTTTTCGGCATGTCTTCTGAAAACTCAAAGACAGTCGCTCGATCACTGGAGCTTCCATTCGTACAATCGGCACATTGTGTCAAACAATTGTTTCGATAGACGATGCGCTGCCCCCAGGTGAAAAAATTCACCCCCATCAGTAAGCAAAAAATGAAAATGCTCCGAAGCATAGGTTTTGGGTCAGGTAGCACAAATTAACGCATTTTATTGGTTTTTGTAAAGCGATACCCTAAATTGCGGGGCTATATTGAGCGGTATGAAAAAAAGCTTGGCCATTTTCGTGTTTCGCCTACTGATTGTTTGTATCCCATTCCTGGGTCAAGCACAAGATCCGCAATTGTCTCAATTCTATGCAGCCCCTCTTTTAATATCCCCCGCATTTGCCGGCATCAATAGTACTTCCAAGGTCAACTTTAATTACCGAAATCAGTGGCCGAATTTGGAAGCCAACTACCAATTTACGTCCTTCTCGGCGGATTTAAGTTTAGGTCGGTTCAACAGTGGAGTGGGGATTATTGCGACGACCGACAAGCAATTTGCCAATCTAAAAACGACAAGTTTGGGCTTACAGTATGCCTATCACATCGATTTGAGTCCGGATCAAACGCTTTCACTGGGTATGCAAGGTACCTATGTGAATCGAGGTTTGGACATGAACAACTTGATTACGGGGGATCAAATCAGCAATTTACTCACAAGTGGTAGTTTAGGGGCAAGCAATGACCCGCTATTGAATAACATGAATACCCAGCGGGCGTATGTTGACTTAACTGTAGGAGGCTTATTGAACACACGAAATTATTGGGTTGGCGTGGCTGCGCATCACATTAACCAACCGAATAAATCACTCATTTCGAGCTCGGATGAAATATTGGCAACCAAATTCAGTGTTCAATTAGGCACCAAAATCATTCTCCAAGAGAATTTTTACGAGGCAGATTCATACCAGGAACGGAATAACGAAAAGAGTATAAGTCCTGTGATTCATTATAAACAACAAGGCGATTTCCAACAATTGGATATGGGGGCCTATTTAACATGGTCGCCCATGGTCTTTGGTCTATGGTATCGTGGGATTCCGATAGCAAAATCCAAAATGGGAAATCCCAATCGAGAATCCATGGTTGCGTTGATTGGCTATAAACAAGATAATTTTTCCATTGGCTATTCGTATGATTTGACACTTTCCCAACTGGGGCCAGCCGCAGGAGGAGCCCATGAAATTTCAATGGCCTACTTATTTGATTTTGACTTTTCATTGAAGAAACCATTTGTCAAATGGAAACGAAATCTATCCTGTCCAAAGTTTTAAAAAAGGGTAGAAAGCCATAAAATACTTACCTTTACAGAAATATTGAAAGTACATGATGAGGTTTAACATACACTTAAGATTTCACTTCTTCCTTTTTTCATGCCTAGCCATGATGCTGCTAAGCCAATCAAGCTTTGCGCAGTTTTCGGTGGGCGTTCCCAAAAGAAGTGTGGATGATTTAACCGACGCCGAGGTCACGCTTTTTATGGAAAAGGCTCAGGCAAGCGGCATGTCGGAAAGTGATATTGAAAAAGCAGCCATGACGCAGGGATATACCTCTGCTGACATTGCCAAAATGCGCGAGCGAATGAACAGCATTCAAGCTGCGCCAGCTGACCCTTACCTGAAAAATAATGCATCAGAAAAAAGTACTGCACAGGATAGTCGGGCCAACAAAACCATCGTCATTAATAATCCTGCACGCGTCAATCAACCCTTACAAGTCGAAAGTCCCCTAAACTTAGATGAGCGCAAACTATTAGCAAGACCTCTTGACATTTACAATGATAGCCTTGTTAATCAATACAATACCCTACAAAAGCGTGTTACTAACGCGCTAGATAAAAAGATATTTGGCGCAAGTTTATTTCAAAATGACAAATTAAGTTTTGAGCCTAATATGCGCATTGCCACACCTAAGAATTATTCTTTGGGCCCAGATGACGAATTGGATATTCATATTTTCGGAGATGTCCTCGACAATTTTAAAGTGACCGTTAGCCCGGAAGGAACAGTGAAGATTTTAAATTTAAGCCCGATTTACGTGAACGGCCTTTCCATAGACGCGGCGAGTGAGCGAATTATTAGTCGGCTGCGCCAACTTTACCAAGGACTAAACAAACCAGGCAGTGGTTCTTCAGCACAGGTGACTTTAGCGGGTGTTCGCAGCATCAAAGTAACATTGACAGGTGAGGTTAATTTCCCGGGATCTTACACGGTATCTTCACTCGCTACAGCTTTCAATGCCTTGTATTTAGCCGGTGGGCCTAATCGAAATGGCTCATTCCGTACCATTCGGGTTATTCGAAACAATAAGGTCATTCGCACTTTAGACTTGTATGATTTCTTACTTCGTGCAGACCAAAAGGACAACATTCACCTGAATGACCAAGATATTATTCGTGTGGGTGACTACGAGAATCGTGTGGAGTTAATTGGCGAGGTGAAGCGTCCCTACATCTATGAAATGGTGAAAGGAGAAAGCTTTAAAGATCTATTACGGTATGCGGGAGGATTCACCGAAAAGGCCTATACCTATACCATTAACGTTCGCCGAAACACATCTCGAGAAATTAAATTATTGAATATTAGCCAAGAAGAGGTGGATTCATTCCTGCCAAACAATGGGGACGTATATACGGTGGGTACCATTATTGAGCGTTATGAAAATCGCGTGGAGGTACAAGGTGCCGTGTTTAGACCAGGGAATTACGCAATCGAAGCAGGCCTATCCACAGTCAAAGAATTGATTAAAAAATCGGAAGGTCTACGAGAAGATGCATTTTTAAATCGGGCCACCTTAACCCGTCGGAAAGAGAATTATGACCCAGAGGTTTTACCGATTGATTTAGGAAAAATCTTGCGTGGAGAACAGGCTGATATTCCTTTGCAACGAGAGGATGTACTTCAAGTATTTTCGATTGGGAATCTACGTGAAAAGCGATTTGTCAATATTGTTGGTGAAGTTAATGCCCCCGGTGAATTTGAATACAAAGAAGGAATGAAAGTGGCGGATTTAATTCTTCAAGCGAAAGGATTAAAGGAATCCGCGAGTTATGCCAATCTAGAATTAGCGCGCCGTATTATTACCCATGGGAATGCCGAACCCCAAGCCGCGAAGATCGAAATCATCAGCTTCACCATAGATGGAAGTTTAAAAATAAGCAATGAAGGAAATCAATTAAGCTTACAACCTTTTGATATTGTTTCCATCCGAAAATCACCGAATTACGAAGAACAACGATCGGTTAAGATTTTGGGTATGGTTAATTTTCCAGGTTCTTATGCGATTCAGAATAACCAACAGCGCATCTCGGACTTAATTCAACGTGCAGGAGGACTTCGCACGGAAGGGTATTTGGAAGGCGGAAAATTAATTCGTGGCACGATGACAGTGGGTGTGAATTTAAAAGAGGTATTAAGTAACCCAGCTTCTCAAGAAAATCTACAATTAATGGCCGGCGATGAATTGACCATACCACGTTTACTTCAAACGGTCAAATTAACGGGAGCGGTTCAAAATCCATTAGCCGTAAGCTATAAAGAAGATTTCAGCCTAAAAGAATACATCGCGGAAGCAGGTGGCTATACCGTGAATGCGAATCGTAAGAAAATGTATGTGACCTATGCAAATGGTGTTTCCAATCAGATCCGTAAATTCTTCATTTTTAAGAAAAACCCACGGATTGAACCGGGATCAGAAATCGTCATTCCTGCCTTCCCTGAAAATCGGAAGAAAGGATTAACTCCTGCAGAAGCCATCGGATTAACATCCAGTTTAGTTTCCGTATCCATTGCCATCATTACCTTGATTAACAACATACCGAAGTAAACAGCGAAGATACATGAACGAATCAAACGTAACCCAGCCAAATTCGGATGAAATCGCAATCAATTTTGCGGAAGTTTGGAAAGCGATTAACCAATATAAGCTGACGATTCTTTTTGTCACTGTGCTTTTTACTGCACTGGGTGTACTTTTGTCACTGAGTTTAGACAGCAAATATGAATCCGAGGTAAAATTATTACCCGAAGTGGATTCTAAATTAGGAGGATCATCCAGCAGCAGTCTAGGTGGATTATCATCCTTAGCTGGCTTAGCCGGAATCAATCTTTCCGGAGCGATGGCAGGATCCGATGCAATCCAACCGGCAATGTACCCTGAAATCGTACAGAGTATCCCATTTTTGCAAGAACTCAGCCAATCTCCTGTATATAACTTGAAACAAAAAAAGTTTCAAAAGCTATCGGATTACATCAAACAAGATAATTCCAATGCGCCCATCGCAATATTCAAACGAGATAAAAACAAGGAGATAAGTGACATGGAAAACATTAATATTCCGAAGGGAGTATTAAGCCCTGAATTAATCAACATAACCAAACAGGAATCGAACATCTTAAGAGAGTTGAAAGAATCCATCGTCATCGAAATTGATAAAAAAAGCAATTTAATCCGAATCACCGCGAGTAGCCTTGATCCCGTTATCTCCGCAAACATAGCCAATCTCGTATTAACCCAGTTACGTACATACATCATCCACTACCGTACCGAAAAGGCGCGAAAGGAACTTAATTTCCTTATTGAACGCCAGGCAGAAGCTCGCAAACGGTACGATCAAGCTCTTTTCACCCTGTCGAATTACAAGGATCAAAACCGCAATGTTTTCTTAAACGTCGCGAAAGACCAAGGCAAAAAATTACAATACGAAGTTGATTTAGCATTTAATGTATATTCCAATTTAACCAATCAGACTACAGAAGCCAAAATCAAACTACAGAAAGAAACGCCCGTATTCAAAGTATTAGAACCGGCACAAGTTCCACTGAGACGTGCAAGCCCTAAACGAAGCTTAATTACCATCGGAGCATTATTCCTCGGACTATTCTCCGCATTAATCGTCGTCTTCTTTAAGTCGGTGAACATGAAAGAACTCCTAGCCTAAACAAAAAAAGCCGTCCGTCAATCGACGGACGGCTTTTTTATTTAAGAACGTCCTATTATTTCAAGGTACGTTTTACTTCTTTCATTTCGTAACACTCCAAATTGTCGCCTACCTCCAGATCATTAAATCCTTTGATCGACATACCACATTCGTAGCCAAATTTCACCTCAGCAACATCGTCTTTGAAACGCTTCAAGGCTGAAATTTCACCATCATGAACAACCACGAAGTCACGAATAACACGAATCTTGTGTGCACGCTTAACGGTACCGTCCAAGACATAACATCCTGCAACCGTACCAATTTTCGATATCTTAAATACATCTCGAACCTCGATATTCGCCGTAATAACTTCCTCAAACGAAGGAGCCAACATACCTTCCATCGCAGCCTTGATTTCATCAATCGCTTGGTAGATAATCGAGTAGTTACGAATCTCAATTTGTTCTGCATCCGCCATGCGACGTGCATTCGGCGAAGGACGAACTTGGAAGGCAATAATTACCGCATCCGACGTGGAAGCTAATGCCACATCCGACTCAGACACTTGTCCTACACCTTTATGAATAATACGAACTTGAACCTCTTCTGTAGATAATTTCAATAATGAATCTGAAAGTGCTTCTACGGAACCATCCACGTCACCTTTCACAATAACATTCAACTCGCGGAAAGTACCAATCGCCTTCCGACGACCAATCTCCTCCAAGGTAATGTGCTTGCGCGTACGCAACGATTGCTCACGTAAAATCTGCTCACGCTTGTTGGCAATCTCACGTGCCTCACGCTCATTTTCCAAACAGATCAATTTATCACCCGCTTGAGGTGCTCCGTTCAAACCAAGTACTTGTACCGGTGTAGATGGACCTGCTTTTTTAATCTTATTTCCGTGATGATCAAACATCGCTTTCACACGACCGTAGTTGTCGCCAGCTAGCATCATGTCACCTACGTTCAACGTACCATCTTGAACCATCATCGTAGTAACATAACCACGACCTTTATCCAATTCAGCTTCAATGACAGAACCGATTGCTTTCTTTTTAGGATTCGCTTTCAATTCAAGCATCTCAGCTTCTAACAACACTTTTTCAAGTAAGTCATTGATACCCAAACCTGATTTAGATGAAATTTCTTGGCATTGGTATTTACCACCCCAATCTTCCACCAACATATTCATGGTTGCTAATTCTTCACGTACTTTGTCCGTGTTAGCGCCATCTTTATCCACTTTCGAGAATGCAAAGACAATCGGAGCGCCAGCAACCATCGCGTGGTTGATCGCTTCTTTTGTTTGCGGCATGACCGAGTCATCCGCTGCAATCACAATAATAACAATATCCGTTACTTTCGCACCACGGGCACGCATCGCCGTAAAGGCTTCGTGACCTGGTGTATCCAAGAACGTAATTTTCTTCCCTGATTCAGTCTCAACGGAATATGCACCAATGTGCTGCGTGATACCACCGGCCTCACCTGCAGTAACCTTAGACTTACGGATATAATCCAATAGAGATGTCTTACCGTGGTCAACGTGTCCCATGATCGTAACGATCGGCGCACGAGGAACCAAATCCGCGGGATCATCTTCTACTTCTTCCTCAATCGTATCAATCTCTTCTTCCGCAGAAATGAAATTTACTTCATAGCCGAACTCATCTGCAATGATTGTAATCGCCTCAGCATCCAAACGCTGGTTGATCGAAACGAACATACCCAAACTCATACAAGTCGAGATTACTTCATTCACTGAAACATCCATCAACGAAGCCAAATCACTGGCAGCAACGAATTCCGTTACCTTCAATACTTTTGCTTCTTCATCTTCAGCCATTTGGCGTGCTTCTTCAGCATCCGCACGTTCACGACGTTTTACACGACGTTTGTCCGCACCAAAACTTTGCTTGTTGGTCGCACCTTGCAAGCGCGCCATCGTAGCCTTAATTTGCTCTTGAATATCCTTATCCGAAAGTTCCTCACGAGGTCCCCCTGGCTTGGCTCCTGGAACAGGCTTTTTACCAAAATCCTTTTTATTATTGGCAGCATTCGGATTCGTCGGCCGTTGCTCATTCACAACAGGCTTTTTCTCCTCTTTCACAATACGCTTACGTTTGTGCTTGTGGCCATCACGACCATTATCTACCGGCAATTCAATTTTACCCAGTACAGTTAAACCTTTTAAGGTCTCTCCTCTCGCTTCGATCAATTGAATGTCTTCCACAACAGGAGTAACAGGAGCCACTGGAGGTGCAACAACGGGTTCTACGGCAGCCTCGGGTGCTGGTGTTTCAACAATTGGCTTTTCCTCCACTACGGGTTCTGGAGCTTTCTCTGCGATAGGCTCCGGTTTAGGTGCTGGTTTTGGAGCGACAGGGTTACCCTTCTTGTCCAAATCAATTTTACCTAAAACCTTTAGGCCTACTTGCTTTTCAGCTACAGGTTCAGGAGTTTCTTCCTTCACCACAGGCACCTCTGGAACTACTGCTTTCACAGGCTCTGGAGCCACTTCAACTACAGCAACCGGCTCAGGCTTCTTCTCCTCAACCACGGGAGCTGGCACGACAAGCTCCTCAACAGGCTTTTTAGGAGCTTCATCTGTTGCCAACAAATGGTTTGCACCATATTCGTTTGCCAACAAACTTAATTGCTCATAATTAAGCTTTGCATTCGGGTTATTATCGACTTTATGTCCTTTAGCAGAAAGAAACTGTAGGATCGTAGACGTTCCCATGTTTATTTGCTTTGCTACAAGACTTAATCGCATTGTCTTCTCTTCTGCCATATAAATTACTAAATACTTATGCTTTCAATTTAAAATACTAACTCGATACAGCGCGTGTATTATTCAAACTCTGAACGCAAAATAGCTAAGATATCCTCAATGGTACCTTCTTCTAATTCCGTTCTACGCTCTAATTCTTCTTTAGATAAAGCCAACACTTGCTTCGCTGTATCCAATCCAATTTTATGAAGCTCTTCCAAAATCCAAGCCTCAATCTCATTGGAGAATTCTGTCAATTCTACATCCTCGTCATCCATCTCCTCTTTCGGTACATCACGGAATACATCTATTTCATATCCCACTAATTTACCAGCCAATTTGATGTTTTGACCTCCACGACCAATCGCCATAGAAACCTGATCTGAATTCAAATAAACCGAAATACGACGACGCTCCTTGTCAATGGCCATCGAATTTAACTTCGCTGGACTCAACGTACGCGCCACCAATAACTCTAAATTATCTGTGTAATTAATTACGTCAATGTTTTCATTCTGCAATTCACGCACAATGCCATGAATACGAGAACCCTTCATCCCCACGCAAGCACCTACTGGATCAAT
This sequence comes from Cytophagaceae bacterium, assembly GCA_947452215.1. Lineage (GTDB taxonomy): Bacteria > Bacteroidota > Bacteroidia > Cytophagales > Spirosomataceae > Aquirufa. The sequence continues at coordinate 8,355 of CANGCD010000031.1, read as the reverse complement.
ACGATCATCAAATGACTCTACAGCCACTTTCGCACGCTCACCAGGTTCACGAACAATCTTACGAATCGAAATTGTTCCATCATAAATTTCTGGAATTTCTTGCTCGAATAAACGCTCTAAAAATACAGGAGAAACACGAGATAATATGATACGCGGTGTACCATTGGACATTTCAACCTTATGAATAACCGCACGAATCGTCTCTCCTTTTTTGAAACGATCCTTTGAAATCATTTCTCCTTTTGGTAAAACCAACTCATTGTCTTCGTTGTCCAACAAAATCAACTCACGACCTAAAATTTGATATACTTCAGAAGTTACTAACTCCCCTACCAAATCCTTGTACTTGTCATGCAAGCCTTCTTTCTCAATATCTTTGATCCGTTGAATCAAGGTTTGGCGAGCAGTTTGAACCACACGACGACCAAAGTCTTCCAACTTAATCAATTCAGCCACCTCTTCCCCAATCTCAAAATCCGGCTCGATTAATTTAGCTTCAGCCAAAGGTATTTTATCAAAATCCCAAATATCTTCGGAGTTATCGTCCACGATTTCGCGCGTACGCCACATCTCTAAATCACCACTTTCGGGGTTGATAATGACATTGAAATTTTCATCGGAACCGAATTTCTTGCGAATCATCGTACGAAAAACCTCTTCCAAAACCGAAATCATTGTCGGCTTGTCAATGTTCTTCTCCCGAGCAAAATCTGAAAATGACGAAATTAATTCAACACTGTTCATTGCTATCCTTACGTTTTTTTATTGAAATGAAACTTGTACTCTTATTTTATCTATTGCTTGTAAACCAAACGTCGTTGGCTCCTTGGCTACTACTTTACGATGCTTCACCGTCTTCTCCGTCAACACCTGAATCGAATCTGCCGAATGCCCCTGCAATGTTCCCATCACAGTTTCTCCATCCTTCAACCATACTTTTACCGTACGACCCGCATTCTTTTCAAACTGCCAACCCTGTGACAAAGGAAAATCCAAACCTGGCGATGAAACCTCTAAATTGTAGGCTTCCTCAATCCAAAGATTTTCCTCTATGTGATGGGCCAACTTCCGGCTCATCAAGGCACAAGCATCAATGGTAATTCCTTCCATGGTATCCACAAGAATTGTTACCAACGAGCGTTTGAGTCCCTTGCTTATCGATAAATCCACTAAAAATATAGGACCATCACCGATATACTCTTGAATCCAACCGTTAACCTTCGTTTTTAAATCTTCCATCAATACCTTGAAAACAAAAAGAGGGATTAAAAACCCCTCTTCTTTCTTAAATTTCCTTGGCAAAGGTAGGTATTTTTTTCCAAAATGCAACATTACAGGATAAAGTAGCTGATTACAGGTCAGCAGACAACCCATATTGTCCAATAATTTTCATTATTTTTGGCCCACTATTGGAACAAATGCTTTGCGCCCACGGGAACAATCACACCGCTTCTGATGTTAAACCCAATATGAAACGAATCCTCTTACTCACCTTCTTGCTTGGCCATGCATTGGCTACTCTTGCAAATCCTGTGGAGCGATTCCCTACCCCACCCGATTCTCCCGTTCGATTATTCTACATCCAGCGCAGTTCGAATGCGAATACTGTCGTATATGATGCCAACCTAATCAATAACAAAAACTTACACCCAAAATCACCCGTCCATACCTACTGGATTCGTTACAGTGATCAAGGTCAAAAAGAAGAACTAAGCACCATTCAACGGACATTGGCCTATGGCCTTTATACGGACATCATCAAGTCTGAAATGAATGCCTTCGAAGGTTATTTCCTCGCCTACCGCAAACGCAAATTCGTAGTCAAATTAGATGCACGCGGCGCCCCTATCGCCTTATTTCCCATCAACGGCAAATTACAAATCCTGAAACGCGTGTTTGTTAGCGTGGACGAATCGCATGTGATGCCATCGGTCAACTACATCGAACTTTTTGGCAAAGACCAAACCTCCGGCAAAGACGTTTACGAACGTTTTAAGCCCTAAAATATTCCAAATAGACTAATTTGTATGTTTCTTGGCTGGCCCGAATACCCGTACAACTCAACAGGCGCTTGATTCAATACGTTTTTTAGCAAAGCCTGCACGCGCCACCGATTATTAAGCACAAAAGTCGATTGCAATTCCGTCCAAACATAGCCAGCTAATGCCACCTCTTGGGTTTGATACGAAGCATCATCATAATAATAATCGGAGCGTTCACCCACATATTGAGCATAGGCACTCGCAGACCACCTCTTGGATATTTGCTGATTTACCCGCAATGAAAGCTGATGCTTAGGGCGACGAATTAAAGCAGAAAATGTCGAATCCTTGCCATTAATCACTTGATTCATCTGACCATCTAAATAGGTATATGCAAATTCTGTCGAAAAACCCTTCCAAGCATAACGTGCTTCCAACTCAAGTCCTTGGGTATTTTGTTTGGAAACATTGAAATAACGGCCATAGGGATCAGCATCAATCGCCTGAAAGACAATTCCATCCTGAACGGCTTGTTGGAACCCCACCAATCGAACATAAAATTTCCCAATCTCCTGTTCGTATCCCAATTCGAACGTTTTCCCCTGTTCCGCTTTCAGGGCCTGATTTCCATAAGGCGAATACAATTGATACAAAGACGGTGCTTTAAAACTACTGTAATAATTCACAAACCATTTCCCTTTCGGCCACAGGTAAGCATAGGGATTCACATGGTAGGTCATATTGTTTCCATACAAGGAATGATTGTTAAAGCGACCTCCAAGTTCTAAGCCCCACACATCAGCTTGATGTTTTTCGACTGTTGCGTAGGTACCCAATAATTGAATATTTGCCAACGAGGCTTCTAAAGCCGGCGAATCATACCGACCATAACTACTGATGGAAAAATCAGTTTGGCTGGTTGACTGATTTCGATATTCGATTCCAGCAATGCTTTGAATTCCAAAAGGCAATTTCCATTTGAGATAGGTTTCTGCACCCTGGTTTAAACCTACATAAGCCGACTCGCTATAATTCGACCAAGCGTTTACCGGTATGTCTGTTGAGTCGTTTCGAAAAAAGCGATGCGTTATATCCTGAAACAAGCGAACAAACAAATCCCCTTGAACAAATTGCTGGTGAAACTGCCCTCGAAAAGCATGATTAGATGCTTTTGCGGTATAATCGCGCTCATCCATAAATGGACCTCCATCCAAACTTGCTTGATAATATTCACTTTGGTAATATAAATCCCAGTCGGCATGCTTCCCCAGCGAACTCCCCAGATTCAACCGAATGTTTTGTTGGCCCATGCCATCTTTCTCCACCTGATTCGCTGCAGCTGAAAAACCTTGGGTTTGAAAATTTTTCAAGGCAAGACCGAGTTTCAAACTTTTGATTGTTTTCTGCATTTGAAATGCCTCCGCATGCGTCCCTAAACCTCCTACCTGTAAACTTATCGATGAACCCGATTTGCGCGTAACCAAATTAATCACCCCGGCTGTCGCATCCGATCCATACAAGGTGGATTGCCCACCCTTCATGATTTCAATACGCTCCAAACTTCCCAAATCAATTAAGTTCCAATCCATCACAGACGAAATATGGGAAGGATCATTCGCTGGGAAACCGTCGATTAATAACAATACGTTTCCGGTATTCGCACCACGTACATAAACTTCTTGGTTACTTCCGGGTGCACTCCTTGCCCCTACGATGGAAATACCCACACTTTCTTGCAAGACTTCGCCCAAATTTTTCCCTAAACTTCGTTGGATTTGCTCCTGGGAAATCACCGTAATCACTTTGCCTGTTTGTGCTAATTTCCGAGGATATTTGGACGCAATCACTTGAACTTCTGACAAAAGAGAATCCGGCCCAAAGGCCTTTTTCGCTGCATACGCGGTCGGCAGACAGGCGAATATAGACACAGTTAATAGCGTCAATCGAATGTTAAACATGTTTTTGCCCGTTCGGGCGATCATATAAAAAGGTAATCGAACGCTCGGCCCCATCGCATCCTCCGTGATACAAGGTCAAGAATCATTCAAGGCAGGTCTCCTGACTCAATTCCGTTTCTTTTCTGCCTTCCCAGCCGAAGCCAGTGACTTGAAATGAAAAGCATTTTGGAATTTCACAGTTGCGGGGACAGTTTTAGTTTTACACTAAATTCCCTATTAAGTAACCCATGCAGTAACATAGGCAACACCCTAAACTGTTGCAAACTTAACGATAAACTGATAATAATGCATGGTCTCGTGGCATTGTTTAAAAAAAATGCAATTTTTGCACAATACAAAAAACCCGAGGTTTCAACCTAGGGAATACCCCAAAACGAATCACCCCGATGACCACCCCCACGCGATGCCTCTGGCCTGGAAATGACCCGCTCTACATCGACTACCACGATCACGAATGGGGCGTCCCCGAACACGATGACCAAAAACTATTCGAACTTCTAATCTTAGAAGGATTTCAATCGGGCCTTTCGTGGATAACGATTCTACGAAAACGAGAAAACTTCCGAGCAGCTTTTGACCAGTTTAATGCCCAAACGTTAAGTAAATGGTCCGATGCTCAATTAGCTCAATGCCTCGACAACACAGGAATTATTCGAAATCGCTTAAAAATTGAAGCCGTTCGGACGAATGCAAGCGCTTTTATTCAAATTCAGGAAAAATTTGGTAGCTTTGACCGATTTATATGGGATTATGTTGAACAGCAACCCATCACAAATCAGTTTACCGAGCACAAGGATTTACCCGCACAAACAGACTTGTCTGTTCGCATCAGTAAAGATCTCAAGAAATTAGGTTTCAAGTTTGTGGGCCCTACCATCTGTTACTCTTTCATGCAGGCTGCCGGACTCGTAAACGACCATTTAAAAAGCTGCTACTGTTACAAGAAATAAACTATGAATACGCGGATCGTCATCATTCCGACCTACAATGAAATTGAAAACATTCAAGCCATCATCGAAAAGGTGTTGAGCCTGGATCCTGTTTTCGATTTATTAATTGTGGATGATGGTTCGCCTGACGGAACAGCGGCTTGTGTCAAAACACTCCAGGAAGCGCATCCGAATCGCATTCATTTACTGGAAAGAAAAGGAAAATTAGGATTGGGAACTGCTTACATCGCAGGTTTTAAATATGCATTAGCAAAATCCTATGAGTACATTTTTGAGATGGATGCCGACTTCTCTCATAACCCTGACGATTTAATCCGTTTATACGATGCTTGTGCTAATCAAGGTGCATTCATGTCGATTGGCTCACGCTATATTAATGGGGTAAATGTGGTCAATTGGCCTATCGGCCGAGTATTGATGTCCTATTTTGCGGGATTTTATGTTCGCTTTATTACAGGGATGCCCGTACAGGATGCGACAGCAGGATTTGTTTGCTACCGGAGAAAGGTACTTGAAACAATTCCTTTGGATCAAATCAAATTCATTGGATATGCATTTCAAGTCGAGATGAAATTCACAACGTGGAAATACGGCTTTAAAATGATCGAGGTTCCGATTATTTTTACGGATCGCACGAAAGGCGAAAGTAAAATGTCGGCCAATATCTTCAAAGAGGCCATTTTTGGAGTTATTCAATTGAAAGTCAACAGTCTATTCAAACGCTATCAGGCCAACTAATGGATTACAACTTCCTAAAATCATTGCACATTATTTTTGTTGTGAGCTGGTTCGCAGGGTTGTTCTATTTACCACGTCTATTGGTTTACCACGTGGAGGCACAGGACAAGGATGCGCAAGCAAAGGATATCCTATCGAAGCAATTCGAAAAGATGGAAAAATTGCTATTCAATGCCATCATGATTCCCGCGATGTGGTTAACTTGGATGACAGGACTTTCCATGATATACATCACTTGGTGGGATAATTTTCAAGCACATACGTGGTTACACCTGAAATTAGCCTTTGTGGTCGGCATCACGATTTACCATTTTGTATGCAGGCACCTCATTCGCAAATTCCGTGCGGCAGAATTTATACTAACAAGCGGTCAATTGCGCCTATTCAATGAGATTGCCACAATCCTTTTAGTTGCCGTGGTATTCTTAGTCATTGCCAAAAATACTTTCGATATGTTAATGGGCATGGGAGGCTTCATCATCTTTGCCATCGTGATCATGGCAGCCGTTACAATCGTCAAGAAAATTCGATCTAACGCATAGAACGATCCATTTCACGCTTGATATCCTTTTCTTTGATATCATCTCGCTTGTCGAACGTCTTCTTACCTTTCGCTAATGCGATGTTTAATTTGGCATAGCCTTTGTCCGAAATAAAAAGTCTAGTCGGAATGATTGTCAAACCCACATTTTTCAACTCCTTCTGCAATTTGGCTAGTTCTCTTTTGGACAATAAAAGCTTCCGGTCGCGCAAAGGGTCATGGTTAAAATGAGTGCCTTCGTCATACATGGAAATATGCATATTGCGCACAAAGAGTTCATCTTGAAAGAATATACAATAGGCATCCGTCAGATTCGCCTTTCCTTGTCGGATCGACTTAATCTCTGTTCCGGTCAAAACAAGTCCAGCCGTGAAGGTATCCAAGAATGCATATTCAAAGGATGCCCGACGGTTTTTAATCTCAACTTGTTTTTGGATTTTATCCTTAGCCATATATAATTAGAAACAAAAAAGCCACACAGCAAGACTGCGTGGCTTCCTTCTTACTTAATAAACTATTTCTCAGCCTTCTTCGCTGCGTATTCCTTATTCAAACCGTCAACTAACTTCTGCGTTACGTCAACAGATGGATCAGCGAACAAGATACCTCCACCAATTTTAGAATATCCTAAAACGAATTCGTATTTGTTTTCTTTGTTCACCTTCGCAATATATTCACGGATGTTGTTGTACAATTCCTCATTTTTCTTTGCTTGCTCTTGACCTAACTCAGCTTGCTTTTGTTGAGAATATTGTTGCAATTCAGATCCTTTTTTCTTCAATGTCATATCAGCAGCTTGCAATTGCGCTTGCGTCATGGCTGCAGCACGTTGTTGGATTGCTTGTAATTCAGCTTGCAAAGCACGTTCTTTTTGACCTAAGTCAACTTGCAAACGGTATCCTTTATTTTCAAACTCTTTTTGAGCGTCTTTGTAAAATTGGTAATTCGTCAACAAGGAATCTGAGTTTACAAACACGATACGCTTGCCTTCAGCAGTTACGCCAGCTCCTGCAGAACCAGCACCTGTCGTAGGTTTGAAAAATGAATAAGCGACAGCGAGTGTTAAAACTGCTAACCAAACGTAAGAGATACTTGAATTTTTCACGAGTTTAATTTTAATTAAGAATGGATTTAACGGTAAATATACAATCTCTGTATCGATTGTCCTAAACTTTTGCGATTTCTATCGTAATCGAGCACCTGCCCAAGACCAAAAACCGAAGAAAATTCCCCCAACAAGTCCAGTAACAAGGTAAAGCAAAGCAACCTCGCCATGTAAGGGAAGTAGACTTGCCATCTTGGCTGGAAGATCGCTAGGCGTGGATTGATTCATCCAAAAGGCCGACAAGGCCCAAAGTAGAAATCCCGCTATAAAACCTAGCGTAAACGAACTTTTGGAAGGGAATTTTAATAAAAACGCAATGATACCTGCTTGAATACCCATGGCATACCAAGGCAAATAAAGGCCCGCTAGCGCGCCGATAATGATTAATATAATAATGCGTAATGAATTGCTTTGCATGATTTCTTAGTTTGATAAAGTGATTTTCTTACGAATGCGATTAGACGATTGACTTGGAGCATCTAAATACAACAAGGGTTTTAATTCGCCCTTCGCCCACGTATCAATTAAATCATCGTAATGACTGCTTCCCGGATTCCCGGATTGACCCCCAGGATAAACGCCGAAAGCTTTTGGATTTCCTGTTTTGGATAATTCCACAATGAATCGCCAAGAGGGTCCCGTTTTTGTGGTTGAGGCATTCACAATCGAACCTCCCCCACCAATCGGAATATTTAATCGACTCAAAGCGTCCATGCCAGGAATCAAATGGCGAACCCCCGTTTGTTTGTGTTTGGACCATGCCCAATCAGGACCCATAGGACCATGTTTTTTCACCAAGGTATCTAAGGTCGCCCGGAAAGACGTTTCGATGATTTGATCCATCGATTCTTTTACGTTTTTCGTTTTCACATTATCCCACCAGCGTGCCTGCGCCTCAAATTCAATCAAATGAATCGTGCGATCCATGGCAGGGCGATTCATCGGAACTTTTTCATCCGAATCAAACTCATCATCCCACAAGAAAGATTGTAAATTCAACACCCATGTCTCGAAGATCGTCGCACCTATCGACTCAGGTGAATTCTGCAAATTCCAAGATTTCAAAACACCCAATGCCTTG
>CANGCD010000030.1 GCA_947452215.1 Cytophagaceae bacterium | reverse complement strand
TTCGGGTTCGCCAAAGCGTAGCGAGTGCTTGGATTTTATTTCGATGAAATGCAGGCGCTTCGTTTTTTGTGCAATGATATCAACTTCGGCAGGGCCGCTTCGGTAGTTTTTGTCCCGGATATAATAACCTTGTTTCCGCAAAAAATCAGTTGCTAGATATTCTGCCTTTTTCCCAAGCCGTAAATGTTTCGCCATTCTTGTATATTTGCTTTCCCAAAAGAACAACTTTCTTTGGGCCCGACATAACAGCTAGTTGATAAGTTAAATGCCAAATAAAAAAGTTCAGTTTGTTGATTTAGGACTTGTACCCTACAAGGAAACCTGGGATTTTCAGGAGTCCTTGATGGCGTATACCGCAGGCATAAAATTAGTTAATCGAAGTGCTGAGGAAGCTGATCAAACAGTAACCCCTAACTTTCTCTTGTTCTGCGAACACCCGCATGTGTATACCCTTGGTAAAAGTGGAGACGAGTCACATTTGTTGATGCAAGAATCTTTTTTGCATACGATTGGCGCTAGCTTTTTCAAGATCAATCGCGGAGGTGACATTACCTATCACGGCCCAGGGCAGCTTGTGGGCTACCCTATTTTTGATCTAGAAAACTTCTTTACCGACATACATTTATACCTTCGAATGCTAGAGGAAGCTATTATACGAACGTGTGCACACTACGGTTTAATCGTCGGAAGAATAGATGGCTTGACAGGTGTGTGGATTGACCCAGAATCAGACAATCCGCGCAAGATTTGTGCATTTGGCGTAAAGGCTTCCCGCTGGATAAGTATGCACGGTTTCGCTTTGAATGTAAATACGGACTTGACTTATTTCGGCCACATCGTTCCTTGTGGCATATCCACAAAAGGCGTAAGCTCTTTGCAACAAGAGCTGGGCCGGGAGATGGATTTGAACGAAGTAAAAACCCTAGTCTTGACCCACCTCCAAGAGCTTTTCTTATTTACCCCCGAACATGTTTCACGTGAAACATTGCCTAAGCCCCAATCTCATGAACTTTAAAAACACGCTATTTCTTGACATTGAAACGGTTTCGGGAAAATACGATTTTTCCCAAATTTCGGAGCGAATGCAAGATTTTTGGCTAAAAAAAGCGAAGAATCTTTATAATATAGACGCTTTGAGCTTAGAGGATATGTATTCGGATCGCGCGGCATTGTTTGCAGAATTTGGTCGGGTAATCGTGATCGGCATGGGCTTTTTGTATGTTAACAAGGACCAGGAGCTTAGCTTAAAGGTTAAAACAATTGCTCATCACGACGAGAAGGAGCTTCTACGGGAGTTTTCAGCTTTCATTAACAAGACGTATAAGTCGAAGGAGTTGACACTCGTTGCGCACAATGGAAAGGAGTTTGATTTTCCTTATTTGTGTAGAAGAATGTTGGCAAATAATCTCGAAATTCCCAAAGCACTTCAAGTTCAGGGTAAAAAACCATGGGAAATTATCCACCAAGACACGATGGAAATGTGGCGATTTGGAGACCGCAAGAACTACACCTCGTTGGAATTGCTGGCGGAAATGATGGGAATAGAAGGCGCCAAATCAGATCTTTCGGGCGACCAAGTACATCGTGTATACTACAAAGAAGGCAATCTGGCTCGCATTGAAGCCTACTGTATGGAGGATGTGATTGTGGTGGCCCAACTGTATTTGCGGTTTCATTTTATGAACCTCGTTGAGCCACACAACATTCAAAAACTATAGTATTTTGGCTGGATTTCCGAAAGCACGCTTGCTCGCGGGAATATTTTCTATTACAACAGAGCCTGCCCCTATTGTTGCGCCTTTCCCAATTTTGATGCTACCTACGATGGTAGAATGTATTCCGATAAATGCGTTTTTGTCGATTTGCGCTTCTTTGCCGATAACAGATCCTGCGCCGATTTGGCTTAATTCTTCAATGTTAGCTCCTGTTTCAATGATTGTTCCAGGACCCACAATGACGTGATCTGCGATTTTGGTTTCTGCCCCAACGACCACATTCGCACCAATGAATATGCCATAGGCTAAGCTTTTCACATTAGCAATTTGAGCACTTGGATGAATAGCGTGGACAGGTTTTGTCTTGCGATCTTCCTCAATTAATTCAATCATTTTCTTGCGTTCGGTTGGGTTTTCTAAAGCAACAAAAACGGCGCAAGATTTTCCAATTAATCCCCAATAGCTCTCATCTTCTGTTGTTCCTAATACAGGAATTTCGCCAATCATGGTATCTTTCTTCTTAACATCGTCATCTAGAAAACCATAGATTACTACATTGTTTTGTTGGAATATATGCGCTACTTCTAGTGCAAATGGATTAACTCCAATGATAATTACGGGTAATGATGTCATAAGTTTATTTTATTTTGGCTGTAAATGTACGTAAATCAAAAGTGGTTTGCCCCCCTTTGGTGAAGATCAATTCCGATATTTCTTCCCCCAAATTTATGGTTTGGACGAATTCGAATTCGCTTGCATCTTGCGTATTCAGGCCGTGCATATAGTTTAGGTTTCCTATTTCTTCAATGGTCCAGCTATAGTGTATTTCGTTTCTATTTTTAGCTGTTTCTTTAAGGTTTATACCGATATCTGCCCTTATTTTTCCAGTGGGTTCGAGCGGTGCATTTAGTAATTTGATGTCAAAAATTTGACGTTCATTCGTCGCTAAAGCTTCATATGTTTCTGTGTTTTCTTGTTCGTAGCTTCCTTTAGCGATGCTGTAAAAGGCGTCTAATAATATGGCTGCGTTTAATTGGCGTAAGGATTGTTTTTCCAAGTCCCAACCAGCCCCACCAGATTCAAGCAAAAGCAATCCGTATCCCCTTTGTTGGAATGTGTCACCAAAAGCGCGCGCATTAAATTCATCTGTCCATTTGGCGACTTTATTTGGTATTTTTTCTTGCGTTAAACGTGTTAATCGATTAGCCAATTTGCCTGCCCTCAAACGCGATTCTGTCCATGTTCCTGCCTCATCTCCTGCCGTAGCTAGGAAGGCAATATGCGTTTGATGGCCAGAATTACCGACAGAGTATAAGCGATTTTGATCATGTAAATTGAATGCGAATGTAGGATTGATTCGATCAGCCCAATCCGAAAGCAATTTGGCTTCAGGGCTATAATTTTGTTGGGCATCGCGGTTCATATCAATTCCCAACGCAGTCTCCCGCGTCCATCTTGTTGCTCCATCGGCATTTAAAAGGGGCAAGAAATGAATAGTAAGATTCTGATGCAATATTTCCCTGATTTTAGCAAATGAAGATTCATTTAAGTTTAAAAACTTGAAGATATCGCATAAAGCCATCGTTGCCGTGGCTTCATCGCCATGCATTTGTGACCAGGCAATAATTTGGATTGGCCCAACACCAAATGTTACTTCGTGGATAGCCCTTTTCTCAAATGTCTCCCCAATTTTTGTAAGCTGTAAATAGGGCGACTTTGACCAATCTTGAAGAAGTTCTTGCCAAATGTTTTCGTCAAAACGGCGCTTTTGAATGCGGGTTTCCTTGTAATGAGAATAGTTGTCAAAGAAGAAATGATACATATTAATAGGGTAGTGAGGGTACAAATTTAGCACAGGTTTGTGATTTGAAAAGACCTTTCTTACCTGCAAAGTACATAACGATTAAAGTTACGATTAAGTAACAAAACCAGGTATCTACACCAAAGAGTTCAATACCCATGCACATGGATGCGATGGGTGTTTTAGTCATGCCCATGTAAAGACATGTAAATCCGAGGGCGGCTAAAAATGGTCCAGGTAATTCAAGAATATCTGCAAAACTTGCCAAGGCATGCGAGCCAATTAAAAATAGGGGTGTCGCTTCTCCCCCTTTGAATCCGAGCCCAACACTGAAGCAAGTTGCAATCAGTTTATGGATGGCAAAAAATCCGGCACTAAAATTTTCATCAAAAGGTCTGAGTAAATATTCTGATCCAAGTCCGATACTTTGTTGGAAAAAAGGAATTTGGAAGATTGCTAGTAAAATCAAGCCCGCGAGAATCGCTTTTTGGTAAGCCTGTGCGGGTAATTTATGAGATACAAAATAAATAATCGATTCTAAGCGCGAATAGATGCGGGCAATTAGGGCTAAAAAAAGGCCTATAAGCACCAATTTGGCCCAAAATGCGAGGGAAATGCTAGGCAAGAAAATATGTGGATATAAAACGTGTTTTGTGCCGTACACGTGGAGACTTACAAGATTTGCGGCAAAAGCCGTGGATAGGCTAGCCAAAATTGATTGATAATGAATTTTACCCACTTCCTTAATTTCGAGTCCGAAAAAGCATCCGGCTAAGGGCGTTCCAAAAATGGCAGCGAACCCTGCGCTCATTCCGGCGCGAAGCCAAATCGATTTTTCGTCTGTTGATATGTCGAAGCGCTCAGCACTTGCGCTTGCGATACTGCCGCCCATGAATACGGCTGCTCCTTCCCTGCCCACGGAAGCGCCGGCCAGATGACTAAGCCATGTACTTAATATTGTTAAAGGTGCTTGCAAAAATGAAGTTTGAATGGTTTCTCCATTTAATTGTTTAATCAGGTCGTTGGTTCCCGCTTGGGTAATCTTCCACTTCTTACTTCCATGTAGCAAAAGCCCAACCAAAGGAAGACCAAGTAAAAAATAAGCTTGTCGATTTTCTGCGATTTTCTGCAAACCCCAGAGGAAAAGTGATGCAACACTACCACTGGCGAAGGAGATGATGGCCCACAAAAAGAATCGAATGCCCCAAATTCGCATGATTGAGAGAATTTTTGTTTCAAAGGTAGGGAATTTTATTTTGCCTACCTTTGTCGAGGAATTGTGTTTGGGCGCCGGCGGCGCTCGCGAACGAAATTCCACGAAGGGTATTGTTCCTTCCCCAACTTTTATCATATGACTGATTTTTCTTCGCTTGGTTTAAACCCACAATTATGTCGCGCTTGCGATGCCTTGGGATATGTTTCGCCAAGTCCCATTCAAGAGAAAGCAATTCCCCTCATGTTGCAAGGACACGATGTTCTTGGTATTGCTCAAACGGGTACAGGAAAAACAGCAGCATATGCCTTGCCGATTTTAATGCGGTGTAAATATGCACAAGGAAAAAACCCTCGGACCTTAATTTTAGCGCCTACGAGGGAGCTTGTCATGCAAATTCACGAGGTGATGGTTGGCCTAGCCGTTGAAACCGATTTGCGAATTTTGGCCCTCTATGGAGGTTTGGGCCCGAAAACACAGATTCAAGCTTTGGAAGACGGCATCGATATTTTGGTATCTACCCCAGGTAGATTTTTGGAATTATACCGCAAAGACGCGATTACAGTCAAGGAATTGAAGATCTTGATTTTGGATGAAGCAGATAAAATGATGGACATGGGATTTATGCCCCAAATCCGCGAAATACTTGAAAAAATTCCCTACAAAAAGCGTCAGAACGGATTGTTTTCGGCGACTTTTCCAGAAAAGGTAGAAAACCTATCGCATGAGTTTTTGGAGTTTCCGCATAAAGTAGAAATCACTCGACAAGCAACTCCAGCGAGTCAGGTTACTCAATTTGTCTACGAGGCGCCCAACTTAAGTACGAAAATTAATGCTTTGGCGTACTTTTTAAAGCAAGATCGCTTTGAGCGTGTGATGGTTTTTTGTCGGAGTAAGGACGTGGCCAACCAAGTAGAAAAGTTTTTAATTCGTAAGGTTTTGTCTGAAGATCAAGTTCGTGCGATTCACTCGAATAAGGGTCAAAATACCCGAATTAATGCCATGCAACAATTTCGCGAAGGTTTGATTCGAGTGTTGGTGACGACCGATGTGGCTGCCCGCGGTATTGATATCCCTAAGGTTTCACATGTAATTAACTTTGATGTGCCCTTGATTTATGAGGATTATGTCCATCGGATTGGTCGGACGGGTCGCGCGGATCAAGTAGGCGAGTCCATCACATTTATTACCTTGGCCGAACAATATCATTGGTCAAAAATTGAAGAAATAATTCAGCAAACGATTGAAATTCAGGACCTTCCGGTAGAAATCAACCGAGAAGAAACGCCGTTTGTCGAGCAGCAAGATATGTTACGTGCCGTGGATGATCAACGCAAACGCGAGGATCCCGATTTTCAAGGTGCGTTCCACGAGAAAAAATGGGTGATCAAAGCACGTGCAAGCGGTAAAAAAGTCCCTACCCGGAAAGCGGTCACAAAAACAGGCCCTAAAGGCGGTGCCGTATCTACGCCCAAACCCCCACAGCGGAATAATCGCCCCGGAAAAAATGCAAAATTTCGCCCAGGAGCACCATCATCTAAAAAGAAAAGGTAGATTTGCAGCGATGAAAGTACTACTAATCAGTTTGTTTACACTCGTTGGCAGCCTTGCAATGGCCCAACAAGCCGTTGCGCCCAAAGAGGCAAAATACTTGCCTCTTTACGGACAAAAGGCCCTATCTGCCAAAGATCAAACGGAATTAAGCGCATTCGTGGAGTCCTGTGATGCCAGTTTTGGTTCTCGAAAGGAAGCGGTGGAATTCTTTTCCGAGCGCGCATGGGAATTTGTTTCTTCGGGACATTTAGATACCGCAACGTATCGATTTAATTTGGTTCAAGCGCTTGATAGTCAAGCTGTTGATTCCTATTGGGGCCTAGGTGTTATTACTTTCCAGCGACAAGATTTCCCGAAAGCCATTGAGTTTTTATCAAAGGGTTTAGTTTTGGATAGTACGCAAAGTGTGCTACGCGTCGATTTGGCCATTGTTAAATTAAGTTGCTTCCTGAAAAACATGGATTGTGGAACCTTGGATGAAACGGATTTACTTCTCCAACAAGCCTTGTTGCAGACACCCAATTATGCTACAGCATGGATGAAGCGAGCTCAGGTGGCCTATTTACAAGAAAAATATGAGAATGCGTGGGCCTATTTGCATGAATGCCGCAAACTGGACATTACGCAATTGGACATAAATTTGGGACATAGTTTAGCGGAGAAAATGCCTGATCCGCAAGGCGTGTTTAAGTAAATAACCATGGGAATTCGGTCCTTTTTTGCCAAACCTTTTGCTCGTCGGGTGGTCAAAAAACACCAAAAGAGTCACGCGCAGGCGGTACAAATTCAGGAGAATTGGCTAAAGAATAATCTTAAAACAGCTGAGCAAACAATCTTTGGCCAGGCGTACGAATTCGATAAAATTCGTAATTATTTAGAATACAAAATCCGTGTTCCCATCGCAGAATACGAAGATTTAAAAACCTATATTGATGAAATGGTTTTGGGTTCGCCCAATATTTTATGGCCCGGAAAGCCAGCCTATTTTGCCAAAACCTCTGGTACAACATCCGGTGCCAAATACATCCCCATTTCGAAGGAGTCGATGCCATTTCACATTACAGGTGCGCGCGATGCTTTATTGCATTATGTGCATTACTCGGGAAATACAGCTTTTTTAGACCAAAAATTGATTTTTTTGTCGGGCTCTCCAGCGCTTGAGACCAAAAACGGAATTCCTACAGGGCGCTTGTCGGGGATCGTTAATCATCATGTTCCGGGCTATTTGCGCAGCAACCAATTGCCTTCATATGCAACGAATTGCATCGAAGACTGGGAGGAGAAATTGGAGGCCATCGTTCAGGAAACGATTCTGCAGCGCATGGGTTTAATTTCGGGTATTCCGCCGTGGGTTCAGATGTATTTTGATCGGCTAGAAGCTTTGTCAGGCCAAAAGATTGGTGACCTATTCCCCGATTTTCAATTGTTTGTGACGGGAGGCGTCAATTTTGAGCCCTATCGTCAAAAATTGTTGGATTCGATTGGACGTTCGATTGATGTCGTAGAGACCTATCCGGCATCGGAGGGGTTTATTGCTTTTCAAGATTCGAGTGGTGATGAGGGCTTGTTGTTAAATGTAGATGGCGGAATTTTCTTTGAATTTGTGCCCACGGATACCTATTTTACCGCTACACCCAAGCGCCTGATGCTTTCTGAAGTGCAGCTGGGCGTTAATTATGCCCTACTCATGTCGACCAATGCGGGCCTATGGTCTTATTCCATTGGAGACACTGTTAAGTTTGTGTCATTGAATCCTTTTCGGATTGTCGTGACGGGCCGAATTAAGCATTTTATCTCGGCTTTTGGGGAGCATGTGATCGCCGAAGAGGCTGAGCGCGCTATGGCAGAGGCCCTAAAGGCTTGTCCGGAAGCGTCTATTATTGAATTTACATTAGCTCCACAAGTAAATCCTCCTTCAGGGGAATTGCCTTACCATGAGTGGTTGGTTGAATTTGCCCAAAGACCGCAGGATCCGATGAAGTTTCAAGTGGTTTTGGAGGCATCGATGAATGCCCAAAACATTTATTATAAGGATTTGATCACGGGAAAGGTATTGCAGCCTTTAAAGTTGACAATTTTGCCTCCGAATTCCTTTATTGATTACATGAAATCCCAAGGAAAATTAGGAGGTCAAAATAAGGTTCCACGTTTGGCGAATGATCGCGTGATTGCGGATAAGTTGGGCTTTTTGTAGAGACGCGATACTTCGCGTCTTTTTAAGTATTAGACGCGAGGTATCGCGTCTCTACAATATTGTCCACCGTCTATTTCTGCCACCCCGCATATTCCAAATAATTCATGGCTGTTCGCATGAAAATTTCGGCGGCTTCCGGACTAACCGGTTTGAGTAATTTGGCAGGATTTCCGGCATAAATGCTACCGGCGGGAACGCGCGTGTTTTGGGTTACGACTGCACCTGCTGCAATGATGGATCCCGTTTCAATCAATGCTCCGTCCATGATAATTGCCCCCATCCCCACAAGGACATAATCCTCAATGGTACAACCGTGAACAATCGCATTATGCGCAATGGACACATAGTTTCCAATGTGCGTTTCGGTTTTTTGGTAGGTGCAATGAATCACAGCCCCGTCTTGAATGTTGCTGTAATTTCCGATTCGAATTCGATTGACATCTCCTCGCACCACCGCGTTATACCACACGGTACAGTGAGATCCAAATTGTACTTCGCCCACGATTGTTGCGTTCGCAGCTTGCCAATTTTCTTCGCCAAATTGTGGCGAAATACCTTTTATAGGGACAATTAATGCCATATTTATATCATTAAGCAGGCCATCGGCCCTGTAATTTCATAACTTTTTCGATCACATCGCGTACCGCCCCTTTTCCTCCGCCAAACGGGGAAACATATTTGCAGGCCATTTGGATTTCAGGAATGGCATCCGCGGGACATGTACTTAATAATGCTTGGCGTGATAAAATTTTTAAATCAGGAACATCGTCTCCCATGTATAAAACTTCAGATTCGTCGATGCCCATTTTGTCAAGCCACCCTAAATAGGTTTCTAATTTATCTTTGCCGCCTAAACCAAAATAAATATCTTGAAACTTGAGATTTTCAAGCCGTTTTTTGACCCCTTTATGGCCTCCGCCCGTAATCACGCACAAATTATACTCGGCTTCACGTGCTTTTTCGATGGCATATCCATCCCGAATATGAAAGGTTCTGTAATGCTCTCCCGTTTCTAACACATGGACACTTCCGTCTGTCATGACGCCGTCGATGTCGAATACAAAGGCCTTAATTTGTGCAAATTGCGTAAGTACGTTGGACATGTTAATTGATTTGGTTGGTAATTTACATAAATCCATGGAAAGACTTGATGCGATTCGTGGTGGCTTTTTTGTATTTTTACCTCCCATGAGGGTTTTGAAATTATTTTTCATGGGAATTTGTTTGGCTTTCGTGGCTATGCCCTCGCATGCCCAACAAAATCCGAATGTGCTGACTGATTTGTGCGGCAGCATCGCCCAAAGCAAATACTCCGACGCGCCGAATGTCGTCAAACAAGTACAAGCGCTATTCGCTCAGGATGCACAAGGGGTATTTTTTCAACGGGCCCAACAAATGCGATTAGCGGGATTTAAAACGCCTACATTTTCCTATCTTTTTGCGCGTACTTATTTACAATCAAGCCCTGCGTTACAAGCAGATTTAATCACGATTTCGCAGCAATTTGTCGATCGAAAAGCAGGCAAATTAGCTATTGAATTCTTAGAGCAAGTGGACAGCTGGCAGTATAACCAACAACTCCAACAAACTGGAAATTGTGCAATTCGCATCCAAGGAAATTTGTCGGTTCGATGGCAGGATGCGGATAGTACGGCTGTGCCGGTAGATAATTGGGATTCACCATCCTCCGATATTCCTGCGGAAACCGGTATTGTCTATCAGCCGATAAATCCAGGTCCCGTTTTGGTTTGGACGAACGCCGTTTGTGTTTCACGCATTGGCCAGGATAGTCTTCAATTTAGCGCAAAGCAGGTGCAATTCTCCGTAAAGGATCGCTTGCTTGTGGGCGATGTGGCCGAGGTCGAACCGGGCCATTACATTTTGCCTCATTTTCAATTAAATCCGCGCAAAGGCTATTTGTTGTGTGAGGAAATGTCGTGGCACGACGGAGACCAAAAAATCATAGGGGCATTTCGCTTGCCCTTGAAAAGGAAGGCGGGGACAAGTATTTTTCTCGTTGAATTTAAGGCCAAGGAATTTCTTCAAAAGCCAATTCAGGGCTCACATTTTAAGGGTTTTGGCCGATTGTATGTACTCGGTGAACAACGGGGATTATTGGGCACAAAAGAGCGACCCGCACGGCTGGAAATTTGGGGAGGGGAACGGAAATTAGGAGAATTTGCAACGCAGATGGCTATGATTCAGCCTAATGAATCCATTCAAATTAAGGAGGGGGCTTTCACGGGCTATGTAGGGAAAAAGGATTCCTTGCACCATGGGTTTGTGACGGCGAATTGGGTTCCCATCGAAGCCGCTTGGCACATAAAGCCCATCCAAGAACAGATTTTGTTTGAGGATAGTTTTCATCAGGTTTCGATTTCTGCCGACTTAGGAATTCTGCACGCAGATACACAGAAAATGGATTTTTTCCGATTAGCCGGGAAAAGCCAAAACCCTGCCTGGGTAGAGTCCTTCGATTTTTTTGATGCGGACCGTTTGGAAGGGCAACAGGGTATTTTGACCTATGATCCCATACGGATCTTATACAATCACCTTGCTGCGATTAAACGAAGCCAGGCTAATTTGTATGCGATTGCAGAGGCGAATAAAAAAGACCCACAATGGTTGCGTGGGGGATTTGAGCAATATAAACATGCGGGTTATTTAAATTTTGATGATGTTACTAGCGATGTATCATTTACCCGATTGGGTCGGCATTATGCGCAAGTAAAATTTGCTCAAAAGGATTTTGATCGGTTTTATGTGCCATCGTTTGGCGGCATGTTGGCAAAGGATACCGCGAATATTTCGTTGGATTTGGGCCAACAAAAACTTGTCATTCGAGGGATTAAAGAGGTCATGGTTTCGGATTCTTTGAAAGCAAATTTTATTCCGTCCAATAACCAGATTGTTTTTGGGCAGGGGCGCGATTTTGATTTCATGGGGGAAATAAAAATAGGAAATTATCGCTTCAGGGGTCAGAAATTCCGATTCAATTTCACGGATTATTCGATTAACCTTCCCCAGATTGACTCCATTACTTTTGTTCGCAAGGGGACAAATCGTGAGTTGGGCGGCCAGTTTCGGTATGAAGCGGGGCATATTTTATTGGCTCCTCCGAATAACAAGTCGGGGCGCTTAGGATTAGCGGCCTTTCCCAAATTGATTATACCCAAGGGTGTTGTGTCGTATTTTGATGAGCCTTGGCGCGCCGGTGGGGTTTATACTAAAAAGCATTATTTCCAGGTTCCTCGGATTGAGTTGGACAGTTTGACCCAAAAAGAAATCACGTTTGAAGGAAGTTTTTATTCGAATGGGCTTTTTCCTACGCTCAAATCTTCCCTAGTGCTGATGCCCGATCAATCATTCGGATTTTCGTTTAATCAAAAATTGCCTTTGGGGCTTTATAAAGCCAAGGCATTTTACCAATTGAAAAGTCCCCTGCTGATGAACAAAATGGGCTTATCGGCCTCGGGTTCCTTGATTTATTTGGGCTTGGTTGCATCGCAAAAGGAAACCCATTTTTACCCCGATTCTTTGATTGCGACGGGATTAGATGCCACGATGGAAGGCAAGGGCTTTCCGACTTTGCAGGTGGGGGAACACCGTTTATCGTGGATGCAGGAAACGGATAGTTTATGGATTAATCCAATCAAGCAGCCCATTCAATTGTATCGTAAAGAGGCGCAATTGGTTGGGTCTATTGGGATGCACCAAAAGCAGGTTTTTGGCAAAGGAAATTTAACCATGCAAGACGGATTGATGGAATCGAAT
This sequence comes from Cytophagaceae bacterium, assembly GCA_947452215.1. Classification (GTDB taxonomy): domain Bacteria; phylum Bacteroidota; class Bacteroidia; order Cytophagales; family Spirosomataceae; genus Aquirufa. Next base: position 6,457 of record CANGCD010000030.1, on the reverse strand, counting down.
GATTTCCGATTTGATTCTCAAACCTGGCAGGCCGCCGAAGCAAATCTCAAAATAGGGAAGCAAATGGACTTGTTTCCGCCTGCTGTATTTATGAATCGAGTGGGCGTAGAAGCGAATATGGCTTTACGCCGCTTGCAAATTCGACCTTCCAAAGGAGAGCTAGGAACCCAAATCACGTTTCCGTATATCGCCTATCAAAGTAGCCTTTCGGAGGCGACTTGGGATTTAGCCAATCAGCGGTTTTTATTAGCAGGGAAAAATGGGTTTGAGTTGACAAGCTTAGATAGTTCTGGCGCTGCGTCGGGTTCCACGATTCGGGCGACGACGGCTTCCTATGACTTAAAAGCGCAGTATTTGGCCTTGAGTGGAGTAAAGGAGGTGGAGGTAGGTTCTGCATTGCTTTATCCGGAGAAAGGCATTTTGGGTATTCAAAAAGATGGAGCATTTAAGCCTTTTTCGGGCGCTAAGGCACTTGTTAATGGGAATCATTGGTTAAAAGACCTAAAAATTGTAGAAGGCAATGCGGCCGGTTGGAAAGGTGAGGCCAATTATCAATTTCCGCGGAGCGATGGCGATACGGTGAGTGTTGCCTTGCGTAATTTTCAGTTTGAAGGGAAGAAATATGTAACGGCCGACGGATTAATGACGGAGAAAGTTCCGCTGCGATTTAGTAAACACCAACAATTTAAAGGGGAAATTTCGCTGGATACGCGCAACCCGAATTTAAACTTTAAAGGGTTTATTCGGCCTGTCATTGGACTCCCTAATTTTCGTGCGGCTTGGATTCCGTTTGCCACAACAAAAGGGGAAGAGCCACACTTAATCCTTAATAAAGATTTGCACGATGAGGCCGGTCGGCCGATAACCGCTGGCGTTTTTATCAACGCACAGAATCGATTGTATCCCACATTTTTGGGACCCCAATCGGATGATTTGGATCCCGTATTGTTTCAAGCGGATGGGGATGTAATAGAATCGAATGATCGCTATGAAGTGAAGGGTAAGCAAACGAACATGCAATTATTTATTGATAAGCATCGTGTGGAGGCGGAAGGGCCGATTCAGCTGTTCACAGGGAATCAATCGATTCGGGCATTTGGTAATTTATCCATGTCGACAGATAGCCTCTTGCCCCGACTAGATACTTGGGTGAGTTTGCAGTTCCCGTATCCGGCTAAATTATTAAAAGTGATGGGGGATCGCATCTTGAAATATCAATTAGACGAAGGTATTCAGAGTGATCCTGCGGATGAGCCCGAGCGCAGAGACGCCTACATGCGGCGGGTGGAGCAAGTATTAGGCAAGCCGGTGCTTGAGCCATTGCGGACGAAGATGGACCAGGTTCATATGGCCTTGGATAAGGTGGCACCGGAGTTCGCAAATTCGATCAACTTTTCGGGTGTTTCGTGGGTTTGGTCTCCGAATACATCGGCCTTTTATTCGGTAGGAGGAATTCCTTGGGTGAATGTGGGGCCTGTGGATTTAAATGCCACGGTACGAGGCTACATGGAGGTGATTAAAAAACCGAGTAAGGAAGAGTTTTATGGGTATTGGGAATTGTCGGAAGATTTATGGTATTATTTTGCCTTTTTTAATGGGGAGCTTGGGGTATATTCGTCAGACCCGGGCTTTTTAGCTGTTATTCGAGAGGCGGTAAAATCAGATAAAAAGGGTAAATTGGCGGTTGTGGAAGCGGCGGCGGATGAAAAGGATGCTTTTTTGAAGCGGTTTTTAGCTTATTATCGGGGAACTACGCCTACGAAAAAAGTCAAAAAAGCGGCCGCTCCTGCGAAGACAACAACACCTGCAACGAAATCGAAAAAAGGAGGATTTTAATATGAGTCAGTCAAAATTGGCCAAGATTTTTCATTTCATGGATACGCTCGGATTGGGTGAGCGAGATCCGTTTGGAAATCCTATTTTATTCAAGCGTATTGTGGTGATGATTTTAGGTTTTATCTCCTATAATCGGTTGACGGTGTACAATAAAACCAAGATTACGGGTACGGAATATTTAGAAAATTTACCTGAACAAGGCGTATTATTTTTACCGAATCACCAGACCTATTTCATGGATGTGGTCTGTTTGTATCATATCTTTTTTTCGGTCAAATGGGGTTTTCGCAACACGCTCAATTATCCTCTGTATTTGTTGGCCCCGCGTTCTAATCTCTTTTATGTGGCAGCATCCGAAACCATGAAAAATGATGGTTTATTGCCGCGTGTTTTTGCGCAGGCGGGTGCCATCTTGGTTAATCGTTCATGGCGTGCTGAAGGGGTAGATGTGAAGCGTGAGGTTGATTTGGCGGCGGTTGAGAAGATTGGTAAAGGGTTGAAATTTGGTTGGGTTATTAGTTTTCCACAGGGAACGACTCGCGCATTTGCACCGTTACGAAAAGGAACAGCGCATTTGATTAAGGGGGAGAATCCGATTGTGGTTCCGGTACGCATTAATGGATTCCGACGGGCATTTGATAAGAAAGGGTTGTTGTGGCGGAAGCGCAATACGACGCTAACGGTCGAGTTCCGTGAGCCGATTCGCTTTGCGGCGGATGCGACAACAGACGAGATTTTGACTCGTTTGCAGCACGAAATCGGCTTGGATCATGCTGAATAAGACGAAAGGTATTGTCATTCAATACATGAAATACAGGGAATCATCCCTCTTGGTGACTATTTACACCGCCGAATTTGGAATCAGTTCCTATGTTGAAAATGGGGTTCGTTCGGCAAAGGCCAAACATAAAATTGCGTTATTTCAACCACTTACTTTATTGGATTTAGAGGTGTATCACAAGCCCGGAAAAGGTTTGCATCGCATTTCGGAAGCGAAGTGTTATTATCCCTATCGCAAAATTCCTTTTGATATCGCGTCGTCGAGTATTGCGTTATTTTTAACGGAGGTATTGAGTAAGGTGTTGCGAGAGGAGGAGGCGAATCCGATATTGTTTGGTTTTTTGGAGGAGTCTTTCCAAATATTGGATCAAGGGAAAGGTCATTTGGAGAATTTTCATTTGCAATTTTTGTGGAGATTGAGTGAGTTTTTGGGATTTCATGCGGGGCAGGTTGGGGAGTTTTTGGAACAGTTGCGCGAGGCTGGGGTTCCGGGCATGGGGGATTTGGATGCTGCGACTGTTCAGGCATTATTTGATTCTGATTATGGGGATGGGCTTGGTATCAATCGGGTGCAACGCGCTGCGATATTACGGGCCTTGATATATTATTATGGCTTGCACATGGAGTCTTTTGGAGAATTAAGGTCTTTGCAGGTTTTACAAGAAGTATTGTCATGAGGACATTGAAATATCGAATTTTGCCATCGTTTCATGCGTTGGATATTGAATTGACATTTGTGCCCACTCGGATGGGCCCTTTGCGTTTGCATTTGCCTATTTGGCGTCCGGGGCGTTATCAAGTCCAACATTTTGCCAAGAACATTGCATCGGTCACGAGTTCACAGGTTTCGGTTGTTAAGTCGGATTTGTCTACGTGGGTGCTAGACGTGGTTGATTTGCGGCCGATAACGGTTTCGTATCGATATCATGCGGAACAGCCGGATGCGGGAGGTTCTTGGGTGGACGAATCGATGGTTTATATTAATTTCATCAATTGTTTGTTGTTTCCGCATGCTGGAGAGAATCGACCTTGTGAGGTGGAAGTGGTGTTGCCTACGGGGGATTTGTTATCAATAATTACGCCGGCAGGGGGGTATGAAACGTCCTGTGCATTAAGGACTTACGGAAATCAAATGAAGGCCAAAACCTATCGAGAATTAGTAGATTCGCCTTTCCTTGCAGCTCCTAAAATTCATTCTCACCGCTGGAAATCGAATGGCGTAACATTTTACTTGCAAGGTTTAGGACCGAAGACTCATTTCTCGGATCGCTTAGTTAAGGCTTACCAAAAATTCGTTGAATATCAGTTGGCCTACATGGGCGAATTTCCGGTAAGCGAATATCGCTTTATGTTGTGGATTTGCCCGAAGCCTTTCTATCATGGGGTTGAACATACGAAATCGACGATGATGGTGCTGGGTCCGGAGGATCGAGATTCATATGAAGATTTGATTGGATTGGGTTCACACGAATTGTATCACGTGTGGAATGTGGCGACGATCCGACCGAAGGCATTGTTGCCTTATGATTATACGAAGGCTGTTATTTTTGATACCGGTTGGATAATCGAAGGTATTACGACCTATTTGGGGGATTGGTTTTTGTGGGCGTCTGGCGTTGTGGGAGCGGAGGAATATGTGAATTTGTTGGCGGGCAATTTGAAATTGCATTTTGAACGCGATGGAATGTCCAAGCAGTCTTTGGTTGAAAGTTCGATTGATTTATGGTTGGACGGCTATGGCGCTTCATTGCCAGGGAAACGGGTTTCCATTTATTTCAAAGGCGCATTAGTTGCCTTAGGTTTGGATTTGTTGATTCGGCGGAAATTTAATCATGCCAAATCCTTGCGGGAAGTAATGTTGCTGATGCAGGAGCGCTATGGCCGATTGAAAAAAGGGTATACGCGGCAGGAATTTTATGCGTTGGTGGAGGAGGTTTATGGGGAATCCTTGTCGGGTTTTTGGACTGTTTGGGTTGAATCGGCTGCTCCGTTAGAGGAGGAATTGCGGGAATTATTGATGTTTTTCGGATTGGATTACCAAGGCAAGGGTTTACTTCAGTTGAATGATGCCAATTCATTTGCACCCTTTAATTGCGCCACATAATGACAATTTATGTCTTAATTGGACATGTTTTGTCTAAAAAGTCATAACGGCCTTGTATATACGATTTGTTAACTTGCCGTATGAACCCATACGCTTCGCGTCTTCGCAAAATTCGAGTTTCTCATGATTACAGCCAAGAATACATGGCCTTGAAATTAGGGATAACACTTTCTGCCTATTCGAAAATCGAACGAGGAAAAACGGAATTGACGATCAGTCGGCTTGTCCAAATCGCAGAAATTTTACAGTTTGATTTACCACGGTTTTTTGAGGCGGAACCCGCTGTGCAGGTGGAAGAGCCAACGCAGGTGGGCTATGGATTTGTGACGCGGGCAGAATTTATGGAACATGTTGATAAATTGCATTTGGTAGAGCGACAATTAAGCGATATCCTTTCTAAACTGCCGCAATAAATTCCTACCTTTGTCGCTTAAATCATTCGATATGTTACAAAGGCCCCGCAGAAATCGTCAGAGTGCAGTCATTCGTGATATGGTTGAGGAGACTCGCCTGTCGGTGAAAGACATGTTATTTCCTTTATTTGTACAGTCGGGTACGGGAAAGCAAACGCCTATTTCCTCGATGCCGGGGATTCATCGGTATTCGCTTGATTTATTGTTGAAGGAAATAGAGGAATGTGCCAATTTGGGTATTCGTTCTTTTGCTTTATTTCCGCAGGTCGAGGAGTCGTTAAAAGATTCTGTGGCGTCGGAAAGTCACCGAAAAGGCTCTTTGTATCTAGAATCGATTTATGCGGTTTCAAGCCGTTTTCCGGAAATATCTTTGTTGACTGATGTTGCCATGGACCCATACAGTTCGGATGGGCATGATGGGATTGTTAAAGACGGTCAAATTTTGAATGATGAAACTTTGCCGGTATTAGCGAAGATGGCGATTGCGCAAGCGCAGGCCGGATCTCGCTTGATTGGTCCGTCGGATATGATGGACGGCCGTGTAGGTTATTTGCGTGAGGCATTGGATGGTGCGGGATTTTCGAATGTGGGGATTATGGCTTATACGGCTAAATATGCATCTGCGTTTTATGGACCATTTCGAGATGCGTTGGAGTCGGCACCCAAATTTGGAGATAAGAAAACCTATCAAATGAACCCTGCGAACCGTCGGGAAGCATTGATCGAATTGGAATTGGATGAGGCGGAAGGTGCGGATTTCTTGATGGTTAAGCCCGCTTTAGCCTATTTGGATATTATCGCTTTGTTGCGCGAAAACTCGAATTTGCCGATTGCGGCTTATAATGTTTCGGGTGAATATGCGATGATTAAGGCGGCGGCGCAAAATGGGTGGTTAGATGGCGAGAAGGCGATGTTGGAAAGTTTATTATCGATTAAAAGGGCAGGTGCGCAGGTGATTCTGACGTATTTTGCCAAAGAATTTGCTCAATTAAATCAAGCGTAATATGTCAACCGATCGCTACATGCAACGGGGAGTTTCGGCTTCTAAAGAAGATGTTCACAGGGCCATTGCCAAGCTAGATAAGGGCTTGTTTCCGCAGGCATTTTGCAAAATATCGCCGGATGTTTTGGGGGGAGATACTGACTATTGCAATATCATGCATGCCGATGGTGCGGGGACGAAGTCGTCTTTGGCGTATTTGTATTGGAAGGAAACGGGCGATATTTCGGTATGGAGAGGGATTGCACAGGATGCGGTTGTCATGAATACGGATGACTTGATTTGTGTAGGTGCGACGGATCAGATGTTGCTTTCGAGTACGAT
>CANGCD010000029.1 GCA_947452215.1 Cytophagaceae bacterium | reverse complement strand
CCTGAATACGTGGAATACGTGTAGATCCACCTACTAAAATTACTTCATCGATATCTGAATTCGTATATCCGGCATTCTTCATCGCACGCTTACAAGGTTCCAAGGTACGTTGGATCAAGCTATCAGCTAATTGTTCGAATTTAGCACGTGTTAATGAACGAACTAAGTGTTTTGGAATACCGTCAACAGGCATGATGTATGGCAAGTTGATTTCTGTAGATGCTCCCGAACTCAATTCGATTTTCGCTTTCTCTGCAGCCTCTTTCAAACGTTGCAAAGCCATTGGATCTTTACGCAAATCGATATTCTCATCCGCAATAAATTCCTCGGCCAACCAGTTGATAATGACTTGATCAAAGTCATCACCACCTAAGTGTGTATCTCCATCTGTTGATTTTACTTCAAATACACCATCTCCTAATTCAAGGATTGAAACGTCAAACGTACCACCACCCAAGTCGAAAACAGCGATTTTCATGTCCTTACCACCTTTGTCAACACCATATGCTAACGCAGCTGCCGTAGGTTCATTGATGATACGCTTTACTTCTAAACCTGCGATTTGTCCAGCTTCTTTAGTCGCTTGACGTTCTGCATCATTAAAGTAAGCCGGAACTGTGATAACGGCTTCTGTTACGGTTTGGCCGATATAATCTTCAGCCGTTTGCTTCATTTTTGTTAAAATCTGCGCTGAGATTTCTTGAGGTGTATATAAACGATCACCAATGCGAACACGTGGTGTGTCATTATTTCCTTGTTCTACTTGATACGAAATAGTCTTTAATTCTGAACTTACTTCAGAAAACTTTTTCCCCATAAAACGCTTTACAGATGAAATCGTATTTTGAGGATTTGTAATGGCTTGTCTTTTGGCAGGATCCCCCACTTTACGCTCGCCATTTTCCAAAAATGCTACAATGGATGGAGTCGTTCTTCTTCCTTCTGAATTAGCGATAACCACTGCTTCATTTCCTTCCATAACCGCCACACATGAGTTGGTGGTACCTAAGTCAATTCCAATAATTTTTCCCATGATATTTTTAATTATTTTTTCTCCCAATTCTACAAGGATAATGCCATGAGCATATCAGCTGACAGTTTATGACATATTGTCACATTTAAATATTATTCGATTAATTTAGTCAGTAAATAGGGCTTTGATGTATCTTTGCGAATCTAAAATCGAACAAAATGTCAACAGCTACAGATTTTACTTGGGTTGAAGGTTCTGAACCTCATCGCCAACGAACTCGTGAAATTATAAAAAAGCATCCTGAGGTTAAAAAGCTCATCGGAAAGAATCCCATGACTTTTTTATGGATTATGGTCTGTGTGGGAATGCAAATCGCAATTGCATTTTATTTGAAAGATGCTTCTTGGGCTTGGATCATTGGTGCGGCTTGGTTAGTTGGAGCATTTCCAACACATACTTTGTTTGTATGTATTCATGAATCTGCACATAATTTGATTTTCAAAAAGAATTGGATGAATGTTGCGGCTGGGATTATTGCTAATTTTCCATCTTTGGCCCCTACTGCCATATCGTTTAAAAATTACCATCTAAAACATCATGCTTTTCAAGGGGTACATGAATTGGATGCCGATTTGCCGGATTATTGGGAAGCCAAATTAATCAATAACTATTTTATTGGGAAAGTGCTTTGGTTAATGCTTTACCCCTTTTTTCAAGGTTTTCGAACGATACGTTGCATTGAATTAGCAGTTTTTGATCGAGGCGTAATTATGAACATTGTTGCCCAATTGGCCTTTGATATTGCCATAGTTTATTTCTGGGGATGGCCCGCACTAGCTTATCTCGGCCTTAGCTTTTTGTTCTCAGTAGGTTTACACCCTTTGGGTGCTCGTTGGATTCAAGAGCACTATCTGGTATTGGATAAGAATCAGGAAACTTACAGCTATTATGGTCCTTTAAATGGTGTTAATATGAATGTAGGTTATCATAACGAACACCATGATATGCCTTCTGTTCCATGGAATAATTTGCCCAAATTAAAATCTGCAGCACCGGAGTTTTATGAAAATTTAAAGTACCATACGTCTTTTGTTAAGCTTCTATTTACATTTATCTTCTCGCAGGAAATTGGTTTATATTCCCGTATTGCACGGAAAGAGCGAGCAGGCGTTCCTTTGAATGATCGGTCTACGCCAGATATTGATCTGGTTTAAAAGAAAAGGTCAGCTGTGAGGCTGACCTTTTTTGTTTATATAGCTTGTTTGTGATTCGCTGCTATGGTGTAATCTTTTCCTTTTACTTTCAGCGTTATGGGTGAATCTGAAAGGTTGTCTATTTCGATTCCTTGTTTATGAATCTTGATAGCTAATTGATTTGCTCGAAAATTTATCTTGAATGCATATTCATCCCATTGTTTGGGTAGGAATGGTTCAAAACTTAATTGGTGATTCTGAATCGTCATACCACCAAAACCTTTCACAATTGACATCCAAGTTCCTGCCATACTGGTGATATGACATCCATCTTCCGTATCATTGTTGTAATCGTCAAGATCTAAACGCGCCGCACGCGTGTAGAATTCATAGGACTTATCCTCTTTCCCTAATTTTGCAGCTAGTATATTATGTACACAAGGACTTAAGGATGATTCGTGAACCGTTAAAGGTTCATAGAAATCATAATTACGTTCGATTTCCTCTTTGGTAAAGTCATTTTCGAAGAAATACATGCCTTGTAATACGTCAGCTTGCTTAATGTAGCATGAACGTAAAATACGATCCCATGACCAATTTTGATTGATAGGTCTTTGACCAACTGGAATCGAAACTACAGGAGCGATCACCTTATCCAAAAATCCATCTTGTTGGAGATAGATGCCACGTTTTTCATCACGTGGGAAGTACATATTTTTAATAATGTGATTGAATTGGTCAATTTCAGTCACTACAAAATGGGTCTTGTCTAATTTTGCTTGAGCCTCAGATGGATAGTTCGTTTTAATTTCTGCTAAAACTTCTAACGTGTATTTCAAACACCAAACGGCGAAGTAATTCGTATAGAAATTGTTATTTACGTTATTCTCGTATTCATTGGGTCCGGTTACTCCAAGCATAACATACTTTTGCAGGTTCTCTGACCAATTAACACGTTGGGCCCAGAAACGAGAAATCCCAATTAACACCTCCCAACCATAATCAACGAGATGTTGACGGTCATTTGTATAATCTACATAATCCTTGATTGCATAAGCGATTGCGCCATTGCGATGTATTTCCTCAAATGTAATTTCCCACTCATTATGACACTCTTCTCCGTTCATCGTTACCATGGGATACAAAGCTGCACCTTGGTTAAAGCCGAGCTTACCTGCATTTTCAATGGCGCGATCGAGTTGTTTCCAACGGTAAATCAACAGATTTTTGGAAACCTCTTGTGGAGCTGTTGATAGATAAAACGGAATACAATAGGCTTCGGTATCCCAATAGGTTGATCCACCGTATTTTTCGCCTGTAAATCCTTTAGGACCTATGTTTAATCGGTCATCTGCTCCCGTATAGGTTTGATTCAATTGAAATATGTTGAATCGGATTCCTTGTTGGGCCGAAACATCTCCCTTAATTATAATATCATTAATTGCCCACTTGGATGCCCATGCAGCAGCTTGCTCAGCCAGCATTTGATCAAAACCCTTTTGACTTATCTTCGCTAAGTAGTTTTGAGCACGTGTGAGTAATTCTTTTGACGGATGATTTTCAGAGCTCAAGTTGACAGCGTACTTGAAGATTGTTAGTGTATCTCCTTCATTTACAGTGATTTGATAATTCAATTCACTGTATTTTTCGCCTGTTTTTGTTTGACTTACTGCCTGATGATCTTGTCCATTTACATGTATTTGAACTTGTTGGCCTGTAACAACCTCAAAGCCCGTTTTCTTTGTTTTGGACCAAACATAAGATGTGTTTTCAGATGCTCCCACTTGGACTTCATCCCAAAACTTTTCATCGTAATTGGAGTCTTTGTTTTTAATATCACCGTCAACAAAGGCTTTTACTTGAATGCTATCAGAAAAGTTTAAAGCCTTGATTGAATATGAAATAGCTCCAGACTCATCATCAGCCATACTATTGAAACGAATGGATGTAATTTCAATCGATTTTCCCGACTTTAAAGTGATTGAACATTTGCGAAGGATATGTCCTTCTTTCATGTTTAATTCACGGTAAAATGCATTTATCGTGCTTTTATTCAAGTCAACGATTTCGTCTCCTATTTTAAGTTCTAGTCCATTCCAATTGGCTGCATTAAGTACTTTGGCAAAATATTCAGGATAACCATTTTTCCACCATCCTACGCGTGTTTTATCTGGATAATAAACTCCGGCAACATAATTACCTTGAAGTGTTTTACCTGAATAGGTTTCTTCAAATGACCCTCTTTGCCCCATGCGGCCATTTCCTAAGGAGAAAATGGATTCGGTGATTTCATTAAATTCAGGATGGAATTGATCTTCGATGATTTTCCATTCGTCTAATTTTAAGTATTGTTTCATGGGGCTATTAGGTAATAGATTGAGTCAATTACAAAAATAGACTTTTGAATCTTTTTATAATTTCTGTGCTACGCTGTTTCTTAAAATTGTAATAATTCAGCTGCTTTTACTCCTATGAAATTTGGAATGATTTTATCTGCCAAAAATAGGGTTTCAGACTCTCCTATTCCGATTGCTTTCATGTTTCCTGCCTTAGCTGCCTCAACTCCTGCTTGTGCATCTTCAAAAACGATACAAGCTTCAGGCGCTATTCCTAAACCTTCTGCTCCTTTTATGAATACTTCTGGGTCGGGTTTGCTTTTGCTTACTTTATTGCCGTCAATTACTAAATCAAACCAAGGCATTAAACCTGTTTTTTGCAAAATGATTTCGGCATTTTTACTAGCAGAGCCTAATGCAATTTTATAACCTAAAGCTTTAATCTGCTCTAGAAACGCTATAACACCAGGCAGAATTTCTGACGGATTCATATTGGAGATCAATCGCAAATAGTCTTCATTCTTCTCAACAAGCCAAGCGTTTTTTTCTTCCTGTGAAGCGGAGTAGTTCGCCCAATCCAAGATTTTGTTCAACGATTCTACTCGTGAAACACCTTTAAGTTGTTCGTTTTGTTCTTCGGTTAATTCATAGCCAAATTGTTTCCCCAAATTTTTCCAAGCTTGAAAGTGGTATATAGCAGTATCAACGAGTACTCCGTCAAGATCAAAGAGGCATGCCTTGTAAATCATTTGTATTAAAATTTAGCTTTTAAATTAAAATTGAAGTATCAAAATTATTACATTTACACATGCCAAGAAAGCCTTTTTTGCTGTGCTATGGTGTTTATTTTAATATATGCGCAAATTATCCAATTTTGTATTTTATGTCTTAACACTTCTTTGTGTTACGTCGCCTTTGTACTCTCAAACGCCTATGTCAGTGAAAGCTACCTCCGAAAAATTCGTTGTTTACCAAATGATGTTTCACCTCTGGGGAAATAAACAGACCGAATTAGTGCGTAATGGTTCCTATAAATCAAACGGAGTAACAAAATTTAAAGATGTTTCAGATGTTGCCCTTCAAGCATTACATGCTAAGGGAATTACGCATTTATATGCTACTGGTTTGATTGAACATGCGACAATGGAAGACTTTACGGCTTTTGGTTCGCCTTTAGATCATCCATCCGTTGTTAAGGGGCGGGCTGGCTCGCCATTTGCCATTAAGGACTATTATGATGTGAATCCCTTTTTAGCGGATGATCCTGCTAAACGCATGGATGAATTTAAAGCTATGTTAAAGCGCATTCATGCCAATGGCCTTCAATTAATTATTGATTTTGTTCCCAATCATTTGGCCAGACAATATGCCTCCGATCAGAAACCTAAAGGAGTTGTTGATTTTGGAATTCATGACAATAAGCAAGTGGCCTTTGACGCCAATAACAATTTTTATTATTTACCTGGTACGCAATTTACAGTACCGGTAGGTGTACATCCTCCTGTTCCTGTAACAATACCCTACACGGAAATACCTGCGAAAGTCAGTGGAAATAATGTGTTTTCACCCCAGCCTTCGATAAATGATTGGTTTGAAACCATTAAATTAAATTATGGAGTCGATTACCAGCATGGCAATCAATCACATTTTGATCCCATTCCAAATACTTGGATTAAGATGCATGAAGTTCTCTCCTATTGGACTGAATTAGGAGTGGATGGATTTCGTTGTGATATGGCTGAAATGGTGCCAGTTGAATTTTGGACTTATGCCATAGGAAAAATCAAAAAACAGAATCCTAAGATTATTTTCATTGCGGAAATCTACCAACCGGATCGATATCGGGATTATATTTTCAAAGGAGGTTTTGATTATTTATACGATAAAGTGGGACTATATGATGGTGTTCGCCGACTGATGCAACAAAAACCGGAAGCAGATTGTGCGGATATTACGCGCGTTTGGCAGCATGAATCTGGAGATTTTGCGAATCACATGTTACGTTTCCTGGAGAATCACGATGAGCACCGATTGAATACGCCTGCATTTGCGGCGAATAATTTCTGGTCGACGATTCCCGGCATGGTCATAACGGCTGCTTTACATGATGGACCTTTGATGGTTTATATGGGACAGGAATTTGGTGAAAAGGCCAATGAGATTGAAGGTTATAATGAAGCAGATGATCGTAGTTCCATGTTTGACTTTTGGCGTGTAGAAACGCATCAGCGATGGATGAATGGCGGCAAATTCGATGGAGGGTCTCTGACCTCTGATGAAAAGAAAATTGATGCTTTTTACCAAGATCTGTTTAAACGAGTTTCCTCGTCGGCACCTATTACCCAAGGAGCATTTTTTGATTTGCAATACGCGCAAAACGAAAACTATCCTGGTAAAAAGGTTTATTCATTTTTACGCTATACAGATAAAGAACGTTTGTTGGTCATTTGTAATTTTGATGCCCAACAAGGACAATTAATCAATGTTGTTATTCCAGATTTAGCCAAGAAAATGATGGGCGTGAAAAATGTTGATCTACAAATTCAGCATGCTTATATCCCACCTGTCGTTTCAGAAAAGCCTACAGTAAAAGGAAATACTGTATTTATTCCTTCTAATAGTGCGTTATTTATTAAACTCTAAACCATGAAAAGCTTTACAAAACCTAAATTATCCATTACCCAAATCATCAACATGAGTGTTGGATTCTTAGGAATTCAATTCGGCTTTGCCTTGCAGAATGGAAATGCATCTCGTATTCTACAAAGTTTCGGTGCGGATGTTGAGCAATTGTCATGGTTTTGGTTGGCCGCCCCACTGACGGGCATGATTATCCAACCTATCATCGGATTTTACTCAGATCGTACTTGGAATATTTTAGGGCGTCGGAAACCATTCTTCTTAAGTGGAGCCATTTTAGCGGCATCTGCTCTATTCTTTTTTCCACATGCAGGTGCATTAGCGAGTTTTTTACCCCCGATGATTGTTGGAGCTGGAATTTTGATGATGATGGATGCATCATTTAATGTTTCCATGGAACCTTTTCGTGCTTTAGTGGCAGATAATTTACCGGATGAACAAAGTACCTTGGGGTTTTCTGTTCAAACATTTTTGATTGGAATTGGAGCTGTTGTGGGCTCATGGTTACCTTATATTTTCGGCGAATGGGCAGGTATAGCAAAAGATGCTGCTCCGGGTCAAATTCCGGACAATGTAGTTTATTCATTTTACGTGGGAGGAACAGTATTCTTAATTGCGATTCTTTGGACAATTTTGACAACGAAAGAATATTCTCCGTCGGAAAGAGAAGCAATGGGTTTTCAAGAAGAGGGAAGGGACGATACGTTGATTTCGGTATTTCGTTACATCAAAGAAATGCCAAATACGATGCGTCAACTAGGTTTGGTTCAGTTTTTCTCTTGGTTTGGTCTCTTTTCTATGTGGGTATTTTCTACACCTGCAATCGCGCACCATGTGTATGGTGTTGCAGCAGAAGATCATAGTTCAAGTACATTTCAAGATGCAGCCAATTGGGTGGGTATTATTTTTGGTGTTTACAGTGGTGTATCTGCGATCTATGCTGCTTTTTTACCTCAAATTGCACGAAGAATCGGCAATAAGGCAACACATGCTTTTTCGCTTGTAGCGGGTGGATTGGGATTAATTTCTATTTATTTTATCTCAGATCCTACGATGTTGATTTTTAGCATGGTTGGCGTCGGTATGGCTTGGGCAAGTATTTTAGCGATGCCTTATGCGATTTTGGCAGGTTCCATTCCGCTAGCGAAAATGGGTGTATATATGGGGATTTTTAATTTTTTCATCACAATACCGCAAATTGTCAATGGAATTATAGGTGGGTCGATCGTGAAATATTTGTATGGTGGTGAAGCCATTTATGCAATTGTTATGGCCGGTGTATTTTTCTTGATGGGTGCTGTTAGCGTATTATGGATCAAAGAAAAATAGTCCTTTTCGGTTTATTGTTTTGTTTTTCATCTTCATTCGCTCAAAACCCATCACTGGTCGATATTGGAAAGCGTTTTTTAGGTAAGCCCTATCGGGCCAATATGTTATCTGTAGGGAATCCTGAAGCGTTAATCACCTCTTTAGATGCTTTCGATTGTGTGACCTTTTTGGAAAATAGTTTAGCTATTACATATTCAAATGGGGTAGATTCTCTTTATCTGAAAGCATTGAAACATGTTCGATATGCGGGAGATTCCGTTCAATACGAAAAGCGCTTTCATTATTTTTCAGATGCGATGCATTCGTTGGGTTTCCCGTTAATCATCGATCCAAAGCATTCAACAACTCAGATCAAAGATTTTAGTTTTTTAACAACCTACCTTAAAAAGAATTCAAATCAGTCTATTGATTTTAATCTGTTAGCAAACCGAGAACAAAAGTTAGCAAAACGTGCATTTCAATTTACAGCCGTTGCTGATTTGCCCTCGTTACTGTCTTTGGTACAATCGGGCGATTTAGTGGCCTTCGTTACAAAAAATCCGCATTTAGACTTTTTACATACTGGAATGCTTGTTAGCGAGAGGAATGTCATCCGCTTATTGCATGCTTCGCAGGATAAAAAACAAGTAGTTTTATCAAAAGAATCATTAGAAGCTTACTTAAAATCACATCCGAAGTTCATTGGAATTTGTGTTTTTAGGCCTATTTTTAAAGAATGAAAAAATACGACTTTAATCAGGTCATTGACCGGAAAAATACTTTTAGTTTCAAGTGGGATAATGTAAACTATGCCGACAAGGATATGTTACCGATGCCTGTAGCTGATATGGATTTTCCTATTGCGGATGAAATTCTCGCTGCCATTGATCAGATTACAAATCATAAAATATTAGGTTATTCCATTGTTCCTGAATCGTTGCAAATTGCTGCTCAGCAGAAAATCAAGGAGGATTATGCTTGGGATACAGATTTAGCATGGCAAGTTTGGATTCCCGGAATTGTACCCGGTATTACAGCCGCTTGTGCTGCATTTTCTTCACCTGAGGATGGAATTTTAACGGCTGTACCCGTTTATCACCCTTTTCATTTAGTGGCAGGTTGGCTAGGTCATCCCTTGCATACTTTTCCTATGATCGAGGAATCGGGTCGTTGGACCTTTGATTTTGTCGCTTTCGAAAATGCGTTAAAAAAAGGTCCCAAAGTGTTTTTATTTTGTAATCCACATAATCCTGGAGGTACAGTCTTTAGTGCTGAAGAGATCCATCGCATCAAGGTTCTTTGTAAACAATATGACTGTACGATTATCTCAGATGAAATTCATGCCGATTTGATCATTGACCCTGAAGTTAAACATACATGTATTCAAAGTGAAATATCGTTTTTTGCCACTTCCAAGGCATATAACACCGCAGGATTAGGTGGCGCAGTTGCGATTATTCCCGATGCTGCTACACGTTTAGCATTTCAAAAGAAGACTTTTGGTTTTTTCCCAATGCTTTCCCGCCACAGCATTGAAGTTATGTTGGCTACTTATGCCATGTCGTCCGATTGGATGGATTCGCTTCTACCCTATTTGCGAAGTAATCATGCATTATTATTAAATCGTATGAATCAATTGCCAGGAATTTCGATGCTTCCTTTGGAGGCTACGTATTTAGCATGGATTGGGTTTGATTCTAAACTACATGGAGATTTTCAAAAGCGTTTATTCGATGCAGGTCTACATGTATTACGTGGTGATCAATTTTTAGGCGGTGATTTTGTTCGATTGAATTTTGCATGCCCGGAAGTGCAATTACGTAAAGCAATCGAAATTATTGAAGGTGTTGTTCATGCGTCTCATTAAGGCTTCTATTTTTCTTTTGTTAATAACCACGTTAACTGGCCTGCTTGTTTATGTTCAAGATTGGGACGATGAACATGTTCAGGTTTCATTTCAAGATCAAGTTGCAATGCTGGAACATTCGGATTCTTTGCTACCTGTAGCTGTGAAAGATTCACAAGCAGTCATTCGGTCAGCGCCCATGAGTGCCTTGTTTGAAGATTATGAAGCACGTGTCGAACAAGGTATCGTTTTAATAACTAAAAGTAATCGACTTGTTGGAAAATATGAGGCTAAACGAATTGAGGTTCAACAGTTAATATTGGCAGATTTAAATGGTGATGATAAACCGGAATGTTGGGTTTTAGGGTTTAGGCCAAGTAAACGTGCTGAAATTTTTGCTTTAACGATGCAAGCAGGACACCTCAATCGAATAAATTTTCCTACCTTGAAAGGTAGTCAGGCCTTTGGATACATTGGAGAGGATTCTTTGTATTTGGAGAAGTCGACCATAGCTCGGCAATTTAAGTTTGCGAATGACCCGTATGCGGATGTAGAATCGGGTAATCGAGTTTGTTATTATCAGTTTGGTAAAGACCAAAGCTTTGTATTAAAGAAAACATTAGACCTATAAAAACGTATGAAACCAAATTTACGCTCCCAACAATGGTTTGGAAAAACTGGCAAGGATGGATTTATTTACCGTGCATGGATGAAAAACCAAGGTATTCCTGATGATTATTTTCAGGGAAAACCGGTTATCGGGATTTGTAACACATGGTCTGAATTAACACCTTGCAATGCGCATTTTCGTGAATTAGCTGAATTTGTTAAAAAAGGAATTATTGAAGCAGGAGGATTTCCGGTGGAATTCCCTGTGATGTCATTGGGAGAAACCTTGATTAAGCCTACTGCTATGTTGTATCGCAATTTGGCAAGTATGGATGTCGAGGAATCGATACGTGCTAATCCGATTGACGGTGTGGTTTTGATGTGTGGTTGTGATAAGACGACTCCTTCCCTGGTTATGGGAGCTTGTAGTGTAGATTTACCAACCTTGGTTATTTCGGGAGGTCCGATGATGAAGGGAAAGTTTAAAGGAAAGGAAATTGGAACATCGGACGTATGGCGTTTTGCTGAAGCGTATAAGTTGGGTGAACTTTCACAAAAGGAATTTATTGAAGCAGAGGCTTGCATGGCGCGTACGCCTGGACATTGTGCCGTGATGGGAACAGCATCAACGATGGCAACCATGGTTGAGGCTTTAGGTTTGAGTTTACCCCAAAATGCTGCAATTCCGGCAGCCGATGTGCGGAGAAAGGTTTTGGCACAACATTCGGGCCGGCGTATTGTGGAAATGGTTAATGAAGATTTGAAGATGTCGCAGGTATTGACCCGACAAGCTTTCGAAAACGCGATTCGGGTGAATGCGGCAACGGGTGGGTCAACTAATTTTGTTATACACTTATTAGCGATTGCAGGGCGAATTGGAGTTGATTTGCATTTAGATGATTTTGATAAGTTCTCTTTGAATATTCCATTATTAGCAAATATTCAGCCTTCTGGAGCTCATTTCATGGAAGACTTATATTATGCTGGTGGTTTACCTGCTTTGATGAATCAAATGAAAGAACATTTGCACACGTCAAGTATCACGGTTAACGGAAAAACGGTTGGTGAGAATATTACGGACACTCCCATTTATGATTCTACCATTATATCCACGTTTGAAGAACCGTTTAAACCTGATTCCGGTATAGCGGTTGTTAGAGGTAATTTAGCGCCTCAAGGGGCTGTATTGAAGCCTTCAGCTGCATCACCTGCTTTATTCAAGCATCGAGGAAAGGCGGTTGTATTTGAAAATATTGAAGATTATCATGCGCGTATTGATTCACCTGAATTGGATATTGATGAAAACTCCGTGATGGTATTGAAAAATGTAGGTCCTAAAGGATATCCGGGTATGGCCGAAGTTGGAAATATGGGAATTCCGAAGAAACTGCTTGAGAAGGGCGTTAAAGATATGGTTCGTATTTCAGACGGTCGCATGAGTGGTACAGGATTTGGAACAGTTGTCTTACATATATCGCCTGAGTCTGCGGCAGGTGGGCCTTTGAATTGGGTTCAGAATGGAGATTATATTGCTTTGGATGTGGAAAATCGTTCGATCAATTGGGAAGTAAGTGAGGAAGAATTGGCTGCTCGAAAAATAGCACAACCCTTCACGCCTCCCTCGATGCCGCGAGGTTATGTCGGTTTATTTATTGACCATGTGGAACAAGCGGATCAAGGCGCCGATTTTGATTTCTTAAAAGGAGGTTCTGGTTCGATTGTAACAAGAGATTCGCATTAATGAAAGCTTACGTCATTACAGGTGCCGGCCAAGGAATTGGTTTTGAAGTGGTCAAACAATTGTTGGGCCAAGGGCACTTCGTGATATGGAATGAAATTGACTTAGGTGTTCTTAATCAAGCGACTAAAACCTTACGTGACTTAGGTTTTAATCAGTTTTTGTGTATACATTCAGATGCTGCCTCGTCAGAATTTCGTTCGGAATTAGGAAAAGTATTGGAGACCATGCCACATGACTTGGCTGGTCTCGTTTGTAATGCGGGAATAACCACTTTTGGAGATTTTTGGAATTATTCTCCAGAATCAATGGATCAAATTCTCCGAGTTAATCTTTCAGGTACCTTTTTTTTGATTCAATTAGTGGGACGGTTTTTCAAAGACCGTAAATTACCTGGTTCGATCGTTGTCATGTCTTCTGTGACAGGACATCAAGCACACCCAGACTTAGCTGCCTATGGAATGACCAAGGCAGCATTAAATCAGTTGGTCCAGAATTTAGTAATTGACCTGTCACCTTATCAGATTCGGATTAATTCCATTTCTCCAGGTGCAACCATTACCGAACGAACATCACAAAATAAGGAGTATCAATCGGATTGGGCTGAAATTACGCCCTTAGGCAAGGCTGCCGATGTGGATGATATTGCGTCCTCTACCCTCTTCTTTTTATCGGATCAAGCCAAACATATTACAGGACAAACACTTGTGATTGATGGTGGTTGGACGTCAGTAAGTCCCGCACCTAAACATTAAGCCCAAGCTTTTTCAAGGAAATTCAACCAGTTTTGGTGGCAAATCTTCTTGACATCATCAGAAGTAAATCCGCGATTAAGTAGTAATTCTGGTATTTTTTGTAAGTCGGCAATCGTTTCTATATCGGACGGACATTGTTCCTTACCAAATCCCCCATCTAAATCAGTTCCTAATCCTACGTGATTGGTGTTGCCAGCTAATTCACAAATATGTGTGAGGTGGTCAATCATGGTATTTAATGTTACTCCCATGGATTGGGGTGTAGATTTTCCTCGCTCCCAGTTGGGTACCATCATCCATGCGTCCATGGGCAGGCCAATAACCGCACCTCGTTCGATAAGCATTTTAAATTGATCGTCTGAGAATTGACGGTTGTGATTAACAAGAGCTCGGCAATTATGATGACTTGCCCACACATGGCCATTAAAATGTTCCATGGCTTCAGCAAAACTATCATCACATAAGTGTGTGGCATCTAAAATGATGTTTAGATCCTCCATTTTATGCAATAATTCTTTGCCATTGGGACCAAGTCCCCCCGTTGCGTTTGTCCCTTGCGCATATCGACCTGGACCGTAATGGGCTGGCCCTAAAGCTCTCAGACCCAATTCATGAGCCATTTCTAAATATTCTAACGAAACGATAGAATCTGCACCTTCAAGACTCAAGATATATCCAATGGTTTTTTGATCTTCCGGCCAAATAGCTAGATGCGCATAAAGTTCAGGTAAATTTCGAATAGGTCGTAAATCTCCACTTTTTTCTAAGGTTTTGTAATAAGCTAATTGCCCTTGGGTTTGTGCCCAAGCTTGTTCGGGTGAATGCCAACCAGGAAGATGATTATCTTTGGCAACATAACGCGCAATTTGTGTTGCAACGACTAATCCAATGTTCCCTTTTCGTAATTCATCTAAAGAAACAGTTGCAAGACCGCGGTCGGGCTTATCCGTTAAATGTTGTTCTCGTGCGTTAATGTCTTGAATAGACGATCGCAAATCGCGATTCCATTCGAGGGCATTCATACTTAAATCGAGATGTGCGTCAACGATAAACATTTATATTGTTAGTTTACGATCTCTGGCGAGTACCTTCCAAACGCTTCCATCGCCAATTTGTAAATATTGATGTAAGGCAACTGTAGGGCAAATGTGATAAGGTAGCATGCGAATGACATCACCTATTTGAAATGCTGAACTATCTCCTACTTCTACGATTCCATGTTCTTCACTTTGACTGAGTAATTTCCATTCGGGATGATCAATGAATTGTAGTCGATTATCGATTCCATTTTCGGGGGCTACTGATTTATGTCCTACGTCAATTGAAATTGTATGATTCGTAGGAATTGAAATAACCCGACCTATCACTTGGACAGCTAATTGTAGACTGTTTTCAGGGTATAATTTGGCATATCCTGTATCAAAGAATACAAAGGTACCCGGGCTACACACATAATTCGGATTTGTATGATGAATGAGAAAACTAGGTGTTCCCCCCACTACCAGTTCTAAATCTAGACTTAATTGAGGTAGTAGAGCATAAAATGATTGAAAGTCTTGTTCAACATGCCTCTTTCGGTCTTCTAAATCAAGATCCCGAATATGGCCATCATACGCGTGTAATCCAGCTAATTGTAAATTAGGTAATTGAATAATTAGGTTGATTAATGGTATGGATTTTTCAGGTCTAATTCCTGTCCGATTCATACCCATGTTAAGGTCAATATATACCCGCTGGTTAGAAGAAACAGCATTTAAGGCATGTGCGGCTTGGGTATCATCTAATAAACATCCAAATGATGTTTTGGTATATTTTTTCGTCAGTTCAATAAAGCGTTTCAATGTGGTACCCGTGGGTTGCATGGATAACAGTACATCTGGCGCCTCGTCTAACGCAAGAAGCTCAGCCTCTGCAATTGTCGCAGCTTTGAATTTGGTTATTCCCGAAGCTAGCAATAATTGATTGACCTCTCGGGTTTTGTGTGTCTTAATGTGGGGACGTAAGCGAGCAGGATTATTATCGACTTGATTAAGTACCCATTGGATGTTTTTATGGACAAGTTCCGGATTAACAAGTAGTCCTGGACTTTCTATGTTTGTGAAGTTTATCATAATGCTCTATCTAAATGAACATATCCGCCATCGACATGAATTAATTGGCCGGTGGTATGACTCGATTTGGGTGATAATAAAAAGGCCACCATGGCTCCTATCTCGTCGGCAGTAGTCATTCGTTGCCCTAAAGGTATTTTTGATTCTATTTCAGCCAGTTTTTCCTTGGGATTTTCAAGCGTTTGAATCCACCTTTCATAAAGTGGAGTAAAGCATTCGGCTACGATTACGGCGTTTACACGAATGTTATGGGGAAGTAATTCGACTGCCCATTCCCTAGTAAGCGCGTTCCGACCGCCATTGGCAGCAGCGTAAGCTGAGGTACCCCCTTGACCCGTCTCGGCTGTTTTGGAGCCAATATTGACAATTGCACCTTTGGACTTGATTAAATAAGGAAGGCAGGCTTGTGCCAATAAATAATAATGAACCAAATTGGCATGTAAGGACTGCATGAATTTATCATAAGTTCCATTGGCTAGTCCTACACCATCATTAACTCCAGCATTATTTACCAAACCATCAATTCTACCGAATGTATTTACGATTTCTTGAACGACGCGTGTACATTCTTCCGGCTTTGTCAATTCCGCAACAAAGGAAAAAGCTTGCCCTCCTGTTGCTTGAATAAGATCTATACAAGCTTGATTGTCGGCTTCATTTCGCCCAATGATGGCTACCATGGCTGATTCGAGGCCTAAAGCTTGACTAATTCCTGCACCAATTCCTTTGGCACCGCCTGTGACAATAATTACTTTTTCTTTTAGTCCTAGATTCATATTAGTCTAATGCGTAGAAGTTTTTACAATTTTGTTCGTTGATTTTTGCCTGTTCATTTGAACTTAATGAGCTAATGCTAGATTTATACACATCTATCCATTGCGCTAATTCACCTGCCACTTTAACGACAGGATAATCTGTCCCAAACATTAATCGGTCTGCTCCGAATACGTCTAAAGCTACTTCAATAACTTCAGAAATTTGTGTAGACGTCCAGGTTTTCCAATCCGCTTCCGTAAGTAAGCCTGATAGTTTAGCCGAAACATGGGTTAATTCTTTGAATGCCTTGATTTGACGTTTCCATTCGCCTATATCACCTGATTTGATGGGTGGTTTAGCTAAATGGTCTAAGACAATTTTTTGTTCAAGACTTTGACAAAATTCGATTCCTGCTTGTAATTGATGTGGCAGAATGAGCAAATCATAGGTATAGTCAAATGCATCGAGGGCTTGAACACCTTTTTTAAACGCTTTACCCTTTAAAAATTCCGGGTCTTTCTCTCCTTGAACAATATGCCGGAATCCCTTCAATGTTTCAAACTGTGAAAAATAAGCTAATCTGTCTTCTATGTTCGCTTGTTGGAGATCTACCCATCCCACCACGCCTTGTATAAAGTCCGACTGTTCAGCTAAAGCCAATAAAAATAAAGTCTCTTCTTCCGAGGATGATGCTTGGACAGCAACGCAGGCATTTATTTCGTTTGCGTTGAAATAGGATGCATCTGGATAAAAGTCTTTTTGGATAGCTGCCATTTCAGCTGTTATCCATGTATCACGTTCGGCATCGTAATTCCAGAAGTGTTGATGCGAATCAATCATTTTGTATAAGCTACAGCCGTTTGCTTTTGTTCTCCTAATCCATCCATTCCTAACGTAACAACATCACCTGCTTTCAAATAAATGGGAGGTTTAAAACCTAAGCCAACACCATGCGGTGTTCCAGTTGATATAACATCGCCTGGCAATAATGTCATAAATTGGGAAATATACGAAACAACTTGGGGTACGTTGAATATCAATTGATCGGTATTCGAGGTTTGGAATCGTTTCCCATTTACATCTAACCACATTGAAAGATTATGCACATCCGTAATTTCATCCTTTGTGACTAACACGGGACCTAAAGGTGCGAAGGTGTCGCATCCTTTTCCTTTGGACCAATTACCGCCTCGTTCCAACTGATATTCACGTTCTGAATAATCATTGTGTAAGCAATAACCTGCTATATAATCATAGGCGTCAGCTTCTGTAACATATTGTGCTTTTTTGCCTATGACAATAGCCAATTCAACCTCCCAATCGGTTTTTATAGAACCTTTGGGAATGATAACATCGTCAAATGGACCACAAAGTGCAGTTGTGCTTTTAAAGAATAAAATGGGTTCTTGTGGGATTTCTGCACCTGTCTCGCGTGCATGATCTGCATAGTTAAGACCCACACAAATGATTTTTGATGGACGAGCTACACATGAGCCAATGCGTGAAGGGTTTTTGATTTCAAATAAATCTTTTGTATCAAGGATATGGGCTAATTTTCCCAAACCATCTGCAGCAAAAAATGCTTCGTTGTAATCAATAATGTGTTCTGAAACATCCCAATATCGACCATCGATTAATATTGCCGGTTTTTCTTGTTCAAAAGCTCCTAATCTAACTAATTGCATCGACTATAAAGTTTTAATGGTTTCCCACATTGTTTCCGCTAAAAATTGATTTCCAGCTTCTGTTAAGTGTACGCGATCTGAGGTTAAAATCCCTGATGCTTTATTTTCAATGTTATTTTTCTCCTCATAAGTCAAAAATGCTTTACGTAAGTCGATCAATTTGCATTGATTGTCGCTAGCAATTTTACGAATGATGTTCGAGTAGGCATTTAAGTCGCCATCGTTCTCATTGGTGGCATCATACTTCTCGCCAATTACCGTTGGCGTACATATAACTACTTGAATATTAGCTATTTGCAGTCGTTTGATTAAAGCATTATAGAACCTTTCAAACTTGTCGGCATCCGTACCTGTTCGTGAACTTGTCTTATGCCAAACGTCATTAATTCCTACGTAGATAATCACGATGTTGGGTTTCTTAGCGATAACATCTTCTTCATAGCGTAGATATAAGTCATAGATTTTGTTTCCTCCGATTCCGGCACCGATTAACTCATATTTACTAGCTAGTCCTAATGTCCCAAGCATTTCGGCCATTTTGGTTATGTAGCCTGTCTTTCCTACACCGGCTTGGGTAATGGAATCGCCAAAAAATACAATGCGCGTTGGATTTTCGGCAGTTTTAAATGAGCTTAAGCTCAAACTAATCAGAACAATAATGCTTAAAATTTTAGTTTTCATAGGTTTTAGTTGTTTAAATAAATGAATCCTCCGTCAATCGGATAATCACAACCTGTTATAAAGGATGCTTCATCCGAACATAAATATAAGGCTAAATTG
>CANGCD010000028.1 GCA_947452215.1 Cytophagaceae bacterium | reverse complement strand
TTCGCTAAATTACGGTGATTCCAATTATTATTGTGAAATTTGTGAGATTTTTGAGTAGAAAAGCATCGGAGCAATTATGGAAAGTAAACGTCAACAAAAGTTTGGGAGACAAATTCAGAAGGATTTGAGCGATATCTTTCAAAAAGAATTTAGGGAGTTGTTTGGCAATGCCATGGTGACGGTGACCGATGTAAAAGTTAGCCCCGATTTGTCGGTTGCGCGTGTGTATCTGAGTTTCTTATTGGCCGATAATGTCAATCAAATCATGGATTCGCTAAGCGAAAAGAATAAAGCTATCCGTAATGCCTTAGCAAATCGAATTCGCAAACAAGCGCGTATTATCCCACATTTAGGGTTTTATTTGGATGATACGGCAGCTTATGCCGCGAAAATTGAAGCCTTGTTCGAAGGTTTGGTGATTCCTCCGTCTGACGGAATTCCATCTGAAGAATTATAATTAGCATTTCCCGTGAACCTATCCTTATTTATTGCAAAAAGGTATTTTTTTTCAAAAAGTAAGGCGAGTTTTATCTCCCTGATTTCCCGCATTTCCATGATAAGTGTGGGAGTGGAGGTCATGGCGCTTATCCTAATCCTATCCGTTTTTAATGGTCTAGAGGATTTTCAAAAAGGTTTGTTTAAAACCTTTGATCCCGATTTACGGATTTTAGCTTCCGAACAACAAGCATTTCAATTAAGTCCTAAACAAGTTAAAGCCGTTCAATCCATTCCCGGGATTACTTTCGTAAACCCCGTATTGGAAGATCAAGGACTGATTCGTTTCAATCAAAAGCAATTGGTCGTTCGATTTAAAGGGGTCGATGAATCCTTCCTTGCTGCTAATCGATTAAAAAAGCAGGTGGTTGAAGGAGATTACTTCCTCGGAGATTCAACCCAAGCCTTTGCCTTTGTTGGCATCGGTGTTTTTCTTAACATGGGCATGAGTTTCGAAAATACTGTTGAACCGATTCAGGCCTGGTACCCCGATCATGATCGCCTTCGTCGTTTTTCCATTGATGAAAATACAATCCGAAGCCAAGTGTTTTTTCCATCAGCTGTCCTCGAAGTTGAACAAAATTTCGACAATCAAACGGTGATTGTTCCCCTTTCCTGGATGGAAGGATTGATGGGAAAGCAGGGGATGCGTTCTTCCTATGAATTAATATTGGATGATGAGGCTGATGACCAACAAATTAAAGCGGAATTGGTCAAGCTACTTGGTCAAGGTTTTCTCATTCAAACGCGTGATGAGCAACATGCACTCTTATTAAAGGCCATCAAAATTGAAAAACTATTCGTCTTTCTCATCATGGCCTTTGTCATGGGAATTGCATCATTTACCTTATTTTATTCGCTTTCTTTGTTGGTAATCGAGAAACGCAAAGATTTGCGGGCCCTCATGGCACTAGGCATCACGCCTAAGCAACTCTTGCGTTGTTTTCTATACCTTGGCTTGTTGATTAGTTTTTCAGGTGCGCTCGTCGGAATGCTGCTCGGATTTGTATTGGCATGGGCCCAACAACAATTTGGGATTGTTCCATTGGGTATTCCGAATGCGCTGATTGATGCCTATCCCATCCAAATGAATCTCATGGATTTCATTTGGACAGCCTTGGCGGTTATTGTCATCACCTTTATTGCATCAATCTTTCCCGCTAGAAAAGCGGTTCATTTGACCTTTGATATTAAGTAGTAGGGGTAAATTCTCCTTCCCACTTCGATACGACACATGTCGCAACGCCATTTCCTGCTACGGAAGTTACCGTTCTGCCCATGTCTAAGAAAGGGTCAACGCCTAGCAATAATGCTATTCCTTCCGCGGGTAGATTAAACATGGTTAACGTTCCTGCAATGATCACAAGTGATGCGCGCGGAACACCAGCGATTCCTTTAGACGTAATCATCAAGGTTAATAACATCGTGATTTGTTGTTCCAAACTCAAATGAACACCATAGGCTTGCGCAATGAATCCCGTCGCAAAGGTCATATACAACATTGAGCCGTCCAAGTTGAAACTATATCCCAAGGGCAAAACAAATCCTACTATTCGCCGACTACATCCGAATTTCTCCAGAGCCGCAATGGTTTGTGGAAAGGAAGCTTCAGAACTCGCTGTGGAAAAGGAGATAAGCAAAGCTTCTTTTAACTCTTTGATCAGCTTCCAGTAGTTGATTCCATTCACCGCTGCTATGATCCATAATACAATGGTCGTGAAGAACAACAAACCACCCATGAAACAAATCATTAAGTATCCATAGCTTATCAAAATGCTCAAACCTTTGTTGGCCACCACCGTCGTCATCGCCGCAAATACCGCATAGGGCGCCACCTCCATGACATAGTTCACCATTTTGAAAACGACTTCAGCCAAGTTTTCAATGACATGGATAAGGCGTTTACCTGTTTCGCCAATAGAGCCTAAAGCCACACCGAAGAATAGAGAAAAGATAACAATTTGGAGGATTTCATTTTCCGCTAATGCCTTAAAGAAGCTATCTGGGAAAATGTGTAAGATGAATTCTTCTAAACTCTTCGTCTTACTTGCATCTATACCTGTTTCAGTTCCAGCACTCGGTTTTGGCCAACTCTGTAAACTGCCGGGCTGCGTTACATTCACAACAACCAATCCTGTAACCAATGATAGAATCGTTGCGAAATAGAAGTATCCAATGGTTTTAATTCCGATGCGTCCTACCGCCTTAAAATCACCCAATTTGGCGATACCCACCACAAGTGTACAGAAGACCAAGGGCCCAACAATCATTTTGATCAAGCGCAAGAAAATCTTGGAGATTACTTGAACTTTACTCGCAATGTCATGGCTTACTTCTGGCGAAAGGGTAAGGAATAAATATTCACCTAAAACAAGTCCTAAGACAAATCCAATGATGATTTTTTGAGTTAAACTGAGTTTCATATTAATCAGGTTGATGCAGGTATTTCTTATATAAAGGAAAGCGATAAGCTATCATTCCCCAAATTAAAGGAAATAATAACCAATCTAAAAGTTTGTAATTCGTTTGAAAATGAATTTTATCAATCACAGCACTTTCGTTTTCTGAAATTGATTCAATGCGATGCTCATGTCGCCATACCTTAATTCCAAAGGGAACTCGAGTCCCTTCATCTACAAATACATAGGATGTAGCATCTGCTTGATAGGCGCTAATGACCGAATTCCATCGTGTCTTGTAGAGCAAGAAATCCAATTCAATACAGACTTGGTCGTTAACTTGACAACCATCGAATTGAATGATTCGAGCAATCGGAAATGGGGGGGCTAATTTGGCTAATAGGTTTTTGTCAAATTTGCTCCAAACATAAGGTAAGGAAGCGGAAACCCGACAAGTGAGTTGGAAGTTCGGCATTAAAAGTGTGCCAAAAGCTTTAGTAAAAATCCTACGATAGCCTTAACACCCATGACAAGATAGTCTCCCCATTGAATCTTAGATGACTTTTCTTCTTCTTGTTTAACTTCATTTGTGTTCAACTGCTTCGCATACAAATTAACTTGCTTCTGCTTTTGAGCCAATGAGTCCGTTTGCATGGTTTTGGATTTTGGATGCAAAACAGCATACTCAACCATACCAAAATTGCTAAACAATAGGGGAGCGCAATACACAAAAAGGATAAAGCAATACTTCTTCATCGTGTTAGTTGACTTTTTTCTTTGCAGCTTCAAATTTCAGCGCTTGTTGGATAATAGCCTCTTCGTTTGCTTTTTGATCCAATTTATTTTGTTCTTGGTTTGCAAGAATTTTCTCTTTCTCTACTTTGGTTTCTTCTAAGCGCTTAGTCAATAATTCGGTTTGACGTCTATTCGAGTCCAACTCACGAATCATACGCTCAGCTGCTTTTTGTTGCTTCGTTTTTGTCGAAATCAAATCGTTTAATGCCTTTTCTTGCGTACGAACATCTTCCTCTAGGTTAATGATTTTAACAAAATCCTCTAACCAATCACTCGCTTCGCGGTATTTTTCATGTCCGTTTTGAATGTATACATCCGGTCCAGTGGATATCGAAACAAATAATTTAGTCTTATTTTTCTCTTCGCTCGTTTTCGAAAGTAATGTAAGCCCATCCTTACCAATATCCGTAATCTTGGCTTGATAAACATTGATCGCTCCTCCACGACCGGCCTCTACTTTACCGAATTTTTTCAAATAGTTCTTCCACGATTCAATCACGTATTTTTCTTCCGAATTGATATAAGTATAGAAACCTTCTTTTTTAGCTTTTTCAATTTCATCCATGCCGGTAAACACCTGTCCGAAAATGGAAATGCTTGAAAAAATTAGGACGCTTGCTAAAATGAATCTTTTCATGGAACGTTGATTTTTGGAATGTAACGAGCAAAGGTAAATCTTTAAAGACACTTTTTGCTCAAGATTAACTCATTTTTTTCTTCACTGTTTTGGACCGCAAATAGCGTGTATTCGCCCCCATCTTTTAATTTTAATTTTGTTCGAAGCGCATCTGCCTTCAATGGGAAATTTTTCGTACTAATGTTGACACGCAAGTCGGGTAGATGCGTTTTCAACCAATTGGGTTGCACAGGCCCCGACTCAACATAAGAATATTTTTTTCCTGGAAATTCGCATACGTATTCATTCGAGCTATACAAATGCGTATGTTTTCCCAGTTGCCAAATCTGTTCGCCTTGCAACAATTTGAAAAATCCTGCTTTCAAGAGCGCAGGATGTGCTTCGTAAAGATAATTCCCTACGGGTGCTATTTGCATGTTTGCTTCACGTTCTTCCGAAAGCCTTCCGCTGTAAAGCGAAACAGGGGAATTCGCTAATTCAACGATCTCAATTTCGGGATCAAAACTCGATAGAGCTGTTTTGATAAACAGCAACTCCTTTACTTCTTGCTGGTACGCAACCACATACACCTTCTCCACGCCGCCTAATTCCTGTATGGCCCTGCTGATATCCAACACAGGGCTCGTTTTGATGAGTATCTTACTTGTTTCGACCTTATCAAGGATTTCCAAAACATTCGGTTGGCAGTCTTTAAATAAGATTACCTTATTTCCCTGTTGGTCCCTGCGAGCCGGATCCACATAGATCCAATCATAAACTTGGTCCAAATGACCTAATCCATCCCCTTGGATGTGCGTGACATGATCGAGGCCTAATACTTGGTGATTGTATTTAGTTTGTTGGGCTAATGCCGCTTGTTGTTCTACATAGGTAACATGCATACATTTTTGAGCGAATGCCCATGAATCTACCCCCATGCCGCCCGTGATGTCAATTAAAGTTCCTTGAACGAGCGTAGCTTTAAATAAGGCGGTTGCTTCTGAAGATGCCTGCTCCAAGGATATTTGTTGGGGGAAATAAATTGCCTCATTAGAGCTCCAAACAGGCATTTTCTCAGATAGCTTCTGCCTTGCCTGTATCTGACCTGCCAGTTTTTTGATATCCAGATTGGGATATTTTTTTGCCGACAACGCGATGCGACTCGCGTCTTGTTGTAAATTTTCCTGAATGAATTTTATTTCTTCGGGTTGAAGCATACAACAAAAATAGAATGTTTATTGTAAATTTAGCTGTATAAAATTTTTCCTATGTCGATTTATCAGTTAACTGTTAATAAGAAAAAGCATCGCGTAGATGTGGATTCTGATACTCCTTTACTTTGGGTCATTCGTGATGTCATCGGATATACCGGTACAAAATTCGGATGTGGAATGGGTTTATGTGGCGCTTGTACCGTACTGTTGAATGGTTCACCTATTCGTTCTTGTTCCACGCCTGTCTCTACGTTGAAGGCAACAGATAAAATCACCACCATTGAAGGTTTATCTGAAAAAGCAACGCATCCTGTCCAAGAGGCTTGGGTGGAAGCGCAAGTTCCTCAGTGTGGGTATTGCCAATCTGGCCAAATTCTAGCTGCATCGGCTTTGCTCGCTTCAAACCCAAATCCGACTGATGAAGATATCGACAATGCCATGGCGGGCAATATTTGTCGTTGTGGGACCTATACTCGAATGCGTCAAGCGATTCATTCGGCTGCTAAGAAAATTCAAACCGCTAAAAAATCATAAACATGAAACCATCAAATTCGCGTCGCGATTTTTTGCGCATCAGTACGACTTCAGCCTTTGTGCTTGCTCTAGGATTTTCATCCGATAGCCGAGGTAAGCAATTACAGAAAGTAAATGCTGCTGGGGTTCAAATTAATCCCTATATCAATATCAACGAATCGGGAAAAGTTACCTTGTTCAATCCACGCCCGGACATGGGCCAAGGTACGTATCAAATCCTTCCGATGTTACTAGCTGAAGAATTGGATATTCCTTTGGATCAAGTTGAGATTCAAATGACGGATGGTTCCGATCGTTTTGGTTCTCAATTGTCGGGAGGATCATCTTCCGTTCGAACTCGTTGGATTCCTTTACGTACCGCCGGAGCTACCGTACGCGAAATGCTCGTACAGGCCGCAGCGAACCGTTGGAAAGTTAGCCTTAGCGATTGTGCTACCAAAGATGGCTTTGTTATCAATAAGCAAACCCAAGCTAAATTGTCTTATGGCGAATTGGTTGAAGAGGCCTCTCATTTACCTGTACCCACTAAACCCAAATTAAAATCCTTTGCTGAGTTCACGCAATTAGGAAAACCGTCCATGCGTCCTGACGTTCCTGCTAAAGTGGATGGAACCGCAATTTTTGGGATGGATGTGCAATTGCCAGGGATGCTATATGCCAGCATTGTTCATTCGCCCTATATTTATGGTAAAGTGCAATCGTACGATGCCACAAAAGCTATGGCGGTTAAAGGTGTTCGATTTGTGTTGAAAACGGAGCGCGTATTTTTCCATGGTCCTTATTCGGATTCCAATGGTTTTGATCAAAAATTACGTGGCAAAGCTGAAGCAATCGCTGTTGTCAGTGAATCGTATTGGTCTGCCCTAAAAGCCAAAAAACTCCTTCAAATTTCTTGGAATGCATTGGGTTTTGGCGAGACTGCTACCGAACAATATTTTAATCAAGCCAAAGCAGCTGCCTTAAACGAAGGCAACGAATACAAAGACGCCAAAGTGGGTGATTTTGCTAAAGCATTACAATTGTCAGATTATAAAGTTCAGGGAACTTACCAAACGCCTTTTATGTCACATGCTCCCATGGAGCCATGTAATGCGACCGTGTTCGTTCAAGGGGATCAAGTGGAAGTTTGGGCACCTATTCAAGGACCAGATGGTTTAGTGAATGATTTGTCGACCTATTTAGGCGTCAAGCGTGAAAATATTAAAGTGAACGTTACCTTCATGGGTGGAGCATTTGGTCGGAAGGCGGTTTCCGACTTTGTCATGCAAGCGGCTAATCTTTCCAAGCAGGTCAATGCACCTGTCAAATTGATTTGGACGCGGGAGGATGATATCCAACAAGGCCCTTACCGTCCAGGTATGATATCTGCGATGCAAGGTGGTTTAGATAAGGATGGGAATGTGTTAGCATTTGAGCATCGCTTGAATGGGGCTTCTATTATGGCTTCAGTGTTTAAAGCCGATATGCGTAAAAACCCGGATCCTTGGGCTGGGGAAGGAATTAACTTAGAGGATAGTCCTTATGCCTTTCCAGCACGTCGTAATTCGTTTAATTGGGTTGATCCTCAAATGCCTGTATTATGGTGGCGTTCGGTATATGCGTCTACCAATGTTTTTGCACAGGAATCGTTTATCGATGAATTAGCAGCCGAGGGAGAAAAAGATCCGTTGGATTTACGCTTACACCTGTTGCGTGATGCACCAAAATTTGTTGCGGTGTTGAATAAATTAGCTGAAATTTCCGATTACCGAGCTAAACGCAAACAAGGCGTTTCGATTGGTATTTCCATTGCACGATCGTTTGCTAGTATTGTTGCGCATGCGATTGTGGTAGAAAAGCAAAATGCAGGCGTCAAAATAAAGCATGTGTATTCGGTGATTGATTGTGGTTTCCCGATTAATCCAGATAATATCAAAGCCCAAGTGGAAAGTAACATTGTTTATGGTCTTTCTGCTGCCGTATGTAATCAAATCACACGTAGCCACGGAAAAACAGATCAGAGCAATTTCCATGAATACACGGTATTGCGTCAAGGAGAGATTCCAGCGTCCACGATTTTCGTCATGCCAAGTCAGGATGAACCCGGTGGCGTAGGCGAACCTGGTTTACCTCCAATAGCGCCAGCATTATGTAATGCAGTATTTTTAGCAACGGGAAAACGTGAGCGGACTTTGCCATTTGATTTAAGTTCGATTTAAATGGAAGGATTAATTCTAGCTGCTGGGGCATCTTCTCGTTTAGGAGAAGCAAAACAATTATTGGTTTATCAGGGGCAAAGCCTTTTGGAGCGATCCATACGTCTTGCTTTTTCGGTTTGCCAAGAGGTTTTGGTTTGCTTGGGAGCTGAAGTAGATCAGTCTATTCAGATTATCGAAAATTTGCAAAAGGAGTTTCCGAGCTTGAATTTTGTTCAAGTAGAAAACTGGGAAAAAGGAATGGGGGAGTCACTTGCTGTAGGACTTAAAGCGGTCGATATTTCCAAAGATGTATTGGTTCTGCTTTGCGATTTGCCTTTTCTGACGTCTTCCCATTTAAAGAACATAACTTCGTTGGCCAACCCAGAACGTGCCATTGTGGCCTCCTTTCAAGGAGTAAACTCCCCGCCCGTATTAATCCCAAAAGCTCTTCGACCTTTATTTGATCATTGGAGCGGTGATCAAGGATTAGGTAAATTTTGGCGCCAAAATCCAATGCTCTGTGAAATCGTTCACTTCTCAGATAAATTCAGGGATGTCGATGTTCCAGAGGATCGGAAGTATTGGGGGATATGAAAAATGGAAGTTAGACGTTGGACTTTAGACTTTAGATTGTAGAGACGCGATACTTCGCGTCTATTCCCTAGACTGAAGCCCAGGGTTATGAAATGTGGTTTGTAGAGACGCGATGCCTCGCGTCTAGTCCCCAGACTGAAGTCTGGGGTTAATTGATAATCCTAGGCTTCAGCATAGAGATTAAAAGAGTACAACACCTCTTGACATTTTTGATTTTTACCGCATATTTTTTCGGCTCTCTGTACTAAATTTATTACCTTTGTGCCTTCTTGCGTCGATGCAACAACATTTCTTAATTAACATATAAGCGTGGAATCTAACGAAAGCCTACCAACCGTAGAAACAGCCAAAAAATTGGGATTATTGCCTGAAGAATATGATCGTATTCAGGAGATTTTAGGTCGCAAGCCTAATTTCACTGAGCTGTCTATTTTCTCTGTCATGTGGTCAGAACATTGTAGCTACAAGAACTCCATTGTTTGGTTGAAGACTTTACCAAAAGATTCTCCACGTATGTTGGCTAAAGCTGGCGAAGAAAACGCAGGTCTAGTGGACTTGGGCGATGGTTTAGGTTGCGCATTTAAAATTGAGTCACATAATCACCCATCAGCCTTGGAACCGTATCAAGGTGCTGCGACGGGTGTGGGTGGTATCAACCGGGATATTTTCACGATGGGTGCTCGTCCAATCGCGCAATTGAATTCTTTGCGTTTTGGTAACATCGATTTGGCAAAAACCAAATGGTTGGTGAAAGGAGTAGTTAAAGGAATTGGTGATTATGGTAATGCTTTTGGAATTCCTACGGTAGGCGGCGAAGTGCAATTTGATGATTGTTACAACGTGAATCCGTTAGTAAATGCATTTTCAGCTGGTATTTTAAAAGTGGGTACACAAGCCTCTGCCATTTCATATGGTGTAGGTAATGGTGTATTTATTGTCGGATCTGCGACAGGGAAAGACGGAATTGGTGGTGCAAGTTTCGCGTCGGAAGATATTACTTCAAAATCATCTGAGAAATTACCTGCGGTACAAGTAGGTGACCCTTTTCAAGAGAAATTATTATTAGAAGCTTCATTGGAAATCATTGAAGCGGGTTGTGTGATTGGTATTCAAGACATGGGTGCGGCAGGTATTATCTGTTCTACTTCTGAAATGTCTGCCAAAGGCGAGCATGGTATGATCATCGATCTATCGAAAGTTCCTACCCGTCAGGCGAATATGAAGCCGTTTGAGATTTTATTATCTGAGTCACAAGAGCGTATGTTGATCGTCGTAGAAAAAGGACGTGAAGCGGAGGCGAAGAAGATTTTTGATAAATGGGATTTGAATTGCGAGCAAATTGGTACCGTTACCGACACCAAACGTTTGGAATTCTATCAAGATGGCGTGTTAGTGGCTGATGTTCCAGCGGATGATTTGGTATTGGGCGGAGGCGCACCGGTATATCACCGCGAATACAAGGAGCCTGCCTACTTCCAAGAGTTCAAGAAATTTGATATTAATTCCGTACAAGATATTCCAGCGGCAGAATTGCCAAAGGCTTTCGATTTCTTGATGAATCACCCCAACATCGCTTCGAAGAAGTGGGTTGCGGAACAATATGATTCATCGATTGGACGTGCGAATCGTAACACAAATGCTCCTTCAGATGCAGGTGTTGTGAAGGTTCACGGATCCGATAAATCGATTGTGATTACGGTTGATTGTAATTCTCGCTACGTCAATGCAGATCCAGAAGAGGGTTGTGCGATGGCTGTTGCGGAGGCGGCGCGTAACATCGTTTGTTCGGGAGGTTTGCCGGTGGCGATTACCAACTGCCTTAACTTTGGTAATCCATATGTTCCAGAAGTTTACTGGCAATTCGTGGGTGCCATCAAAGGGATGAAAAAAGCTTGTGAGGCGTTCGAAACACCGGTAACAGGTGGTAACGTAAGTTTCTACAATCAATCGTCGGATGAAGGTCCAGTATTCCCAACTCCTACCATCGGTATGCTGGGTATCTTAGAGAAACCCGAAAACAAGATGACCTTGGATTTCAAGGCTGAGGGAGATTTAGTTTATTTAGTAGGGGAGTCGGTTAATGACATCGCTTCGTCTGAGTTTTTATATTCTTACCGCAAGGTAAAAGCTTCACCAGCACCGCATTTCGATTTGCCTACTGAACAATTGGTTCAAAAAGGAATCTTAGGTTTAATCGAAGGTAAATTAATTCAGTCGGCACATGATGTTTCAGACGGTGGTGTTTTAGTTACCCTAGCTGAATCAGCATTCCCACGTGGCTTGGGATTTGATGTAAAATCCGATGCAGGTATTCGTCAAGATGCGATGTGGTTCGGTGAGGCGCAATCACGTGTGATTGTATCAGTATCTCCAGCTAAACAAGCAGCATTCGAGGCACATTTAGCTGGTTTAGGCGTTAAGTCGACTCAGTTGGGTACAGTAAAAGGTACAGATATGGTGGTAGATGGTCAGGTCGTAAGTTCCTTAGCGAAGGCTTCGGGTTCTTATTTCACGGCTTTGGAAACGGCCTTAACAAAATAATTTCAAGATGAGCCGCTATGCACTGCAATTCGCTTATGATGGCGGCTCGTTTCATGGATATCAGATCCAACCGAATGCACACAGTGTGCAGGCGGAATTAGAGGAAAAATTAAGTCTTTTATTGGCAGAGCCCATTGCGATCACGGGAAGCGGTCGGACGGACACGGGTGTTCATGCTGCGCATCAAATCGCGCACTTCGATACCGCTGTTGTTATTGATACTAATCTCATTTACCGCTTGAACCGCATGCTTTCGCCTGCATTGACAGCGCAAGTCCTATTTGCTGTTGCGGATGATTTTCATGCCCGTTTCGATGCGACATCTCGTATTTATGAATATCGCATTACGCGCCATAAAGATCCTTTTTTGCGTGATTTTGCGTATTGGTATGAAGCGGATTTGAATATTGCGGCAATGAATGAGGCTGCCCAATTACTCTTGTCTCACACCGATTTTCAATGTTTTTCCAAAGTGAAAACCGAAGTCAATACTTTTGAATGCACTATTACACGTGCTTTTTGGGAGGATAAAGGGGATCATTTAATCTTTACGATAGAAGGCAATCGTTTTCTACGCGGGATGGTGCGTGCGGTGGTAGGTACTTTGATGGAAATTGGAATGGGCAAATGGACTGCTGCTGATTTAGAGCGAATTTTGGAATCGAAAAGCCGACAAGAAGCCGGTAGGGCGGTTCCCGCGCACGGCTTACACTTAGTTAAGGTAACTTATCCGGAGGCTAGTTTTGGCGCCAGATGTTCATGATGACATCCATTAAGCTAGCTGCCGATTTAATCTGAATGCTTTTTGGTTTATAATTCAAGCCTTTCAGATTGTATTTTGATATCCAAATTTCTTTGAATCCTAGTTTTTCGGCCTCTGCGATACGTTGGTCAATGCGTGTAACAGATCTCAATTCACCTCCTAAGCCTACTTCCGCTGCGAAGCATTTGGATGAATCAATGATTTTATCTTCATATGAAGAGACCACCGAAAGACAAGTTGCCAAATCCAAGGCTGGATCTTCCACACGTATTCCACCTGTGATATTCAAGAAAACGTCTTGCGTACTTAGTTTATATCCGCCACGCTTTTCGATAACAGCTAAAAGCATGTTTAGTCTTTTCCCGTCATAACCATTGGCGGTTCGCTGAGCCGTTCCATAAGATGTCGTGGATACTAAGGATTGTATTTCAACCAATAGGGGACGGTTGCCTTCCATCAAGGTCCCGATGGCTACACCCGATGCCGGTTCATCCCGTTGGGATAATAAGATTTCCGAAGGATTTGTTACGGCACGTAAGCCAGATCCCAACATTTCATAGATGCCTAATTCAGACGTACTACCGAAACGGTTCTTGGTGGTTCGAAGAATGCGATAGATCATGTGTCGGTCACCCTCGAACTGTAAAACGGTATCGACCAAGTGTTCAAGCACCTTAGGTCCTGCAATGGAGCCTTCTTTGGTGATATGCCCTACCAAGAAAATGGGGGTGTTGGATTCTTTAGCAAAACGCATGAGTTCTAGCGCACATTCGCGAATTTGAGAAACGGAACCTGGGCCTGATTCGATTTGGTCAGAAAATAAGGTCTGAATAGAGTCGACTATAATTAATTCGGGTTCTAGATCCACCAAATGTTTGAATATGGCTTGGGTATTTGTTTCCGTCAGGATATATAAACTATCTGATTTTTTTTCAAGTCGGTCGGCGCGTAATTTAATCTGTTGTTCCGATTCTTCCCCCGTAACATATAGGACTTTGGTATCTGTCAAGGATAGGGCAACTTGCAAAAGCAACGTTGATTTCCCGATGCCGGGTTCTCCGCCGATTAAAACCAAACTTCCTGGGACGATTCCACCACCGAGTACCCGACTGAATTCCGGGTCTTGGCAGGCAATTTTCGGTAGGCTTTCGAAGTCTACATCCTGCAATAATTTGGGCTGAGGTTTGCTCCGCGCTTGAGTGGGTGTTTTCCAAACTTCGGCAGGATGGGAGCTAATTTCCACTAATTCTTCCACAAAGGTATTCCATTCATTACATGAAGGACATTTGCCTAACCATTTGGGGGCTTGGTGTCCACAAGATTGACAGAAAAAGGAGGTTTTAGCTTTAGCCACAGGTTCATTTAATTAGGCTTCAAAAATACGCTTTTCGTTGGTTTTTTCTTTTTTTTCGGTTGAAAAAGGATAATTTTACTGTTTCATTGTCAAAACTGTAAAAATCTATGCGTTTGCATTTTCGTTTTATTTTCATACTTGTTTCCTTGTGTTTAATTCGTTCAAGCGCATCCGCTCAATTTTTGATGCCGGTGAAGAAGATTACGGGTAATTTTTTCCGTTTGGGGATTAAGGGTGGAGTGAATATGGCCGAGCTTAAAACTGAGGGATTAACCTACAATGGCGTAGGTAATTATGTCGTAGAAAATTTAAATGGTAAGACGGGTTATGTTGCGGGTGTTTACATGCGTTTAGGCCGTAAGTTTTTTGTTGAACCTGAATTTCTTGTCTCATATAAAAATGGTTCGATAAACTTGCCGAAAACGGTTAGTACTGGCAGTATCCAATTGGATATCAATTATTCCAGTATTGATTTACCGATATTGTTGGGTTATCGTTTGGGACCTCTACATGTTTTGGCAGGACCTGTTGCATCGTATAGCATTACATCGAATGGTTCAATTGCAGATGCAATTCGCCAGAAATTTCCTACCGTAAAGGATGCTGTTTCCCAAGCCTATTTCTCATACACAGCAGGTGCTGGTATTGATTTATTAGGTTTTACGCTCGATGTACGATATGAAGGAAATATAACGGATTTGTCAAAAACCATTCCTTTACCAGCAGGTGTAAATTTTTCTCAAAAGGCTTCTTTGTGGCAAGCGACTTTGGGGATGAAAATTTTATAATTTTTTATGAACGAACAGATACAAGCGATTCAAGCAGAAGTTGAATCATTTTTGATTAGTAATGAAGCGGAGCTAGAGCAATTTCGAATTGCTTTTGTGGGCAGAAAAGGTCGCTTAGCGGCTCTATTTGACGGCTTGAAAGATGTTCCAGCAGAGAATCGTCGGGATGTAGGTCAGGCTTTGAATGCTTTGAAGCAATTAGCTGAAGGTAAGTTTTCACTGGCTCAAGAGGCTTTTGCGGATAGTGATTCGTCTGTTCAAGTTCCGGATGATTTGACGTTAACAGATCCTGTATTACACGGTTCAATGCATCCATTAACGATTGTTCGTGCTCGTATTTTGGAAATTTTCAATCGTATGGGTTTTTCTGTTTCGGATGGCCCTGAAATTGAAACGGATTTCTACAATTTTACTGCGTTGAACTTTCCTGCTAATCATCCTGCACGCGAAATGCAGGATACTTTTTTCATTGAAAAAGGGAAGGGAGAGATTCAAGATGATGTATTGTTGCGCACACATACATCGAATGTGCAAGTT
This sequence comes from Cytophagaceae bacterium, assembly GCA_947452215.1. Taxonomy (GTDB): domain Bacteria; phylum Bacteroidota; class Bacteroidia; order Cytophagales; family Spirosomataceae; genus Aquirufa. The sequence continues at coordinate 4,235 of CANGCD010000028.1, read as the reverse complement.
CGTTTGATGCAATATCAAAAGCCACCGATTCGTTCCATCATGCCAGGCCGTGTTTTTCGCAACGAAGCGATTTCAGCACGTGCACATTGCTTGTTCCATCAAGTGGAAGGTCTTTATGTGGATGAAGACGTAAGTTTCAAAGATTTAAAAGATAGTTTATATCATTTCGCGAAGGAGATGTTTGGTAAGGATACCAAAGTTCGCTTCCGTCCTTCCTATTTTCCATTCACGGAGCCGAGTGCTGAGATGGACATTACTTGTTTGCTTTGCAAAGGCGATGGCTGTAATGTTTGCAAGCAAGCGGGATGGGTTGAGATTGGTGGCGCTGGCATGGTAGATCCGAATGTTTTGGAAAACGTGGGAATCGATTCGAAGAAATACTCGGGATTTGCCTTTGGTATGGGAATTGAGCGGATTACGATGCTTAAATACCAAATCAAAGACCTTCGTTTATTCACTGAAAATGACGTTCGTTTTTTACGTCAATTTAATTAACAATAATTAACCTGAAGGATTGATTTCAATCCTTTTTATTTGAGCTTTAATTTTAAATTATGCAGCATTTTCAACGCAATAATAACCTCGTCGGTTGGATTGTTTTTCTCATTTCATTAGTTACGTATACTTTAACGGTTGAGCCTACCGCATCTTTTTGGGATTGCGGAGAGTTTATTGCTTGTGCGTACAAGTTACAAGTTCCACACCCTCCTGGAGCACCTTTATTCTTGTTGATTGGTCGGATGTTCTCATTCCTCGCCTTAGGGGATGTAACACGTGTTGCTTTCTGGATCAACATGATGTCGGTGGTTTCAAGTGCATTTACAATTCTTTTCATGCATTGGACGATCGTGATGATTGGTCGGAAAGTATTGAACAAACCTTTCGCTGAATTATCAAAATCGGAGAGTGGTATCTTGTTACTTTCTGGTGCTGTTGGATCTTTGATTTATGCGTTTTCAGATACATTTTGGTTCTCGGCTGTTGAGGCTGAGGTATACGCCATGTCGTCATTCTTTACAGCAATCGTAGTCTGGGCAGCATTTAAGTGGGAATTGGTTGAAGATGAAGCCACGGCGAATCGTTGGATTTTATTCATTGCTTATTTAGTTGGTCTGTCGATCGGTGTCCATCTATTAAACTTGGTTACTTTGCCAGCATTGGCCTTGTTGTGGTACTTTAAGAAGGAAGATAAGCCGACCTACAAAGGAGGTTTTGTAGCCGTATTAGCAGGTTTGTTTATTTTGGGAATTATCAATTCGGGCATCATTCCGGGATTGCCTTCGGTAGCATTTTGGTTTGAATTGCAGTTCGTGAATAACCTAGGAATGGGATATGGTTCAGGGGCCATTTTCTTCTTGATCTGTCTATTAGCTGCTATCGTTTTTGGAATTCGTTATTCATATACGCACAGCAAGTTATTGTTGAACATGGCTTTGTTCTCTTTCGTATTTTTACTGATTGGCTACTCTACCTATACCGTTGCTTTGGTTCGTTCGGGGTATAATCCGCCGATCAACGAGAATGATCCGAGCAACATTTTAAACTTTTTGAAGTACTTGAAACGTGAGCAATACGGTTCTCGTTCCTTATTATATGGTCCTGTTTACACAGCTCAAATTGAGGATTTCAAGAAAGGGGAGGACGTATATAAGATGAAGGATGGTAAATATGAGGTTTATACAAATAAGCCTGAGTATGTTTATCAGAAGGACCAACAAATGTTATTGCCACGTGTTTGGAGTAATTCGGGTTCGCATGTGCAGATGTATCAAGATATGTTAGGCATTCCTGCGGGCCAAAAACCGAGCTTTGGGGATAACCTTCGTTTCATGTTTACGCACCAGTTGGGTAATATGTACACCCGATATTTGCTTTGGAATTTTATCGGTCGGGAGAATGATTTAGAAGGCGCCTATGCGATTTCAAATCCATTTGAGGATACGTCGAAATTACCAGATGTTTTGAAGAACAACAAGGCACGTAATAATTACTATTACCTTCCAATTATCCTCGTTTTATTAGGATTCTATTTGTTGTATCGCAAGGATGAGAAGGATTTCTTGGTTACGATTATGATGTTTGTGTTGACGGGTGTAGCGTTAGCGGTGTATTTAAATTCACCACCGGCAGAGCCACGTGAACGGGATTATATTTATGTAGGTTCCTTTTATTTCCTAGCGATTTGGGCAGGATTAGGTGTCATGCAATTGGCAGAATGGTTAACGAAAATTATCAAATCGCCACAGATTCGTTGGGGTTTATTAGGGGTAATGAGTTTCTCGGCTCCGGTAATTTTGGCCCAACAAAACTGGGATGACCATGATCGTAGCGGTCGGTACCACCAAATTGATTTTGCGAAGAATCTGTTGAATTCTTGTGCGCCGAATGCTGTTTTATTTACGGGAGGTGACAATGATACCTTCCCATTGTGGTATGTACAAGAGGTGGAAGGTTTCCGTACGGATGTGCGCGTATGTAATTTGTCTTTATTAGGGACGGATTGGTACATTGACCAAATGAAGCGTAAAACCTATGAATCAGAGGCCTTGCCCATTGGTTTAAAGAAAGATCAGTTCCTGGAAGGCGTTAATGATCAAATCATGTTCAATGAAAATCCGAATATTCAGTCGATGTCCTTGCCCGATTACTTGGATTTATTGCACCGTGAAAATCCGAATATTCAGGCGCAAACGCAGGGAGGAGAAATGATTAATACATTTCCTTCGGATTCATTAATCATTCCGGTGAATGTGGCCCAAATTGCCACGTCTAAATGGTTTCCTAAAGAATTTGTAGGTTTTCTATCGAATCAATTGGGTTGGAAATTGCCTTCGAAAAATATTTTTAAAGGCGAATTAATTCAGTTGGAGATTATTTCAAACAACGCTCTTAATGGTTGGAAACGTCCGATTTATTTTGCGTCAACCTTACCAGGTGATCAATATTTAGGATTGAAGGAAAGCATGCAATTGGAAGGCTATGCGTATCGATTGATGCCATTTAAGATTTCAGGCGCAAAGGATGGTTTTGTGAATTCAAAAATCATGGCTGATAACATGTTGAACAAGATGTATTGGCGTGGATTGAATGATGATAAGATTTATTACCATGGCGATTTTTACATGGGTATCCCGAGTGTAACGTTGCGATTAAGTACTTATCGTTTGGCAGATCAGTTGATTCGTGAGGGTAATATTCCATTGGCTAAGAAGGTGCTAAACCACTTAGAAAGTGTTATGCCCGATAAAGTGATTCCTTACGACCAATTTACGGCGAGTATGGTTAGCTTATTTATTGAAGTAGGAGAAACGTCAAAAGCTTTAGCCATGGCGAAAACCATGATGGATCGTAACGATAAAGCCTTGGATTACTATTTATCGGGAGGTATTCGTTCCCATGATCGTGATATTCAAATTGCATTGTATGAGATGAATATCATCGCTGCTTCGTTGAACGAATCAAAAATTCCTGCGAATCAATATCAAGCCATTGTTTCTAAGTTTGAGAAATGGCAGAACAGGTTGAAGTAAAAGTTAAGAGTGAAGAATGAAGAGTGAAGAATTTGGGGTTCAGAATTTCTGAGCCCCTTTTTTATAGACCAAGATTATTACCTTAGGCTTTAGCCTAGGGAACCCCAGACTAAATTCTGGGGCTAACAATGAAAAAGCCCCAGAATTTCTTCCAGGGCTTAAATACAATTCCTCTTAACTCTTCATTCTTCCCTCTTAACTCTTAGCTCTTCACTCTTCATTCTTCATTCTTCATTCTTCACTCTTAGCTCTTCACTCACCTACGAAAACATATCCCTCACCTTATGAAAAAATCCTTTCTCCGACTTCCCAGGCTGAGGTGCAAAGTTTTCAGAGTCACGCAATTTTTCTAATAATTCGCGCTCCTCTTTATTCACTTGCTTTGGTGTCCAGATGTTTACGTGTACCAATTGATCGCCAATCGAATATCCGTTCAATTCTTTAATTCCTTTGCCTTTTAAGCGTAGTATTTTACCTCCCTGCGTTCCTGCTTCAAGGGTTATTTTTGCTTTTCCACCGATGGTCGGTACTTCAACGGAAGTTCCCAAAGCTGCGTCTACAAAGCTGACATATAGGTCATAAATGACATTATTTCCATCACGGTGCAATACTTCGTGCGCCTCTTCCTCGATGACAATTAATAAGTCACCTGCTACGCCACCGCGTGGGGGAACGTTTCCTTTGCCCGACATAGACAACTGCATG
>CANGCD010000027.1 GCA_947452215.1 Cytophagaceae bacterium | reverse complement strand
CCTTGGGTGTAACCTGGGACCAGGAACTGCTATTTCGTGGTTTTTTTCAATTGTCTCCCAAGGAATTATTTTAGAAGATGACTGCCTCCCTGATGAAAGCTTTTTTACATTTTGTTCGCATTATTTGGAGAAATTCGAACATGATAAAAGGGTATTTCACATAGCTGGCAATAATCTTTTGGGTGATTATCAAACTAATTTTGAATGTAATGATATTTTATTCTCAAAATACAACTTTGTTTGGGGGTGGGCTACATGGTCCGATAGATGGAATTATTATGACGCAAGTTTAAATTCTTACGAATCTGATGAATTTATTAATAATATTTTTCCTAATACAAAAGATCAATTTTTCTGGAAAGACATTTTTAGCAGAGTAAAATCGGGTGAATTGGATTCTTGTTGGGACTATCAATGGACTTTTGCTTGTTGGAAAAATGAAGGATTAAGTCTGGTTTCGTCTAAAAATCTTGTTCAAAATATTGGATTCACACTAGATGCAACACATACTTATAATCCTAATCCATTTATTGAGAATTTAAAAACCTATAATTGGAAACCCTCAAATGATTTTTTTTTGAAGCTTGAAGTTGATGAAATTTTTGATGATAAAATTCAAGGAAAGTTTTTCAGGCAAAATTTGTACATAAGAATTATACTTAAGTTATATAAAATTTTTCGATACAAAAAATGATAAATAAAGTGCTGTCGCCATTAACTGAGGAGCCTGCTAAATTCATTAAAAATGTTGATTTTAGTTTCGTAAAGCAACTTTACCAACAACGTTATGGATATATTCATCCCATAAATAATGTTTCTCTTGACAAATTGGAGATATGGGAGTGCGAACAAACGGGTTATCGTTTTTATTATCCTTTTGACTTATCGGGAGATTCAAATTTTTATGAATATTTTCAAAATTTTGATTGGTATTATATGCCTTGGAAATGGGAACATGACCTTTCTGTACAATTAATCGAGAAGTTCAGACCAATAGATGTTTTAGAAATTGGATGCGCTCGCGGTGCATTTTTGTCAGGACTTAAAAGTAGATTTAGCTATTTGAGGCTTTTTGGTTTAGAATTAAATAAAGAAGCGGCCTCATTCGCGATTTCAACAGGATTGAATGTTGAAGAGCAATTAATTGAAAGTTTTTCAGAATTTAATTCTGAAAAATTCGATTTAGTTTGTAACTATCAAGTATTAGAACACATATCCAGTCCAAAATCGTTTATTGAAAATTCGCTAAAATGTTTAAAAAAAGGGGGTAAGTTCATTGTATGTGTGCCTAATAATAATTCATTTTTAAAATATGAGGTTGAAGAACCTTTAAATTATCCACCTCATCATATGGGGCTTTGGAGTGATCATTCACTTGTTAACTTGACAAATATATTTAATATAAAACTTTGTTCAATTCACTTTGAGCCAGTTCAAGAGTACCATATTGATTGGTATGTGAGAACAATTTTGAGAAATTATTTAGCAAATGATATTTTAAATCGAGCATTTTTCAAAATAGTTAAAGTTTTAAGATTAATTAAATTGTTTAAGCCTCTAATCAAAAAGCAGAGAGGGCATTCCGTTTTAGTCGTATTTGAGAAAATATGAAAATCCTAATTCTGTCAACTTATGACTTAAAAGGTGGTGCTGGCAAGGCAGCTTTCAGGCTGTTAAAATGCCTCAAAACCAATCCTGAATTTGACGCAAAGATGTTTGTTTATGAGAAATCATCTTCAGATGAAAATGTATTTCAAATTCAAACTTTTTGGACTAAATATTTCGGCAAATTAATTCAGGCTTTTGATAATCTCTTTTTGATTTTTTTCCCTAACAGAAATGGCGCTATTTTTTCCACAGCTTGGATTTCGCTTGCATCTGTCAATCGTTATATAAAGGAGTTTGGGCCAGACGTAATAAATATTCATTGGGTTAATAACGGTTTTATCTCATTAAATCAGATTAGTCAATTTCCAAAGAATATTCCAATTGTATTTTCCTTACACGATAGGTGGTTAATGACTGGCGGATGTCATGTGTCCTATGATTGTGATAAATATAAAGTTGGGTGTGAAAAATGTGTTCAAATTAGTTCAAAATATAAATTAGATCTGAGTGCAATTAATTTCAATAGAAAAAAAGCGCTTATAAACGGAAGAGCAAACTTCAATATTATTGGTGTTTCTAAATGGATGAAAGACTCTGCAGAAAAAAGTGAAATCCTAAATAAAATCCCTTCTGTTAACCTTCCTAATCCAATTGACACAAATTTTTATTCCCCCCTTAACAAAGAATATGCTCGATCTGTCTTAGGAATCAGTACAGAAAAAACAATTTTACTTTTTGGTGCATTTAATGCCACGACTGATTTTCAAAAAGGTTTTCATTATTTGAAAAATGTTATTGATTTATTAGATCAAAAAAAGTATTTATTGGTCATTTTTGGTAATAATGGAACTTCGCATTTTGAAAATCTTGGTTTAGAGTTTTTGCAATTTGGTCATATTCACGATGAAATGACAATGCGTATTTTATTAAGTGCAGCCGATATATTTTTACTCCCAAGTCTTCAAGAAAACCTTTCCAATTCCGTAATGGAATCACTTAGCTGCGGTCTTCCTATTGTTGCTTTTGATGTAGGCGGAAATTCTGATTTGGTAAAACATAAAGTCACAGGATATTTAGCAAAGCCCTTTGATATTCTTGACTTCAGTAATGGTATAGATTATATTTCTAACGAAGATAATTTAGGTAGTAATGCCCGAGCTCATGCTCAAGCTAATTTTGATTATAATATTTTATCAAAGTCATATTTCGACTATTTTAAAACAATAATCTTAAAATAAAGGTAAATTGGGAGAATACGATTTTTCAATAATTACAGTCGTATTTAATGATCCAGTCAACTTGGAGTCAACGATTTTAAGTGTGATAAATCAAAAGAGTTCTCATTTTCAATACATAATTATAGATGGGGCTTCAACAGATGAAACGTTAGAAGTTATTGATAAATACAGAAAATCCATTGATCTGGTTATAAGTGAAAAAGATAATGGTATATATGATGCGATGAATAAGGGTATTCATCATGCTACTGGTACATGGATAAATTTTTTAAATGCTGGAGATTTATTTGTTGGAGATTTCTTTTTGTATAATCTCAATTCAAAAATCTCCCATCAAAGTGCTGATATTTATTATACTGATTTTATAATTGCCGGTAATTTAATTTCGCCTAATTTAAGTTGTGTATATCTTTTGAGAAATATGATATGCCATCAAGCTCTCTTTTATAATATATTACTTTTGAAGAAATATCAATTCAGTCTTCAGTACAAATTTTGTTCGGATTTTGAACATTTAGTTAGGATATTCACTAAATCGACAATTAGAAAAATTTCAGGACCAACTATCAACTATTTAGGAGGTGGGTTTTCTGCTGATTCTAATATCCAAAAACAGATATTAGCAGAGCGATTAGAAATAGTTAGTAAGTCTGATTTTACATTCAGCTATAAGTTTAATTTTTTTCTTATTAATTACTTGCAGAAACTTAAGGCCACTCTTTGTATTTCTCGATAATAATACCATTTTACAATAAAAAAGACAGAGTTGATCTATCCATTCATTCTGTTCTAAATCAGACATGTGCCGATTTTGAAATTATTTTGGTCGATGATTTTAGTAATTCAGCTGATGCTATTTATTTATATGATTTGGTTGCTGACATACATAAAGCGAATAATTATCAAATTCGTTTAATTAGAAATAAAACCAATAAAGGTCCTGGTTATTCAAGAAATGTTGGCATCGATTCAAGTTTGGGAAATGTTCTTATTTTTCTCGATGCCGACGATTGTTTAACACCCAATTATTTAGAAACAATTAAAGATGTATTTGAAAAAAATAAATGCTCTGTGTTAATCTCAAAAACCATAGAAAGCGATACTGGAATAATTAGGCCTAATTTTGATAAACTTCAAAGTAAAAATTTAATTTTTGAAGTTTCAAAGAATATATTTTCAACTGATGATTTTGTAGGCGCCTTTTGTGAGGATCCAATTTTTTGTGGTTGTGCTAATGTTGCTATTTCAAGAAATGTACTAGATGTAATTAAGTTTAATGAAGTTGATAGAAACTTTGAAGACTGGTTATTCTTTTACAAAGTTTGTTCTTTAACATCAAGTGAAATTTTATTTCAAAAAATATGCGAAGGCGTTATATATTTTAACGAATCTTCAGATTCTCTATCACGAAAAATTCTTAAGAGGAATGAAATTACTTTTCCAACTTGGTTCAATGATTTCAGTTTTGATTTTCGTTTTACACATTTTTTGTATTTTAACTGGCTTTTTTCAGTCATAAAGCGGTCTTCTGGATTTGTAGACAGGATTCATATTTTTGCTAAATTTTTCAATTCGAGGTTTTATAAAAAATCTCCAATTTGGAGATTTTTTATACCAACTATCATGCTATTGTTTAATCTTGATTTAGCGGTAATTTATTTCTCAAAGTTTTGGAAAAAAATCCAATATGACCGTTAGTGTTATTTTCACTTTTTTAATTTTTCTATTTTTACTCAAGGATAGATTATTAGTTGCATTGCTTTTTTTTCCACTAATAATCTATTTTTTAACTTATGACCTGAGGGACACCATAGAAGTTAAAAGCTTAATGGTAAACAAGAGTTTTAGAGATTATACCAATTACCTGATATATGGCCTAATATTATATTTAACAACAATCTTATTGTTGTTAATCGATAATCAAGTATTTAAAAACATCAGTTTGATTAAACGTCGCTATTGGACGTATAGCTTCAATAGACTTAGAATATGGTTTTATTTAATCTCCTTTTTAACTTTTTTAGGAGCGATTGTTAATTTCTCTCATGTTAACTTTTCATTTGAACTTTTATTATTGAATCCTAGAGACTACGAATTTACTTTTGGGGCTTCTACATTTATTAATTATTTATACTTTTTGGCTCCTGTTGCTATTTGTTTAGGAATTTATTTAAAGGTAAACGAACAACGGCTAAGATTTGGATGGTTTATTCTTTTATTTCTTTTTTTATCTTCTGTTTTGCATGGTGTTAAGTTTACTGTTTTTGATACTGTTTTGATACCTTCCTTTTTTTATTTTTATCTAAAAAAGCGCTATGTTGGGAAGCGCTTACCAATAATTATTTTCTTTATATTGCTCCTTTTTTATCTATTATTCTCAACATTTATACGCGGAGTAGGAGAATCTCCAATAAGTCAGATATTATCATATATTCTGCCAAATTTTGTTAACCTAGCCAATTCACTTAATCAAAAAGTATTTCAATGGGAAGGTTTATCAATTTTAATTCCTGATAAAATGCCAGGATTATTTAATGAATTCTATCTTTTGAGCGAGGAGGGGTTTGTTTTAAATGATTTATATAATATGCAAACCGCTTATTTGAACTATTATCGATTTGCATGGTATCTAGGACCACTTTTATTTTTGTTGCCTATAGTAATCATCAGGAGATACTTGATTAATATTTGGTCGTTTAATCTGCGTAATTTGTTTGTTTTGGCTCTTATCGATTATTGTCTATTATTCATTTTCTTTTTTCATGCATTTACAAAAACAAAATACTGGTATCTGTTTTTTGTAATTCTAATTGTCCATTTTTCTTCAAGAACTAATAGCAAACAGGTTAATGAATAACCCAATTTTATTTGTTATTACAAGAGGAGATATCATAGGTGGCGCTCAGTCACACCTTTTAATACTATGTGAAAAGTTAAAAAGGGAGGATGTAAATATTGCCGTGATTGTAGGTGGTAAGGATACCATTTTAAAGCAGAGACTTGAGGAATTGAATATTTTTACTAAAGAAATTAGGTGGCTTAAAAGAGATATTTCCTTTGTATTTGATTTTGTGTCTTTTCTGTTATTACTGAAATATTTAATTCAAACAAAGCCAAAATTGGTGAGTGTTCATTCTTCAAAAGTGGGATTGTTAGCGCGAATGGCCTCTTATATTCTTGGGATACCTGTAATATTTACTGCACATGGTTGGTCATTTACTGAAGGTGTTGAATTATCTAAAAGAAAAAGATATATCAAAATAGAATCATTTTTGGCTAGGATTTCTTCAAAAATTATAGCTGTTTCTTCTTACGATTACAACTTAGCGATTAAAGAAAATGTATGTGATTCAAATAAAATCTGTTTAATACACAATGGTATTGTTGATTCCAATCTGGAAAGAAAAATTAACCACACACATATCATCAATATTGCGATGGTTGCAAGATTTGATATGCCAAAAGATCAAATAAAATTAATAAAAGCAGTTGCAGATTTAGAAAATGTGAAATTGCATTTAGTGGGAGATGGCCCATCATTACCTCAAGCTATAACATATGTCAATGCTAATAATTTAAATGATAAGGTTGAGTTTACAGGTTTTATAGAAAATGTAAAAGAGTTTTTAAACCATATGGATATTTTTGCCTTAATATCTAACTACGAAGGATTTCCAATGTCTACTCTTGAAGCCATGAGTATTGGCCTGCCAATTGTTATTTCAAATGTTGGAGGGGCCTCTGAAGCTATAATTGATGGTGAAAATGGTTACTTAGTAAATAATGAAATAATTGAAATTAATAGAGCAATTAAGGTGTTGTGTGCCGACGAAAATTTAAGGATTAGAATGGGACTTAAATCTCGAAAATTGTTTTTGGAAAATTTCGAGGCTACAGCTATGGTTTCTAAAACATTAAATTTGTTCGAATCGGTTATTTTAAGTAAATGAAAATTCTTCTCACAGGATCATCAGGCTTTTTAGGAGAATTTGTATTTAAGTATTTTTCCGCTTCTCAAGAAATTCAAACCCTTGGAAGAAATTCATTTTCTGACTTCCAAGTTGATATAAGTCAAAAATTTGAATTAAAATTATCCTTCGATTGTGTAATACACGCAGCAGGCAAAGCTCATATTGTTCCGGATTCTGAAGAAGATGTGCGTGACTTTTGGGATGTCAATGTCATCGGTACTCGAAATTTATTAAAGGCATTAGAATTTGATCCCCCTAAACGTTTTGTCTTCATCAGTTCGGTGGCTGTCTATGGTGTAAACAGTGGCGTATTATTGAACGAACAAAGTCCGGTTCTTGCCCGTGACCCTTATGGCCAAAGTAAAATCCAAGCGGAGGCTGAAGTCATTCAATGGTGTAATTATCATGGTGTAATTTGTACCATCCTCCGACTGCCTTTGGTCTATGGCGAAAATCCTCCCGGTAATTTAAAGGCTATGTTGAAAGGAATAAAAAATAGATATTATTTTAACATTTCTGGTGGACAAGCGCGCAAAAGCATTGTCCGCGCGGAGGATGTCGCCCGCTTTATCTTACCTGCTTCTTGCGTAGGTGGAATCTACCACCTGACCGACGGCATGCATCCGAATTTTCATGATTTGAGCCATTTCATGGCTAAGTCAATTGGAAGAAAATGGATTCCCAATATGCCCTTTGGCTTAGCACGTCTATTGGCAAAAATAGGCGACTTTGTTGGACCTTCTTTTCCTTTAAACTCCGACAAGCTTCAGAAAATTACCTCAGAACTCACCTTCGACGATTCTCTCGCACGCTCCAAATTTGGTTGGGACCCTCAGCCCATCATCCCCCCATCCCCGGCGATTTAGCCCTTCCCCCTTGCAATTTCCTGATTTATCAATAGCTTTACGCTCGAATTGAACCGTCGCGCGCAGCTTGCTCATGGAAAAACAGTTTTGCATCATCCTTCCCTGCTTTAACGAAAGTGGCGTCATCGCGCAACTCCTCAGGGACATCGAAGCCAAACTCGCCCAAAGCCCCTTCGCCTTCCTGATTATCCTCGTGGATGATGGGTCTACCGACAATACCGTCGCGATCGCCCAAGGCTTTCAATTCCAACAAGCTCAGTTTGAATTAAAAATCATCCAACTGCGCCATAACTCCGGCCACCAAGAGGCCATTCGCCACGGCTTGCACTACGCGCATAGTCTACAAACGAATGCCAAGGGCTATATTGTCATGGACTCGGATGGGGAAGATGACCCCGCGGCGATTTTGACCTTCATCGAACGCGCTGGGACCAGTGACATCATGCTGGTGAATCGGGGGAGCCGACAAGAGAGTTTTCGCTTCAAAGTGGGCTATTTCTTTTATCGTTTGATTTTCCAACTCATCACGGGACGCAACATTTCCCACGGAAATTTCTCCATGATCAGCGACAAGGTACTTTCGAAAATCGTGCACCAACCCTTTATCCATTACGGGAGCTTTTTGACCAAACAAAAAATGGGGATTTCCTATTTTACCTTTGATCGTGCCGCGCGTATCGATAATAACCCTAAAATGAATTTCCAAAGCCTCGTTTTTCACGGGCTTTATTCGATGATTGAATATTCGGAAGAGATTCTCTATTCCTTGATGAAACTCTTCGTTTTGTTCATCTTCGCGCTCTTTGGCGTGGCCTGCTATGTCATCTACTCCAAATACATCGCCTTCACAGCCATCTCCGGCTGGACCTCTGGCGTTGCGGGTAGCTTGTTCATATCGCTCCTGGTCATCGTCTCCACGGTAATCCTCGGATTGATACTCCTATCCATCAAGAAAATCATGCTGCAAACGTCGAAGAATTACGACGAAGTATAATTTGCTTTACTCCACAGTTACAGATTTAGCTAGGTTTCGTGGTTTATCCACGTCTAGCCCCCGGAGTACTCCGATGTAATAGGACAATAATTGAGTAGGTAAGACGCTAATCAGGGGTGCCAATAACTCATCCACTTCCGGCACAACCATCACGTGGTCAGCCATATCGCGAATCAAGGTGTCACCTTCTGATATCACGGCAATCACCATGCCTTTGCGGGCCTTGATTTCCTGGATATTACTTACAATTTTCTCGTAATATGCATCCTTGGTTGCGATGAACAAGACCGGTAGATTTTCATCCACCAAAGCAATCGGGCCATGTTTCATCTCTGCGGCAGGATAACCCTCCGCATGGATGTAGGAAATTTCCTTCAATTTTAAGGCTCCTTCTAAGGCCACCGGGAAATTATATCCCCGACCTAAGAATAAGAAATCACGCGCATCTGCGTAGTGCTTCGCGACTTCCTTGATTTTTTCATGTGTGGCCAAAGTCGTTTTGACCTTTTCAGGGATCAATGCCAATTCTGCGATCAAACGATCATATTCAGCGGTAGCTAAAGTTCCTTTGGCCTTACCTATTTTCATCGCCATCATGGCTAGAACGGTCAATTGTGCTGTAAATGCTTTGGTACTCGCCACGCCAATCTCCGGTCCAGCATGCGTATAGGCACCTGCGTGCGAGATGCGTGCAATGGAAGATCCTACGGCATTTACAACGCCAAAAATAAAGGCGCCTTGTTCCTTCGCGCGTTCGATGGCCACGAGCGTATCGGCCGTTTCTCCACTTTGGGAGATGGCAATGATGATGTCGCCAGGTCCAATCACCGGGTTGCGGTAACGGAATTCCGAGGCGTATTCCACCTCGACCGGGATGCGGCAAAGGGTCTCAATCATGTATTCTGCAACGAGGCCAGCATGCCAGCTCGTGCCACAGGCAACGATGACGATTCTTTTGGCCTGCGCAAAAACGGATAAATGTTGTTCGACACCCGCTAATGTCAGCGTCATTTTTTCGCTGTCCAAACGACCGCGTAAACAGTCGGTAAGACTATCGGGTTGGTCAAAAATTTCCTTCAACATGAAATGGTCGTATCCACCCTTTTCGATTTGGGCTAATTCCATGTCCAATTGTTGGATATATGGGGTAATCGGCTCATTTCCCAAATTCTTCAAGATGATTTCATCTTCGGAGATGATCGCCAATTCATAGTCGTTTACGTAAATGACCTTCTTGGTATATTCGATAATCGGCGAGGCATCGGATGCCAAAAAGTGTTCACCATCACCCACACCTATCACCAAAGGGCTTCCTTTGCGGGCCGCGATTAGGCGGTTCGGGAATCCCTCCTCCATCACGATAATCACGTAAGCACCCACGACACGCTTTAATGCGATGCGCATAGCTTCCTCGAGGGAGTAGTTATTGCTTTGTTGGATTTCCTCAATGAAATTGACTAAAACCTCCGTATCCGTCGCGCTTTCGAAGGTATAGCCCTTTTGGATGAGTTCTTGTTTTAGCGAGGCATAGTTTTCGATGATGCCATTATGTACCAACGTTATTTTACCAGAATTCGATTTGTGTGGATGTGCATTCACGTCGGAAGGTTCTCCGTGCGTCGCCCACCGCGTATGACCAATCCCCACTGACGCTGTCAGCGTGATTTCATCTGTCCACGATTCCAGCTCTGCAACGCGTCCTTTTTTCTTAAAATTTGTGATGCTTTTACCGTAAAGTGCAATTCCTGCGCTATCGTATCCACGGTATTCCAAACGCTTAAGACCTTTTAAAATGATGGGATAAGCGGCTTGAGAGCCGATGTAGGCGACGATTCCACACATAAGATATTTGTTTTAGGGCTTTAATTAGTACAAATATCTCGAAATCTACATGGAAAAGCAAGATGCCGTGGGGTAAACGCTGCCGGGGTCCCTGACCCCGGCAGCGTTACGCAAAGAACCACTTATTCGCCAGTTTCACTACCTAAAACCTGATAATTTTTACATTTTTAGCCCATTTTATGCGCTTTTTCGCGCCTTTTCCCCTAATTTTAGGTCACAGGTTGTTGGGGTCCTGACCCCGACAACCTGAACAAAACCCTTTAGATTCATGAAGAAACTTATATTATTCCTATTCGCAGCACTAAGCCTGCCAAGCCTTCAAGCACAAGACTTACGTATAGAACCCCTAAACTGGTGGGTGGGTATGAAAAACCCCAAATTACAGCTTCTAATCCATGCTAAGGACATTCAAGGTAGTGAGGTCCTTGCCACTAAACCAGGTCTAAAGATCGTAAAAGTGCATAATGCCGACAGCCCGAACTACCTGTTTGTCGACTGTGAAATATCGAAAAACGCGCTGGCGGGGTCATATCCGTTGGACATCAAAAAAGGCGGTAAAACCCTCCACCACATCGACTACAAACTCGAATCGCGCAGCCCAAATTCAGCGAATCGTCCATCTTACACAACGAAAGATGTCATCTACTTAATCACTCCTGATCGTTTTGCGAATGGCGATGCGAGCAATGACGCTGCACCGGGCTATCGGGAACCGAATCCGGCGCGTAATGAAATGTACGGAAGGCATGGCGGTGACCTAAAGGGCATCATTGACCGATTACCCTATATCCATGACATGGGTTTTACGGCGATTTGGAATATGCCCGTAATGGCGAATGACCAGGCAAAGGAAAGTTACCATGGTTATGCGATTACGGATCATTATGCGATTGATCCGCGTTTTGGGACGAATGAACAATACCGGGAATTGGCAGATAAGGCTAATCAAAAAGGCATTAAGCTCATCATGGACGTCGTATTAAATCACTGTGGCGATGGCCATTGGTGGATGAAGGATTTTCCATTCAAGGATTGGATCAATTTTGGCGGCAAGTTTGTGTCGACAACGCACCGCAGAGAGACGGTTCAGGATCCGCATGTGTCACAATTTGATGCCAAAATGCAGACGGAAGGTTGGTTCGTTCCAGCGATGCCGGATTTGAATCAAAAGAATCCGTTTATGGCGAATTACTTGATTCAAAATACGATTTGGTGGATTGAATATGCACATTTAGGCGGTATTCGAATTGATACCTACCCGTATTCGGAAAAGCACTTTGAGGCACGTTGGTCAGACGCCGTTTTAGCTGAATATCCGAACCTCAACATGGTAGGCGAGGAGTGGTCGTCGAATCCGATCATCACGTCCTATTGGCAAAAGGGAAAAGTTAACCGCGACGGATTCAAATCATCCCTGCCGGCCTTGATGGATTTTCCGTTACAAGGGGCTGTTTCCGAGGCGATGAATGAAAATGATCAAGAATGGGGCAAAGGCTTGAATAAGATTTATTCGGTCATTTCGAATGATTTAATCTATGCAAATCCAGATAATTTGGTGGTTTTTGGCGATAACCACGACATGTCTCGTTTCTATTCGCAAGTCAAACACGACCAGGCTTTATTCCGCATGGGGATGACTTATTTGTTGACGACACGCGGCATTCCGCAGATTTTTTACGGTACTGAAATCTTAATGTCGAATCCCAAAAGCAATGAGCATGGGGAAATTCGGGGTGATTTTTATGGCGGTTGGCCTGGTGATGCCAAAGATGCCGTGACTCAACGCGGTTTTACAGCCGATGAAAAAAGTACGCAGGACTTCTTTAAAAAGTTATTGAATTGGCGGAAGAATAATTCCGTGATTCATGAGGGGAAATTGACGCATTTTGGTCCTGAAAATGGGGTCTATGTGTATTTCCGTCATTCGGCGAAGGGCAAAGTGATGGTGGTGATGAATAAGAATGCCACGACTAAATCCTTATCGATGGATCGTTTTGCAGAATTGGTAAAACCAGGTGCCAAAATCAAAGATGTATTGACCAACCAAGAGCAGGTTTTAGGGGCAAATTTAGATGTCCCTGCCAAAACGGCTTTGGTATTTGAGGTTCGATAATTTCCGACCGCTTAATAATTATTGTTTTTAGTAAACGATATACCTGTCTATTTTTGATGAATTCTTAGTTCTCAAAAATAGACGGTTATGTTTAAAGCGCGCAAATTATTGCATGGTGCTCTCGCATCGATATTGCTTCTTTCTTCCTTATTTTTTTCCACAGGTTGTAGTCACCAGATCAAAACGGGGATGGGTGGTTTTGCTGATATATCATTGAACCGAAATTCATCGGAATATGATATAAAGCGATTGCCTGAGGTTTCGGGGACTGGTAATGCCATCATGGGTATACCTTTTACAAGTAGTAATGCTGCTCGAAATAAAACGGGTTTTGTCTTTCGTTTAAATGGGGTGACTATTGGTCGGGTTCCTCGTATATTTCCAATCTTTACTTTATTGGCTTCGACCTATTTAATGGGCGATTATATTCAAACGTATGTGGGTTTAAATGATAAGCCTAAAAGTTTTGATGATTATAAGCTAAGCCTAGGTGTTGCTTGTTTAATCGCACTTCCGGTAACTGGCTTTGCAAATAATCTTACATGGAAAAACGTAGCTGTTACAAATTTAATGCATGAGATGAATTATCAGCTCGTAGATCAAAATCCTGAAATAGATGTATTTGCGAGTCCTAAATATTTAGTGAATAATAAATGGGGTGTTTGGACTCAAAATGCAGATGCCAAATTGAACGTATTAGGTGCACGCATCCGTACTGAACGCGTTGTTGTTCCTAAACCTTAAGTCCCGATAAGCATGATCAATCGATTAAGCTATTTATTGGGATGCATTTCGCTATTTTTAGGAAGTAGCATTGCCTTACAAGCACAGGAAATTTCCAATGTGCAAGTAGGTTATGTACCTGAAATCAAGCGTTTTGAGGTGTATTTCGATTTAGACAGTCGGCAGAAACTGCCAGTGGATTTAAACGTCTATGTGCAGGAGCATCCGAATGGTGCGCGAAAGCAAGTTGAGGCATCTTCCATCCATGGATTGAATTTAAAAGGAATTACGCCAGGCTTTAACTATTATTTTCAAATCGATGCCAAAGGCTTGAATTTGCCGCCTTCGGAATATGTGTTTGAAATTACGCCGGCCGTATTGTTTGCCAAAGGAGAATTTAAGCAACCCGATACCACAAAGGTTCCGGTTGTTGTAAAGGAGCCGCGGAAGCCAATCACCATCATTCAGCCAATAGATCAATCCTTTCACTTTGCCAATGTGGGCATAAGTCCAATGGCATTGGGTGGTGAGCAATCGAATTTAACCTTGGCGGGTCAATTTGGCCTAATTCGTGGAGGATATGGGTATGCCTTAACGCTCATGTATGGTTTAGCGGGATTTCCGTCCACCGGCTTGACAGCTTCGAATGAAGCCATCACGAATTACACCTCGACCTCATCCATTTATAAATTCACGAAAGAAGCAAAAACAACGCGCTTATCGGTCGTTCCTTCATTTTTATATGGAATCAATGAACACGTTTACTTGCGCGCAGGTATCGGTTATGGGGCTCGTTCTTTGTATTGGACGGCCGATGAATATAATTTCTCTGGTGTAAAAACAGGAACAATCTTGGCTAAAAATTCGTATGCGAGTCAATCGGGCGTTGAACTGGAGGGTGGATTGAATTTAATGTTTAAACGTATCCATGTGGCTGCTGGGATTAATTATTTGGGCCTATTTAAATCGGCGGATACCAAAGCATTTTCGGATTTTTGGATGGGCTTTGGATTAAATTTTTAGTGCATGAAAAAGGCTATATTCATTTGGATTGTTTTTGTATTGGTTTCGTGTGAGAAGGATCCCGTGATTCCCGAGGGAATGGGAAATTTTGTGGGTGTACAAACGATCGCAATTAGCAATATTCAAGATACCCGCGCCTTATCAGGTGTTACAATTGCCAATGTATCCCCACAATATTCTATTCAGGAACGTGGGGTTTGTTGGGGAATGGCTGATAGCCCTACCGTCTCGGATTTCCTTATTCTAACGAATGCGAATACACCATCGGTGACCTTGACCGATTTGATTCCAGGTCAAAAATACTTTGTTCGTTCTTATGCAAAGATTAATGGAATTTACACCTATGGGAATCAGCGGGAATTTATGACGACAGCCACGAATTCGGCCTTATCGAATGGTTTGGTAGCTTATTATCCTTTGAATGGGGACAGCAAGGATTATTCGAGTTCGGGTAATACCTTGAGTAATGGAGCTACGAAAGCCATCGGACGAAGTGGGGTGAACAATACGGCTTATAGTTTTAACGGGACAAGTCAATTTTTGACCTTGTTGAATCCGAAGAATTTACCGGCCAATAATGCCCCTTATTCGATGTCCATGTGGTTTAAAGCGAATATATGGAGCCGAGATATGGTTATTGCCGGTTATGGACCGGCGAATGTGCCTGCCGCATGTAATTATGCCAAAACACTCGCAACTAGAGGATTGATGCATAATCATTGGAGTTTTGATCAGACATTTTCTACGGGGACTTTTACCAATTCATGGATGCATTTAGTCATCAGCTATGATGGAGGCACGGAGCGATATTATTTGAATGGTCAATTGGTCTATTCTTGGCCACATCCCGCAAGTCCCTTATTAATTAATCCGAGTGTATTGTCGATCGGCGCGCGCGTTGTCAATGCATCCTCGAATGATGTTCGGGAATATTTTAGTGGTTCCATCGATGAGCTTCGTGTTTACAATCGGGCAATTTCAGCGTCTGAGGCCTCAAGTCTTTTCAACTTATAAAATCAAATAATTTACTTCCATAATTTGATAATGATTGGGAAGCCTCTTAAATTGGCATTTGAAAAAAGCCCTTGAGGTTCCTAGTTCTAATCAATGATTTCCATGAAGGTAAGTAGCCTGTTCAAGGCCATTTTATGTTTATTGCTGTTTGCTATACAGCATGTCGAGGCGAATGACGCATATGATATAAACAAATTTTCTCGTGATAAACGCTACCAAGACCCCGAATTCATGTGGTCCTCTTGGGATCAGGTTTTTAGAACGGATGGCAATTTTTTCTCCTTAGGTAATGCACCTGATTTAGCTCGTATTCTAGAAAAGCAATGGAATGATGCGCGTAAAAAAAATGATTTGACTTTAATGGTTAAGGCCGCGATTCCGCTCGCCTTCGTATACCATAATCAAGCTAAATTCAAAGATGGACTTCCTTATTTTGAATTCCTTTACCGTAATCAAAAACAAATACCGAGTCGTTATTGGAAACACATACTCATCATGTTGGAGGAGGAGTATCGTGGAACGAATGAAATCGAAAAGGCGATTCAGATTCGCCGATTGCGGATTAAGTTGGGCTATGTTAAGACCTTCTGGGAAATTTATAAGGAATGTGGCCTTTTTGAGGAGGCTTTACGTGATTATTTACAGTTTCAGCAGGTACCGCTGCGCGGTGATTATCGTCGACTGATTTACTTTCAGCGATTGGGTTGGATATATTTTGACCTAAAAAATTATACGAAAGCGTATGAAACATATTCCCGTGGATTTACAGAAGTAGCGGAAGTTCGTGCCCAATCGAATCGCACTTTATTGCCTCGCGAGTTGGATTATTGGGAGGGATATTTTACCGGACTTAAGGCGCAATGTCAGATTGAAATGGGTGATTATTCCGGTGTGATTCCTATGTTGCAATTCGACCTCCGTTTGAGTAAGGATAATCCGGATACTCAGATTGATGTGTTGATTTTATTGGCACGCGTTTACCTGCATGCGAATCAACTAAGTACTGCTAAAACTCAATTGGATCGTTCACGGAAGTTGATCGGTAAAAAGGCCGTCAAGATGAGTAGGTTACATTTACTAGGCGTGTATTCGGATTATTACTATGCCAATAAGCAGTATGATTCAGCTTATTATTATACGAAAGTCTATCGATCTTATTTAGATACGATGAATGCCCACGTGAATCGGAATAAATCGATTTTATTATTGGGCCAATTAGAGCTGGCTAAGCACCGGGAGGAATCACTCCGAAGTAAAAGCCAGTTGGTTGAATACCTGGAGACTTCTAAATCTCAGGATTTTAAAATTAAACTCTTGAGTATCATTTTGTTGACGATATTATTGGGTTCCATTTTACTCTATGTCAACTTTCGTCAAAAAGGATTATTGGATCAAAATCAAATTCAATTGGATTTGGAACATGAACGAAATGCGGTGCTCTTGAAGGAATTGCATCATCGGGTGAAAAATAATTTACAGGTTATCTATAGCCTATTGAATCTTCAAAAGCGTCGTACCAAGAATAAAGAATCGATCGACCTGATTTTGGCGCTCCAGAATCGAATTCAAACCATTGCGCTCGTTCACAACAATTTGTTCCAGTCGGACGAAATTGAATATGTGCAGTTGGAATCGTATGTCCGAACCTTGGTGGTGCATTTGCAGCAGATGTATACACAGGAGGAAATGCAGTCGGTCGAAGTGCAATTTGACTTGGACGACTCGATACAATTGCGTTTTGAGCGGATAGGTACCTTGGGTTTAATCATCAACGAGATCGTTTCGAATGCGTTTAAATATGCATTTAATGGAGTGGATCAGGGGGTATTGCGGGTGGGAATTGGGCGGGTGGGCCCACAAATTGAAGTTGTAATTGAAGATAATGGCGGAGGGAGCGTTGACGAAATCAACCAAAAATCAAATTTGGGTATGCGGCTGATTCGTATTTTAAGCGAACAGATGGGGGCGAGGTATGCCATGCAACAAGGAAGTGGAATCAAGCATTTAATTACGTTTAATATTAAATAGGTATGGAGCAAAAGCGGATTATGGTATTGGAGGATGAGATTATTGTGGCCTTGGATATCAAGGAGATCTTGGAGAATTTGAATTATAGCTGCCAGGCTTTTCATGACTTTGATTCGGGTTTGGAGGCTTTGGATGTGTTTCGGCCTCAATTGATGATTTGTGATGTTAATATAGGCGAGGGGCCAAGTGGTATCGACTTTGTCAAGCAGGCTCAGGCGCGCATGCCGGGCTTAGCGGTGATTTATTTGACGGCATTTAGTGACCGAAAAATTGTTGAGCTAGCGGGCAAGACGCACCCGGTCAATTACATTTTGAAGCCCTGGAGTGAACATCAAATTCGGGTATCGGTCGAAATGGCCTTTGATCAATTAGAGGCCCAGGCATCTCAAAGTGTTAAGTTGGCGAGTCTAACACAATCCGAGATGAAAATATTGGAGTTGATTGCCCAAAACAAGAAGAGCAAGGAAATTGCTGATTTGCTTTTTATCTCAGAGAAGACGGTGAAGAACCATCGATATAACATCAGCAAGAAACTGAATTTGTCGACGGAGAATAACAGTTTACTTTTCTTTGCTTTAAGTCATTTTGGGTATAAAAATGAGGCCTAGGCCTCATTGTGGGAATCGCGTGAAGCCCGTTTCTTTGTAGGAGTAATAATCCTAGTTCTAATACCTTACGCGATTACCTAACCCTAATACCTTAAATTTATGCGAAGCCCTCTGCTAGGAATAGTGGGGGGCTTTATTTTTGTAGAGAATGTTCCTTTTTGTGCTTAAGGGAACAGATGTTAATATGTTCTTAATGTTGCTGATTTTATACAGGACTAACTTGCATCAAGTTAAACTTAAATAAAATACAATGAAAAAATTTACATTTTTAACACTTATCCTGTTCGTCTTGTGCTTTAAGGTTTCCGCACAATATTCATCTATTGCTTTAACGGCCGCTTCGGATACGATTGCCTTGGGAGACAATCCAAAATCAAAATTGACAAGAGTGTTAACATTTACGTACGATGAAAAGTCGGACGCACTTTTTGCTCAGGTATCCATGGATGTTCATCACATTAATCCTTTCGATTTGCCAGAAATTTATGTCAATGGTAAATTGGTACCTGCCAGCATCTATTTTCCCTCGCTAGCAAGCTCAACGAAATTTTATTTATTTAAAGTCAAAGGCCAAAAGGATATTGTTGTCAATTCACCTGTAGGAAAAGACGGCGCTAAATTGAGCTTTTTATTGAGTCCTTCGGATCTTCTTGCTGGTAAAAATGTAATTCGAATAACTGTAGGAAATAGAAGTATCGAAAATGTTGATGATTTCGCGATTACAAATCCAAAATTAGAATTAAGAGGTCGGGCTGGTGCAGATTCGTATACGGATTTCAGTAAATAATATTTGTTAGTTGAGGGTAAAGGTCCACCGTCATACGGTGGATTTTTTTTTGTCAAAAGGTTTGCCCAGGAGTTAATGGTATGTGTTGATATGTATATAACATATTAATGTCTGTCTTTCTAAATGACAAATTGTGGCTAAATTTTAAAATCTTTAATTTCAAACATGAAAATATTATTAGGGATTTTGTGTCTATTGGTTTTTGACCTTCATGTTGTAAAGGCATTAAATACTTTTGAATGGTTTGATCTAAATCATCATCGTGATGTCCGGATTAATCTATTAAATCAATACTTTGAAGTCAAAGAAAGTGGTGGTGAATGGTTGAAAAAAAATAAATTAACTACAAAGGGCGTTTTATTAACTGATTTGCCTCCCTATAGCAAAATCAATCAATTCAATTTCAAGACGAAAATGTTATTTTCCTTGCCTGGCACCGGGCATGTTTATCAATTCGACTCAACAAATAATGTATTAGAGCGCTTGGATAAAACCTTTTTTCGGGGATATAATTTTCATGCATTACAAT
Source organism: Cytophagaceae bacterium (assembly GCA_947452215.1). GTDB lineage: Bacteria > Bacteroidota > Bacteroidia > Cytophagales > Spirosomataceae > Aquirufa. Next base: position 95 of record CANGCD010000027.1, on the reverse strand, counting down.
TTGTGAAAAATGATACCTTATTCAGTTTAGGAGGAGAAGGTTTTTGGAGAAGTAATAGCATTTTAAGTTATTTTGATTTCAAGAATAAAGAGTGG
>CANGCD010000026.1 GCA_947452215.1 Cytophagaceae bacterium | reverse complement strand
TACGCTCAGCATAATCGCTGACTTGGTCTTTGGCAATTTTCCCCAAACCAAAATATGTACTTTCCGGATGTGAAAAATAGAATCCTGACACGGAGGAAGCAGGGTGCATCGCATAACTTTCTGTCAGTACAATACCTAACTGCTTTTCAGCTTCCAACAATTCAAATAATCGCTTTTTCTCTGTATGATCCGGGCAAGCTGGATAGCCCGGTGCCGGACGAATGCCTTGATATTTTTCCGAAATCAATTCTTTATTGGTCAAGTTTTCCTCCGAGGCATATGACCAAAACTCTTTACGAACGCGTGCATGCATCAATTCGGCAAATGCTTCCGCTAATCGATCCGCTAATGCCTTCACCATGATGGAATTATAATCATCGTGTTGCTTTTCAAATCGCTCCAATAAAGCTTCAATGCCAATTCCCGTAGTCACCGCGAATGCACCTACATAATCAGTTTCACCTGTTTTCAATGGTGCAACAAAATCACTCAAACAACGGTTTGGAAGACTTGCGGCCTTTTGACCTTGTTGGCGTAAATGATGTAACCATTCACGCGAATCCGAGGTTTCATCCTTCCGAATCACATCGTATTCGATATGTGTATGAACCCCATGTTTATCGCAAGGCACTTCTTTGACCTGCTCCACGATATCATGCAAAATAATATCATCGCCAAATCCATTTGCTGGATAGAAACCTAACGCGGCCTTAGCTGTTAAGAGTTTATTGTCAACAATTTCTTTCAACAATGCCTGCGCATCATTGAATAATTTTCTTGCTTCCTGGCCAATCGTTTCGTTTTCAAATATCCGTGGATACTTACCTGACAACTGCCAGGTAGAGAAGAATGGAGTCCAATCAATATATTTAGCTATTTCAGCTAAATCATAGTCTTGAAAATATTTTACACCTAAGAAGCTCGGTTTCTTCGCTTTAAATCCTGTCCAGTCGATGCCCGTCGACTTTTGACGTGCTTGCTCAATAGACAAATAATTTTTCTCTTGTTGGCGCGCTGCATGCGAAACCCTTAATTCCGCATATTCCTGCTTAATCTCATCGAAGATCTCTTTCGAAGTCAACTCACTCTGCAACAATCGACCCGCTACTGGCACGGAACGAGACGCATCCAAAACATGAATCACAGGGCCACTGTAATGAGGATCAATTTTAACTGCCGTATGAATACGCGAAGTAGTGGCTCCGCCGATCAATAAGGGGACGGTAAATCCTTGACGCTCCATTTCTTTGGCCACATAAACCATCTCATCCAAGGATGGAGTAATTAAGCCCGAAAGACCGATGATATCAACGTTGTGTTCCTTCGCAGCCGCTAAAATTTTCTCACAGGAAACCATCACCCCGATATCAATCACCTCGTAATTATTACAAGCCAATACAACACCCACAATATTTTTTCCAATATCATGTACATCGCCTTTCACCGTAGCCATCAGAATTTTTCCAGCGGATGAACTTTCGCCACCCTGCTTTTCAGCTTCAATATAAGGCAATAAATAAGCAACGGCTTTCTTCATGACGCGGGCCGACTTCACCACTTGTGGTAAGAACATTTTTCCTTCGCCAAATAAATCGCCAACCACATTCATTCCGTCCATCAAAGGACCCTCAATTACCTGAATGGGACGATCCACCAATTGCCGTGCTTCCTCGACATCCTCATCGATAAATTCCGTAAGTCCTTTAATTAAAGCATGCTCCAAGCGTTTGTTAACCGGCAGTGAACGCCAAGCATCATCGATAACGGCTTCTTTCCCTACGGACTTAACCGTTTCGGCAAATTGAACCAATTTCTCTGTTGCTTCAGCATTACGATTCAACAAAACATCCTCGCATAATTCGCGAAGTACCGGGTCAATTTGATCATATACGCCTAACTGGCTTGCATTCACGATTCCCATATCCATACCGGCCTTAATTGCGTGGTATAAAAAGACCGTGTGCATCGCTTCACGAACAGGTTCGTTACCACGGAAAGAGAAGGAAATATTAGAAACCCCACCGGAAACTTTGGCAAGGGGTAGATTTTCTTTAATCCATTTTGTGGCCTTAATGAAATCATTCGCATAATTATTATGCTCGTCGATTCCCGTCGCGACCGTTAAGATGTTCGGATCGAAAATAATGTCTTCTGCTGGGAAGCCCACTTGGTCCACCAATATCCGATACGCTCTTTCGCAAATTTCGATCCGGCGTTCATATGAATCTGCCTGACCAGTCTCGTCAAAGGCCATTACGACCACAGAGGCACCGTATTGTTTAACTTTATTCGCTAATTCGATGAATCTAGCCTCTCCTTCTTTCAAGGAGATTGAATTCACAACGGATTTACCTTGAACGCATTTTAAACCCGCTTCAATAACCTCCCATTTCGATGAGTCAATCATGATTGGCAAACGTGCAATATCAGGCTCAGCCATCAATAAATTCAAAAATTGTGGCATCATTTTCACGCCATCAATCATCCCCTCATCCATGTTGATGTCCAAGATTTGCGCTCCTCCATCCACTTGCTCACGCGCAACGGCAATCGCTTCCTCAAAATTCTCTTCCCGAATCAAGCGTGCAAATTTCTTAGAACCTGTCACATTACAACGCTCCCCTACATTGACAAAATTGGTCAATTCGGTAATTTCCAAAGGTTCTAATCCGGACAGCTTTTGATTATGACCTGTCACAGGCAGTTGATGTGGCGCATATTTAGCAGCTACTTCAGCAATGGCCTGAATGTGGGCTGGCGTTGTACCGCAACATCCACCGATAATATTCACAAATCCATTTTGTAAAAAGTCTTCAATCACCACAGCCATTTGTTCTGGGCTTTGGTCGTATTCTCCCATTTCATTCGGCAGGCCCGCATTCGGGTGAGCAGAAACATAAAATGGCGATTTATCGTTAAGCGTCTTAACATAAGGACGCATCAAATCAGCTCCCAACGCACAGTTCAAGCCCACAGATAGAAGTGGCATGTGCGAAATGGATGTTAAAAAAGCTTCGGTTGTTTGGCCCGACAGCGTTCTACCCGAGGCATCAGTAATCGTCCCGGAAACCATGACAGGCAAATAAGGTTTGCTTGGGTTTGTCTTAAAAAACTGATCGATGGCAAAAAGAGCGGCTTTCGCGTTCAGTGTGTCAAAAACGGTTTCTACCAACAAAACATCGGCTCCTCCATCCACTAAACCTCGAACTTGCTCCGTGTAGGCTTCCACCAATTCATCGAAAGTAACAGCGCGATAGCCTGGGTCATTCACATCTGGCGACAAGGACAATGTACGGTTCGTAGGCCCAATGGATCCTGCCACATAACGAGGCTTGTGCGGTGTTTTGGCTGTAAATTCGTCGGCAACTTCGCGTGCAATTTTCGCAGATTCGTAGTTTAATTCATAAACCAAATCCTCCATGTGGTAATCGGCCATCGCAATGGACGTACCCGAAAAGGTATTCGTTTCGGCGATATCAGCGCCTGCTTCAAAATATTTGGCATGAATTTCCTTAATGACATCCGGACGGGTAATGGAAAGTAAATCATTATTCCCTTTTACCTCGTGAGGAAAATCCTTAAACCGATCACCACGATAATCGGCATCTGATAACTTATATTCTTGAATCAATGAACCCATAGCACCATCGAGGACTAAAATCCGATGGCGTAATTGTTCGTAAATAGATGGCTTCTGCATAATCTTGCAAATATACCACAAAAGGCTTAAAAGATGAGCCGAAATAAGCCTAAAGTAGACCCATTTTTTCGATTTTTTCTAAATCGGCAGGTGTATCGATTCCAACCGTTTCGTATTGTGTTTCGATGGTTTGAATCACATAACCATTTTCGAGCCAACGTAATTGTTCGAGCGATTCTGAAATTTCCAAAGGACTTGGTTTTAGTTGGCTGATTTCCTTTAATACATCCGCCCGATAGGCATATAAACCGATGTGTTTGAAATAACGGTGGGAATCCAACCATAATTCAGACGCGACTCCACGAACATGCGGGATGGTTTGTCGGGAAAAGTACAAAGCCTCCCCTTTCTGATTAATGACTACTTTCGGGGTATTGACAGAAAATAGGGTTTCAATATCTGTAATTTGCTTAATTAGCGTCAAGATGGGAGCATTGGATTGAAAGCCAGCCACGAGTTCTTTCAATTGCGCGGGCTCAATAAAAGGCTCATCGCCCTGAATATTCACAACGTAGTCGATTGATTCACCCACTAGCTCAAGAACCTCTGCACAGCGGTCGGTCCCCGAAACATGATCCGTACGTGTCATGATGACTTCGGCACCAAAACCCTCTGCCGCTTGTTTTATTTGCAAATCATCTGTTGCAATGACCACCCGATACCAGCCATTAACGGACATTACACGCTCATAGGTTCGCTGAATCATGGGCTTCCCACCTAAATCCACCAAGGGTTTACCAGGAAAACGGGTAGAGGCGAAGCGAGCTGGAATAATGGCCAACACTTTATAATCGTGCATTGCAAAGCAAATTAATGATGAAATTTTATCAAATTTGCACATAATTGATGAATCACTTTCAGATAGATGCTAAAAAATTTCCAACATCGCTTTCTTGACACCATTTGGAGCTTGGGGTATTTCGGTCGGCCCGAAGCTCCACAGGTTTGGATAGAGACCCGCGGGAAGGAAAAATCAAACTGGTTTAGTCTCGACACAAACCGTGACATGATCGCTGAAATCCCAGTCCCATTTACGAAATCGTTACAATGGTTGGCAGGACTAGAAGACGCCGGTGTATTTTTACAATTACGACAAGGGAAAAATCCAGGCATTGAGCGAATTGAATGCTATAATTTTCCAAGTGGCACACTTCGGTATTCCTTCGAATTAAGCCAATGGTCCCAATTAATAGGAGAATATTTGGTCACCAATCAAGGCATATATGATTTAAATACGGGAAATAAGACAATAAATGAGCCCAAACTTCATAATGAATTAGTTATTGAATCTCCAAGTCATTTCGAAGAAAATCAAGCCGAATTTCAAGCATTTTCAACGCTATTTGAGCAAAAATTTCAAGAAAAAATTGGAAAAGGAATGGATTATTGGGAAGGCTCCAATAAGCTGATATTTTCTTATTATATTTACGAAAATGCTTGGAAAAACCAGTTGAGAATTTGCGATTACGAATTCAATACCTTGTTTTTAGAAACAATCGCTGAAGGCGAATTAATGGGTTATCACACCTTTCAATGCGTTCAGCAAGCATTAATTTTCATTAAAGATAAACGTGAACTTTACATCTATGCAGATTTATAAATATCGCTTCGCTGCCATACTTGCTATGTTAATGATTTCATTAACGAGTATGAGCAATTCGCTTGACTCTTTAGGCCTCAAAAAAGAAAATAACAAAACGTATTTGGTCTACAAAATAGGTGCTAAACAATCGCTATTCAGTGTTTTGAAGCGTTTCAATCTATCATTAAGCGAATTCAAGCAAGTGAATCCCGAAATTGAGATTCCAATTAATTCTGGAGAATTAGTTTTTATCCCCTTGCATTACTTAGATGAAAGCACAAATACCTTAGGAAATGTAGCTAAACCCATCGAGAAGCCTACAGCTCCTGTAGAAACACCCAAAAACAATGGTATTCATATCGTAAGTGCAAAGCAAAGTCTTCTAACCGTGGCAAATTTATACAAAGTCACCATGGCTGAAATTCGCAAATGGAATAATTTGACTTCAGATGTCTTAAAAGAAGGTCAGCGACTTATTATTTCTGCACCTTCAGCTACAACACCAATCGATAAATCAGCCTTACTTCCTTCTAAAGCAAGTGATGATTCAAAGCCAACGCCCACAACACCCGAGCAAGCAGATGCTAATGGCATGCGTAAAACGATTGAAACGGGTATGGCCGAATTGATTGACGTACCCGACAATTCTGGCAAGTATTTGGCACTACACAAAACGGCTCCGATCGGAACTTTGGTATTAGTCAAAAATTTAGCGAATAGTCAAAGTATATGGGTGAAGGTCATTGGGCGTTTACCTAATACCGATAGCAAATTAATTATCAAGTTGTCGCCAAAAGCCTTTGAACGTTTAAATGCTGTAGACAAACGCATTCGTGCCGAAATCAGTTATTTAGTTCAATAAGATGGCCAAACGCAAAAGACCCATAACCGCAGGAACAGTAGCATTTGAGGTATTGTTTATCCTCTCCTATCCATTTATTGCAGCATTCTCATCTGTCGTTACGATATCCGTTTGGCTTTTGTCATTGCCATCGCGATTATTAGCTTTCTTGGGTAATCGTAAATAAGGTATGGAAACGCATGTGATGAAACTGTTGGATGAAAAATTCCATTTTTTCAATCATACTCGGTTCATCGAACATGATCCCATTCAGATTCCCCATCTTTTTCGTCGGCAACAAGACATTGAAATCATGGGATTTTGGGTAGCCATGTTAGCATGGGGGCAGCGCAAAACCATCATTTCCAAGGCGCATGAACTCATCGACTTAATGGATGGAAGCCCTTATGAATTCATTCAACAGCATCAGGAATCCGATTTGAAACGCTTTGAAACGTTCAAACATCGGACCTTTAATGGCACGGATGCCCTGTATTTTATTCATTTTTTTAAGCGACATTTCCAAGAATATGATAGTTTAGAGACGGCATTTTCCTTGCAATACGCTTCCGAAGAAGATACCGTAGAACAAGCCATTAATCGGTTTTATGACACCTTTTTCAACGATGAATTTGCCCCCAAGCGTACCCAAAAACATATCGCAACACCCGCAAAAAACTCAGCTTGCAAACGCATCAACATGTTTTTGCGCTGGATGGTCAGGAAGGATGATGCGGAGGTTGATTTTGGAATTTGGCATCAAATAAAGCCACATCAATTAGTTTGTCCTTTAGATGTTCATGCATTACGTACAGCGGAAAGCTTACAATTGATTAAACCTGGCCCTACGAATTGGAAGAAAGCCTTAGAATTAACCGAAAAATTACGCACTTTAGACCCTCAAGATCCCGTTAAATACGATTTTGCCTTATATGGCATGGGGATAGAAGAAAAAACTATATGGAAATAATTCACGTAAAAAGTCAAGATCAAACAGCCTTTTTTGAGGTTATACCATCCATTGGAGGTATGCTGAGCCAATTAAATTGGGATGGAAACGTGGTTAAAATCCCCTTCGCGGACCAATATGAACTCCAATCAAACCCCTATCATCCAAGTGCATTACTGAGCCCCTGGGTGAATCGGGTTCGTAATGGGAACTATTCTTTTGAAGGGCGAAACTATCAATTACCCATCAATGAAGTGAATTTAGGTAATGCGATTCATGGACTATTGGCGAGAAAGCCTTTTAGTTTACACCTTGAAAATGCGAAAGCGACATTAAGCTACCCGTATCAAGGCGAAGAAAAAGCCTATCCATTTCCCTTTGAAATGAAGCTGACCTATGAATTTCTTTCGAATAATGAATTTCAAATGCAATTCGAAGCGAAAAATACAGGGACTAGTAATATGCCATTTGCCTGTGGCTGGCACCCATATTTCTGTTTACCCCAAGGTACCTTGTCGGATTGGACCATACAATTTAACTCACTGAGCAAGTGTATTTCAGATAGTCAAATGATTCCTTTGCGAGAAGAGGATTTTGATGCAAGTAATGGCGTAGACTTAGGAAAAGAAAGCTTAGACAATGTCTTTCGGTTAAAATCAATGCCAATACACGTCACAAAACTTTATAATAAGCGTGAGCAAACTTCGTTGTACGTAGAACAGTCGAGCGTCGACTTTCCATTTTTGGTGGTTTTTGCTCCCGAAAATGAAAACTGTGTTGCGATTGAACCTATGACCGCAAACACGGATGCTTTTAATACCGGAGATGGGCTACGTACGTTAGCTCCCGGTGAGGTCTTTCGTTCGCAAGTAAAAATCGGATATTCAAAAGCTGATAAAACAGTCTAAATAGCCAAAAACCTTTTCGTACATTTGTAGTATGTTGAATCGTATTGTTCTCATTAGCATCTTATCGACTATTTTCTTTACAGCACATTCGGCAGTAGAGGCAGATAGTTTGGCGAGCAAGTGGAAAAAAGATTTCAATACGGGTATTAACCTTAACCAATCAAGCTTTAGTGACAACTGGAAAGGTGGTGGTACAAATACCTTTGCTATTGGGTGGTTCTTAAACCACTCCGCGAAAGTAATCAATAAAAATTGGCGATTAAACAGTGATTTGAATCTCCAAGTTGGCTTTTTACAAAACCGCACTCAAAGCCTCAGAAAGAACGTTGACCGTATATTTTACGAGTTCAAGGCCGGTTATCGCATCAGTCCTAAATGGGATTTTTATGGGTCGACCAACTTTTCATCGCAGTTCTTTCAAGGATTTGAATATGGAAAGAAAAACACGGCAGGTGAACCCGTAGATTCCTTGGTTTCTAACATCTTTGCCCCGGCCTATTTAACATCCTCCATGGGATTTGAATACCATCCCGATAAATCTTTTTACACCCGAATTGGTGTTGGTAGTTTGCGCCAAACCTTTGTGTTTGATGAGCGTATCTCGAGAGCGGGCTTGTATGGTTTGGAAAAACCGGGGGACAATATTCGTAACCAATTCGTGTTTCAGTATTTGATGAATGTGGAAAAGGACATCTTCCAAAATATCAACATGAAGGCGCGTTATTCGGCATTAATTGATTATTTCCGCATGGGGTATTCCAATGGGATTGTGCATCGCTTGGATGCGAATTTCACCATGAAGGTGAATAAATATGTGAGCACAAATTTACAGGCAGTGTTATTCAGGGATTATGATCAAGATCCCAACTGGCAGTTTTCCCAAATTTTATCCATGGGAGTTCTGTATCGCTTAGCTGATTGATCTTTTCCTTTGTTGCATGCGTTCATGCAGCAATTGAATAATCCCATCTTTAAGTCCCAAATCGGGCACAAAAATGGATTGACAATCCGCTAATTCCATCGCAGTTAGGTAGATAGATGCCGCGGGTACGATAACATCCGCACGGTCCGTATTTAAGCGCAATTTATTTACACGTTCTTCATAAGTGAAGCCGCTGATGTAAGCAGAAATACGCTTTAACTCAGCTAAATCCATCGTTTTCTCGTCGCTAACTTGTGTCGACAAATTATACAATTTGCTAATGTTGCCTCCTGTACCTACAGCAAACACTGGCCCCTTCAGGGATTCCATTTGAAGTGAAATCCACTTTTTCATTTTATCCCAATCCCCTTCCTTTTCTTTGCCTTCCAGCAAACGAACGGAACCAATCTTAAATGATTTGGATGCAAATTTTTCTTGATTGCGATAAAAGTTCAACTCCGTGGAACCACCACCTACGTCAATATGTAAATAGTTTTTCTTGGGATCAAGGGATTTAACAACCACGTCATTGATTAATTCGGCTTCACGAGCTCCATCGATGATTTGGATTTTCATATCCAAAATCTTTTGAATTCGGGTTACGAGTTCCGCTGAATTCGTTGCTTCACGCATGGCAGAGGTTGCACAAATCGCATAATCTTGAACCTCATGCAGATCCATTAATAACTTATAAGCATGCAATAATTTAAATACACGTACTTCTGATTCGGGACTTATGGTACCTTGACTGAAAACATCATGACCTAAGCGCAACGCAAATCGAACATATTCCACCCGCTTAAAGCTGATCATACCTTCATTCTCAAGAACACTGGATATTTGTAAACGAGCGGCGTTAGAACCTATATCGATGGCAGCAAATTTCATAAGGCAGGCGTAGGTTTATGTAGATAAAATCCGTTGGCACTCGGCTCAAAACTTATTTCCGTACCTAAAACAAAAATCAATTGCCTTTTGTCAATAACCACTGGAATATCCTGAATGAGGTATTCCTCATCAAATTCCAATTTTTGATCAAATCCCAATACATAAGTTCCTCCACAGGTACCGCCACGCATCCCCACACGTAAAAAGGGCTCGGGCATTTTACCTTGTTGCACCAATGAAAAGAGATTTTCATGTGCAGCCTCGGAGAAAGTAATTGGAGAATTATTTGACATACATGCAATGATTGCCTGCACAAATTTAGTTAAATTTAACCTGCCATACTGCTTTTTTGAATTAACATTTTTTAAGGTTTTAAAGGCAATAAATACCTAAAGATTCGTTTAGGTGATAAATACAACAGCATGAACTATTCGATTCTTTGGGCAGACGACGAAATTGATTTATTAACCCCCTACATTCTCTTTTTAGAAAACAAAGGCTATCAAGTGACAGCCGTCAATTCGGGAGCGGATGCGCTTGATTTGGTTAATAAACAAAAATTTGATGTGCTGTTTTTGGACGAAAATATGCCGGGTATGACAGGATTAGAGGTCCTAATCGCCATCAAGCAAATTCGACCAAACCTTCCTGTGATTATGATTACCAAATCCGAGGAAGAAGAACTCATGGAAGACGCCATTGGATCCAAGATTGCCGACTACCTCATAAAACCCCTGAATCCCAATCAATTACTACTTTCGGTTAAGCGGATTTTCGACAAGAAACGCTTGGAAGAGGAAAAAACGAATTTGAGTTACCAACAAGAATTTCGGGAACTTTCGATGCGTTACCAAGATCGCTTGAACGCTGCCGAGTGGGCTGAAATCTATAAAAAATTAACCTATTGGGAATTAGAAATTGACCAAACGGAGAACAAATCCATGTCGGAAGTCCTCATTAGTCAAAAGTCGGAAGCCAATGTCCATTTCAGTAAGTTTATTGAAAACTCCTATGAATCCTGGCTTCAAAAACCGGATAAAGACACCCCAATTTTAAGCCATTTGATGATGCGGAAGCATGTATTCCCGCGCATCAATGACAAATCTCCATTGTTTTTTATTCTGGTGGACAACTTACGTTATGACCAATGGAAAACCTTGGAGCTATTTATTCAAGACTACTTTCAAGTTGAGGACGAGCAAACCTATTATTCGATTCTACCGACGACAACGGCTTATGCACGTAATTCCATATTTGCAGGAATGATGCCGATGGAAATCCAAAAAAATTACCCTGACAAATGGGTATTTGACCTTGGAGATTCCGAGGATGAAGAAGGTTACAACCAGCATGAGGAGTTTTATTTAAATGAGCAATTGAAACGCTTGCGCATCGATGCCAAAGCTTCTTATCATAAAATTATACATCAATATCAAGGTAAACAACTCGTCGATAATTTCAATAAATTATTAACGAACCAATTAAATGTCGTGGTTTATAATTTTGTTGACATGCTTTCCCATGCGCGTACCGACATGGCAATGATTAAGGAATTAGCACCTGATGAATCAGCCTATCGGAGTTTAACCGCGAGTTGGTTCCAGCATTCTCCCCTATTCGATTTCCTTAAGCGTATCGCAGAGAAAAAAGGTCGTGTCATCATTACCACAGATCATGGTATGATTAGGGTTCAAAACCCAATTAAAATCATTGGAGATCGAAGTACAAATACTAATTTACGGTACAAGCAAGGTAAGAATTTGAATTGGGACGCGTCAAGTAAAATGATGGTTTGTCGGAAACCTGAACAATTATTCTTACCTAAGCCAAACGTTTCGACGTCTTATGTATTCACAAAAGAAGATTACATGTTTGCTTATCCAAACAATTACAATCAATATGTGAATCACTACCGCAATACATTTCAGCACGGAGGGATTTCATTGGAGGAATGTATTATTCCTGTGACTTACTTAACAGGAAAGTAATTACAGAGAGCTAACCGGTGTGATACGACCACCCTCACACTTCAAAATCTTACCTGGAACGCGTTGTATGGTATGGTAATCATGGCTTGCCATGATAATGGATGTTCCTTGTAAGGTCAGCTGCTTAAATAATTCCATAATTTCCATCGAAACTTCAGGATCCAAATGGCCTGTAGGTTCATCGGCAAGAATTAAGATGGGATTATTCAATAAGGCACGAGCAATGGCAATACGCTGTTGTTCTCCACCTGACAATTTATGAACGCGCTTATGAATGGCGTTGGACATTCCTACTTGGGCTAATACTGCTTCAATACGTGACTTGATTTCAGCTGCGTCTTTATGGCCCGTTGCTTCGAGCACAAAAGCCAAATTACGTTCTACATTTCGATCAGTCAATAATTGAAAATCTTGAAAAACGAAACCCAATTTACGACGCAAAAAAGGTATTTCTTTATTCTTAATCGTGACTAAATCATAGTCGGCAACATGCGCCGAACCCGAATCAATTCCTAATTCCCCGAAAATAGATTTAAAGAAGGTACTTTTTCCTGAGCCCGACTTACCAATCAAATAATAGAATTCACCTGCTTCGACTGTTAACGAAATATCCGTCAACGTAGGAATTCCTTCTTGCGAGATATGAACATTTTGAAAAGACAGTACAGACATATAAATCGTATTATTGGTTAGATTTTGCGTGATCGGCCAAGAAAGTAGCCAATCCACTATCCGTCAATGGGTGTTTTAATAATGCTAGGATGGCAGATAATGGACCTGTCATGACATCAGCACCAATTTCAGCACATTTGATAATGTGAATAGGGTGACGAACAGATGCCGCTAAAATTTGTGTATCGTATTCGTAATTATCATAAATCACGCGGATTTGGTCAATTAAATCCATTCCATCAAATGAGATATCATCTAAGCGTCCAATGAATGGAGAAACATAGGTAGCACCTGCTTTGGCAGCTAATAAAGCTTGACCCGCAGAAAAGACTAAGGTACAATTCGTTTTAATTCCACGAGATGAAAAATATTTCAAGGCTTTGATACCTTCTTTAATCATCGGAATCTTCACAACAATTTTATCATCCAATTCAGCTAATTCTTCCCCTTCGCGGATCATTCCCTCAAAATCAGTTGCAATTACCTCCGCAGATACGTCACCGTCTACTAAATCACAAATGGCTTTGTAATGACGTAAAACATTGTCTTTACCACTAATGCCCTCTTTAGCCATCAGTGAAGGATTCGTTGTAACGCCGTCCAAAACACCTAAATCTTGTGCTTCTTTGATATGGGCTAGATTTGCTGTGTCGATAAAAAATTTCATAGGGGAGGTTTTATTAAAGGACAAAAAAAATGGCAAATTCACCGCTCAACCAACCTACCTTTGCTTCTTTCACGACCTGGAGGATTCAGCGGGAGCTGGTAATTTGCCGATGCAAATATGGCAAAATCTATGCTTTTTTCAAAATAAATGCCAATAATTTCGGAATAGAGCTTAACTTTAATTTCAAATTAAAATTATGCGAATCCTATCCTTTATCTGTTGCATCCTATTAGCCACTGCCTGCTCCTCCGATGCAGAATCATGGTTCGAAGAAGCTAAATCTCGTCTGCAAAAAGGGGAAATCGTTTCAGCCAAAGAAGCAATCAAGAAAGCCCTGGAGAAAAATCCCGGCTATGCGGAAGCGTATAATTTACAAGGTGTGATAGCATTTCAAGCGAAAGAGTGGGATGCCGCAAGAACCAATTACCAAAAGGCCGTCGAATTGAAACCCTCCCTTTATAGTGCTCAGTTAAATTTAGGAGCGCTGGAAATGGAACAAGGTCAATGGGCAAAAGCCTTAACTCCTACGGAAGCGGCCGTGAAACTACAACCGGATTCGAGCGCAGCTTATCTTCAGCGAGGAATTATACAGGCGGCTTTAGGGAAATCTGATGCGGCAGTCTCCGACTTCACTCAAAGTATCGCAAAAAACACGAAGGAAATCAATGCGCTGTATAATCGAGGAAATATCTATTTCCAACAAGGCAAATATGCATTAGCTAATCAAGATTTTGAAGCAAGTGTCCAAATAGACCCCAATTTTGGTAAAGGTTTTTATGCCATGGGATTAAGCTATTATAAAGTCAACGAAAAAGAAAAAGCTTGTTTTGCGCTCCAACAAGCTCAAAAACTCAAATACCCAGGAGCCAAAGAAGCCGTTGCTAACCTATGTCCTTAATCCTATGAAAACAAAACAAGCCATCTCGATTTTGGGAATCCTTTTTTCGATCGTTTTTTTACTTTTCACCTATTGGCAGTTTAATGATCCGGACCCTATTTTATGGGTGCCTATTTATGGAGTGGCCACCTATGTTTCCTTTCAAGCCTTTCGTGGATTCGTCAATAAGGAGTTGTTGGCCGTTTTATTTGTTTTATCCACCATGGCAGGCATACAACTTTGGATGGAAATGACAGCCTGGGAAGGATTCATGACGGACGGTTTGGCCATGAAAACGATGAATCAAGAGCTTGCCCGTGAGGCAGTTGGCCTCTGGATCGCCTCCCTTTCTTTCGCGATATATTACCTTTTAGAAAAAAAATAAGATGCTTGAATTAGGTTTTGCCTCTGCGATACTCCCCAATCTAACGTTGGAACAAGTATTGGATTTTGCTCAAAGAGCGCGCTTTTCGTGCGTTGAAGTAATGTGCTGGCCTTCCCAGAATAGCGATACTCGTCGCTATGCGGGTGTGAGTCATATTGCGGTGGACCAACTGGATTCCCTTGGGCTTCTGAACCTAAAAACCTACTTAAAACAACATCCTGTTAAAATATCGGCATTGGGTTATTATCCAAACCCCATGGACCCGAATGAGGAGCAAGCCATTTTTTACCGTGAACACATTAAAAAAATCATACAAGCAGCTGCGGTATTAGAAATCCCCGTTGTCAATACGTTCATTGGTCGGGATTACACAAAAAACATAGCCTATAACCTCGATAAATTTAAAGACGTTTGGCCGGAAATCATTGCATTGGCAGATTCACTCAACATAAAGATTGGCATCGAAAATTGCCCCATGTACTTTACCGATGATGAGTGGCCAGGAGGCAAAAACTTAGCAACGACGCCTAAAATTTGGGATCAATTATTTACTATTATCCCATCTCCCAATTTTGGATTAAACTACGACCCATCCCACATGGTATGGCAGCAAATGGATTATTTGTATCCGATCTATCATTATGCTGAAAAGCTGCATCATATTCATCTGAAAGATGTAAAAGTGTATTCTGAAAAGTTAAATCGGGTAGGAATTATGGCGAATCCCTTGGAATATCACTCACCGAAATTACCCGGTCTTGGGGATATTAATTGGGGTAAATTCATCAGCGCATTACACGATGTACGCTATAGAGGACCCATCGTAATTGAAGTAGAAGATAAGGCGTTTGAAAATTCAGACGATGATGTACAAAAAGCCATTTACATGGCAAGGAACCACATCAACACGTTTTTACCTTAAGAGGCAGGCACCATTCGAACCGATGCATTGACATAGGTTGACTTGTAGGTTCTGGTACCCGAAAAAACAAATTCAGATTTTAAAAGACTATTAATGTCACCGATTCCGTCTAGAACGAAATAATTGGTTTCCGAAATCTGCAATTGACTATCATTATTTATCAATTTCCATTTACCGGATGCAGTATTATTTCCTGTATTATCAATTGCTTGACAAGTACCATTGGAATAAAATGTCAACCGGACTTTCGACATATCATATTGGGATCCATCAGCTGTTCTTCCGCGCTGATAGACAGTCCCATTTAAATATCCACTAGCGGTTACTTCTTGTATTTGCCAAGTGGTACTTAATAAGATTTCCGTTTTGGCTTTAGGATCGAGACTAGAATCCTTTTGACAAGCAACAATAAAAAGTAAGCAAATCAGGAAATAAATGTATTTCATAAGTTGATAAGTGTTCAACAAAAATACGAATAAGTCCCCAATAAAAAAGGGGGCGATGCGCCCCCTAAAAAATCGTTAAATCTATATTATTTTGCTGGTTTAGCAAAAATACTTGCATCAAGGGCAGGATTAATTTCAATGGATACCGTATCTACTGTCATCATGCCTCCCATCGGGCTCGCAGTTTCCATCGTATGTGGAAAATATAAACCATCAATCGATTTGTAATTAGAAAAATTAACTTCTGTGTCAACCTCTTGACCATTAGCTTTCATCTTACCAGCCACCTTCACAATGAAATAAGTAGATGCCGAAACATATACTTGCGACTCTTCACCCGTAGACTTCGTCACTTTCACTAAATAGACATCTGCCCCATCTAATTTCTCTTTACTAACTAATTCAATTTTAGCTCCTTCTTTTTGTGCAATAATCAGCGTAGAACCAATATTCTTTTGAGAAGCAGCCATTTTTACTTGATCAGCGGGCATAACCTCAGGTTCTCCTGTTCCGCCCATCATCGCAGGGCGCATCATCCAACCCGACTCACCATTTACAGCCGTTATGATTTTGTTACCCATAACCGCTACCTCGGTACGGAATCCTTGTCCAACAAGTACAGATGTCTTGCTCTCGATATCCATTCCTTGAACGCTGAATTTATTTTTCATCACTAAACTTTTCACAGCTGACCATTTTTCGGGACTTCCCATAGCAGCTTGATGTTTAGCCAAAACCTCCTCCGTTGATTGAGCAGTTAATAGGATCGAGCTGCATAAGAGCAAGCCGATAAATAATGCAGTAATTGTATTTTTCATAAGGGTTTTTATTTTTTCGAAAGGTATTAATTTCTCCATGAATTCAAATTCCATTAAACATGAAATCAAACCAATTATCAGTTTACTGATTATTTTTTGGAATCGAACGCATAATGATACCCCAAGCTAGAAAGCCAACAATCCCAGCGGCAAAAAAAGCAGCGCCAGGAAAATTATGCTGCTCGGTTGTAAAATAAGCAAACAAATTCGATGCAAATAGCGGACCTAAGATGGTGGTGATGGACTGTAAACTCGTTAAACCTCCTTGTAATTCCCCTTGTTCATTCGGACCTACTTGTTGGGTGATCATACTTTGCAATGCTGGTCCTGCCAACCCTCCCAAACCAAACGGAATCATAAACGCATACATCATCCAAGATTTGGACGCAAATGCAAACAACAAAAACCCTGATGCCCAAAGCAACAATCCAAATGAAATTGCCTTTCGTTCGCCTATTTTGGGTGTAATTACGCGCGTTAATCCGCCTTGTACGATGGCAACAATCAAGCCAACAAACGCGAGTGAATAACCCACTTCATCCGGTGTCCAATTAAATACCTTCATGGTAAAATAAGACCAGGTACTGGGATGAGCCTGACTAGCTAATTGGACGCAGAAATATCCTGCAATAAGTCCTATCACGAGCGGATGGTACTTTGACATATGCTTCAAAGAACCAAAAGGATTCGCGCGGCGCCAATTAAACGGTCGGCGATTCTCCAAACTCAAAGACTCTGGCAACACAAAATAACCATACAAAGCATTCACCATCGTTAAGACAGCGGAAGCATAAAAGGGCAAATGCACATCAATACTTCCCAAAGCTCCGCCAATTGCCGGACCTACGATAAACCCTAATCCAAATGCAGCACCTACCATTCCAAAATTCTTAGCACGATTTTCCGCCGTAGATACGTCCGCAATGTAGGCTTGTGCTGTGGTAAAACTCGCTCCCGTGATACCTGCCAAAATTCGTCCTACAAATAACCAGGAGATGTTGGGTGCATTAGCCAACAATAAATAATCGAGCGAGAACCCCAAAAGGGACGCCAAAATCACGGGTCTCCGACCGAATTGATCAGATAAACCACCTAAAATGGGAGAAAAGACAAATTGCATGATGGCATAAGATGCCATAAGCCAACCAGAATATTGAGATGCAACACTTAAATCACCTCCCGTAAAACCCCGGATCAGCGTTGGCATCATGGGTACAATAATCCCAATACCCATTACGTCGATCAACAAGGTCACAAAAATAAAGCCAATGGCAGCGTCGCGCTTTTTAAACATATCAATGAATTAAGTAGGCAATTTACTAAAATTGATACGCAATTCTACCTTGTAAAAAATCTTTACTGATTTGAGCACATTGAACAGGCAATTTCGCTTTATCAGGCACTGCATCTAATTCAACAATTGTCCAACCACCAAATTTGATTTTATCTAAAGCAGCGAAAACTCCTACTAAATCAACATTTCCTTGACCTAATTCTACGAATTTGTAGGACTTCGGATTTGAATCTCCTTTGATTGGGCATTCAACATCCTTAATATGCAGACTGTGTAAGACCTTTTGGTATTTAATGACCGCCTCCGCTGGCTTGCCACCACCTTGGTGATAATGAGCCACATCTAACAAGAGACGTAAATAGTTCGGATCCATTGCCTGAACAAGTGCATCCACCTCCTCTGGAGTCTCACCGTATTGATTCATGTGATTATGATACGTAGCTTGTACACCTATTGCCTTCGTTTGCTTACCAATTTCATTCATCGCAGCAGCCAAACGTGCTAATTCATCCGCAGTTGGCGGAACATTGTTCTTACGTAAACTATTCGTTAATTGAAGCGATGAACCACCCAATGCTTTAATAAAACGAGCATGGTTGACGTGCATGGCCACATTAGCCTCCATTTTAGCTGGATCAATTTCCACATTTCCGCTTGAGAACATGACCAAAGACATGCCTTTCGAATTCAATAAAGCCTTGATCTCAGCTGGATTATCTTTGTATTTGGCGTAGGTATTCGCACGTAATTGGATGCCTTTATAACCCAAACCCGACAATTCTTCGATGGCTAATTCATCCTTACCACCCCAAGTGATGGCTGAATAACCCATGCGATAGGTTTTTGATTTTGCTGAAGGTAAAAAAGCCGCAAGGGCTAATAGGGAATTCTGGGCAAGAAATCGACGACGAGATAACATAGATAGATTAGAATTAAGAGTGAAGAGTGAAGAGGTAAGAATTTTGACGTTGGACGTTAGACGTTAGACGTTGGTCGTTAGATGTTTAAATAGGTTTTATCCTTAAAACAACGAAAAAAATCAGAGATAAAAAAGTGAATTATGGCTAATAACCTAAATACTTTTAATCCACTGAGCTTTAGCTTAGGCGTTCCCAGACTAAAGCCTATGGGAAGAAATATCATTCAAAATCTAAAAAAATAGACGCGAGGTATCGCGTCTCTACAAATACGATGATAACTTCGGACAATCACACGACAAAAGGCAACTGACTACTGGCTACTTTGCGCTGCCTTCAAATACTCCGCCAAAGCTGCCAATTGGTCCGTCCCAATGTAATCGACGCCCAAATCCAATAATGCCTGATAGGCCATCAAACTCTCTGGGGTTGCCCAAAGACGCACAACGCGTCCCGAGGCATGAACCTTATCTACGTAGGCCTTCAGTTTATCACGCAAAGCAGGTGTCATCGGCGATGTCCCATTCCAAATACCAAATTTGTAAAATGCTTCACTTTCTAACACGACATGGGATGCTAAAAAAGATGGAACTTCTTCATTCGACCGACCGTCAAACGTAATCCAAGCAGGGAATTTCACATAATCCGAAACGGCTGGCCGATTACCCGAAATGACTATCCGAAACTTATTTTTGATAATTAAGTCTTTGTAGGGCTCAATGGCCTTCAATAATAAGGGCAT
>CANGCD010000025.1 GCA_947452215.1 Cytophagaceae bacterium | reverse complement strand
TTTGCTAAAGCAGGGCGTGGACCCACGACCGACATGTCGCCTCGGAGTATACACCACAATTGGGGTAATTCGTCTAAGCTACTTTTACGTAAAAAGGAACCAATTGGCGTTAAGTAGGCATCGGGGTTTCCTAATAAATGGGTGGGCAATACAGGGGTTTCGACCTGCATGGTTCGGAATTTTGGCATATCGAAAAGGCTATTTCCTTTACCTACTCGTTTCGACCAATACAAAATGGGTCCTTTGGAGCTACCCCAAACGACTATAGCTACCAAAAGCATCGGAAGTGCAAATATCAGTCCCGCTACTAGGACAACAATCAGATCAAAAACGCGCTTCATCCCTACGAAATTGCCTGATTTAAATCGTCCCAAAGGTCCTCCACATGCTCTAATCCAATCGATAAACGCAATAAATTACCTGGCGTTGTGCTTCCTGGGCCCTCAATTGACTTACGATGCTCAACCAAACTTTCCACACCTCCAAGACTAGTCGCTTGTTGGAATAATTGCAATCGATTAGCAACCCTGCGCGCATGCGCCTCATCGCCCTTTATTTGAATGGAAATCATCCCACTTTGCCCATGTGGCATCTGCTTCATCGCCAAAGCATAGTTGGGATTCGAAGGCAAACCCGGATAATGGACCTGTTCAATGCCCGGATGTTTTTCCAAACGTAGCGCTAATTCCAATGCGTTATTGCTGTGCTCACGCATGCGCAAAGGCAAGGTTTTAAGGCCTCGGGCCAATAAATAACAATCCAAAGGATTTTGCGTTGCGCCCATCAGAATTTGAACGCGTTTTACTCTGTCCGACCAAGCTGATGCCTTTTTGAAAATGACGGCACCGCCCAATACATCCGAATGTCCTCCAATGTATTTTGTTGTTGCGTGCATGACAATATCCGCCCCCAATTCAATCGGATTTTGTAAAATGGGACTCGTGAGTGTATTATCTACGCCGACTGCAATATTGTGTGCATGAGCGATTGAACAAATGGCTTCAATATCACTCAAGGTCAATAAGGGATTAGCTGGTGTTTCCACCCAAATTAATTTCGTTTCTGGTCGGATAGCAGCCTCAATCGCTGCTAAATCCGTCATATCTACCTGTGAAACCTGCAAGCCCCAAGGCCCCATGATTTCTTCGGCTAATTTATAGCTGGCATAATAACCCACGGTTGGCATCAGTACATGGTCTCCGGATTTCAGGCATTGGAAAACCGCTGAAACCGCGGCTAGTCCTGAACCGAAAACATAAGCTATTTCTCCTCCCTCCAGTTGGGCAAGGCCTTTTTCAAGCACATCGCGATTGGGGTTGGAATTTCGTGAGTACATATGCCCTTTGGGATAAGATCCGTCTTCAGAGCGTTCAAAAGTAGTTGTCAAAAATACCGGTGGCGCTATGGAAGCGGCCGTTTCATCCTTCAAATGGGTTGAATGAATGGCGAGTGTTTCTTTTCTCATGCTTATTTCTTTTTCAACTCAAAATTCTTGCCCAAATACAAGCGACGGACTTGTTCGTCGTCCGCGAGTTCTTGTGGCGTACCCGCTTTTAAAATTTTTCCTTCAAATAATAGATAGGCGCGATCCGTAATGGATAATGTTTCATCGACATTGTGATCGGTAATGAGAATACCAATGTTCCGGTATTTCAATTTGGCTACGATGCTTTGAATTTCTTCCACGGCGATGGGGTCAACGCCCGCAAATGGTTCATCTAGTAGAATGAATTTGGGGTCAACAGCCAAAGCGCGCGCGATTTCAGTTCGTCTTCGTTCGCCTCCTGAAAGCACTTGTCCTAAATTTTTTCGAACATGTGTTAAGGAAAATTCTTCTAGTAATACCTCTGTTTTTTCTTTTTGTTCCGCTTTTGATAAATCGGTCATTTCAAGAACGGCGAGGATGTTTTCTTCAACCGTCAAGGTGCGGAAAACTGACGCTTCTTGCGCCAAATACCCCACGCCCAATCGGGCCCGTTTGTACATGGGTAAATCGGTGACGTCCAAATCATCCAAAAACACTTTGCCCTCATTGGGTTTAACGAGTCCCGTGGCAATGTAGAAGGAAGTTGTTTTCCCTGCTCCATTGGGTCCCAACAGCCCTACGATTTCCCCCTGAGCTACTTGGTAGGAAATGTGGTCGTTGACCAAGCGTTGGCCGTACTTTTTAACTAGGTTTTCGGTGCGTAAAATCATAGCATGTAGCCTTCAATCATAGGCTGATTTTAAAATTACAAAATCCCCTTGATAATAGATGTGGGATTTGAATATTTCGTTAGGCAACGTGTGCTATCAAGCTTATTTGAAATATTTTTGAGGCCAAATTGGGATTAAAAAAAAACTTTCCTATTTTTGCAGTCCCATATCCATGGGATCAACGAGGTGGATTAGCTCAGTTGGTAGAGCATCGGACTGAAAATCCGTGTGTCCCCGGTTCGAGTCCGGGATCTACCACCACGTTAGAATTCAAAGCCCTTCTTGCTCACGCTAGAAGGGCTTTGTTTGTTAATCGACCATTTGATAACAATTCTCAGGTATGAAGTGCTGCCAAGGGATATCCGTTTCGAATTTTATGGCATTTTGGGAGGAATCGATTAACTTTGAAGTTTATAGTTAGACTGACCATCGGAATATTTGAGCTATGACGGATTTCAATTCTATTCAATTACAATTAAGGCACAAGCTATTGAAATTGTATTTTGATGCCAATTGTGGCCATATTGCCTGTTCCTTGAGTTGCTTGGATTTGCTCATTGCTTTATTCAATCAAAAAAGAACACAAGAGCGCGTAATCTTATCCAAGGGCCATGCAGCTGGAGCGCTCTATGTGATGTTAAACCATACAGGAGAAATTTCAGATGAAGAGTTAGGGACTTTTTATCAAAATGGCACCAAGCTTTCCGCCCATCCTTCCGCAAATTCATTTGTTAACATTCCCTTTGCCTTAGGTTCACTAGGGCATGGATTTTCCATTGCTTCTGGGATGTCTCAAAGCAAAAAAATAAAAGCTAGTTCCGATTTTGTATATGTCTTGATGTCGGATGGTGAGACCAATGAAGGCACTACTTGGGAGGCAGCTCATTTTGCTGTTTCGAATCAATTGGACAACTTAATTGTCCTCATTGACCGAAATCGTTTGCAAGGATTTGGCGAAACGGCTGATATATTAGGTGATACGTCTAATCCGATCAAATGGCAATCGATGGGATTTCACGTTCAAGAGGTTGATGGGCATGATTTAAATGCTTTGGAAACGTGTATTCAGGAGTGCAAATTGACCCTAAATGGGAAGCCTCATGTCATTATCGCCAACACGATTAAAGGGAAAGGGGTTGATTACATGGAGAATAAAATGGAATGGCATTATTTACCCATGAATGAAGAAATGTATCAAAAGGCCTTGGCGTCTTTAGAAAGAGAATACCATGCGTAAGGAATTTGCAGCTAAAATTAATAGTCTTTTTGCATCAAATCAGGATTTGGTTTTTTTGACGGGAGATTTAGGTTATAACGCGTTAGAGGATATCCAATCGGCCTATCCGAACCGCTTTATTAATGCGGGTGTTGCTGAGCAAAACATGGTTGGCTTAGCCGCTGGCCTCGCTTATGAAGGCCACCCTTGTTTTGTATATAGCATTGCGCCATTTGCCGTATACCGGGCGTATGAGCAAATTCGATTGGATGTTTGTATTCACAATCATCCCGTTTGTATTGTTGGCAATGGAGGCGGTTACGGCTATGGAATTATGGGCGCGACGCATCATGCCACGAAAGATTTGGCTTGTTTGAGTCCACTTCCTAACATGATTTGTTACATTCCTGCGTTTGCAGAGGATGTCGAATATTGTTTGGACCAAATTGTAGAACGAAAAGGCCCTTCCTATTTGCGTTTAGGCCTTGGTATTCAATATCCGAAGGCAATTACGATTGGTCCCATTAACCAGGTGGTGCAAGCAATTGATAAGCCAGCTTTGACCGTCATCACGCAGGGTCCGGTTGTGAAAAATGCGTTAAAAGCTATGGAAGGACTCGAAAATGTCGATTTGTTTTCTATCTTGACCTTACCCATTTTGACGCTTAGCCCCGAAATATTAAATAGTATCGCGCTTTCTAAACGGGTATTAGTTATCGAGGAGCATGTTGAACGTGGCGGACTTGCCGAATACCTATTGCTACAATTGACAAGGGCAGGGTTAAAACTCGATTCCTTTGAAGCGCTGAATGCAAAGGGCTATCCTTCCAAAACGTATGGAAACCAAGACTTCCATTGGAAAGAGTCAGGGTTGGACGTAGAAAACATCCAGCATATTATATCAAAATTAAACAGCTAATACCTTGAGTCTAGAAAGCGATATTTTACAATTGGAAGGGCCCATTTTTGTTTTTGGGGCTAGTGGATTTATTGGTGCAAACATTGTTGAATCATTACGAAACGTACGCTCAGATGTTTTCGCCATTTCCCACAATCCAAAATCGGCCTGGCGGTTGAAATTGTTGAATATTGACGAAGAACATCTACTTTATTGTGATATTAATTACAAAAGTTCGATTGAAACTATATTAGAATTACATAAGCCCCAAACGATTTTTAATCTATCTGCTTATGGAGCATACTCAAAGCAATCGAATCATTTATTAACCTATCAAACCAATTTTATTGGCACGCTTAATCTATTGGAGGCTTGCCAAGGTATTCATGCGTATATCCATGCCGGTAGCAGTTCAGAATATGGGTTGAATTGCACGAACCCCGACGAAGAAAGTGCGATGATTCCTAATTCGCATTATGCGGTTTCTAAAATTTCGAGTGCCTATTTGATTCATTACTATGGGAAGTTTTTGAATACACCCTGTTTAAATTTGCGACTGTATTCCATTTATGGTCCTTGGGAAGAACCGGATCGTCTAATTCCCCAAATCGTAGAATTGGGTAGAAATGGCACCTATCCTCCTCTTGTTAGTCCAGATACGTCACGTGATTTTGTTTACGTGTCTGATTGTGTTCATGCTTTTGTCCGTGCTGCGCTGAAGGTGAGTCCAGCCATTGCAGGCAATTCCTATAATATTGGATCAGGGGTAAAGACAACATTGTTGGAGTTGACAGAACTCGCTCAAAAGCAGTTCACGATTTCCGAAAAACCGCATTGGGGGAATATGGTGGCGCGGAATTGGGATACGCAGGAATGGGTTGGGAATTATACCCGTGCTTTACAAGATTTAGATTGGCAACCGACCATCGCCTTGAAAGAAGGATTGGAAAAATATGCTGCTTGGCAGCAATCAATTGGATATGAGCAAGTAATCTTACCGGCATTTCGCGATCCAAAGAAATTACTGACTGTATCCGCAATCATTGCTTGTTACAAGGATGCGCAGGCTATCCCCGATATGTACCATCGTTTGGTGAACACCTACAATAAAATCGGATGTAACTATGAAATCATTTTTGTGAATGATAATTCACCGGATAATTCCCAAGAAGTGTTGGAGGAAATTTGTGCGAAGGATTCCAATGTTATCGCCATTAAGCATTCGCGAAATTTTGGTTCGCAGGCTGCGTTTTCAAGTGGTATGGAAATTTCTACGGGGGATGCGGTTGTCTTAATGGACGGTGATTTGCAAGATCCTCCTGAGTTAATTGAGGCATTTGTTGAGCAGTGGCATAAAGGCTATGAAGTTGTATTCGGCCGCCGAGTTAAGCGTGAGGCATCCATGTTCATGAATTTTGCATATAAAGCGTTTTATAAGGTGTTAAGCCGCCTGTCTTACATTTCAATTCCGAAAGATGCAGGGGATTTCTCTTTAATGGATCGTAAAGTTGTAGAGCACCTCATTGCTCTGCCAGAAAAGGAACAATTTTTACGAGGATTACGCGCGTGGCTTGGATTTAAACAAATTGGTGTGGATTATGTTCGCCCAGAACGAGCCTATGGTGTCACGACCAATAACCTATGGAAAAATATTTGGTGGGCCAAAAAAGGAATTTTTTCATTTAGTTATGCCCCTTTAGAGTTGATGAGTTATGGTGGGGTGTTTTTGACCTTTTTGTCAATTTTGGCAATTATTTTCCAGGTATTTATGAAGCTTGCACATCCGGATATTCCGCATGGGGTTTCAACCATCATCGTGTTGATTTTATTTTTTGGGGGGATTCAGCTTTTGGGCATGTCCATTGTTGGCGAATACCTCGCGAAAGTATTAGAAGAAACGAAAAATAGGCCAAAATTCATCCGTGATTCTGTTATTCTGAAAGGGAAAAAGATCGAGAAGAATTCCGAGTTAAATCGATTAATCAAGTAAAATGCCTTCAATCAATGTCATGGTTAAGAAAATTGGGAATTACCTTCCATTCATTGTTTTTGGTTTGGCTGTTTTGTTTTTATTGGGTGTACGGCTCATTTCATTCAATAATAATGTTCTCGATCACGATGAAATAGAATGGTTATATGGTATCCATCGTATACGCATTGACCCTAGGCCATTCATCGGTTTTGAGGCGCACACCTCGGGTCCTTTATCCACCTATATTTTATCCCTGATAAACTTTTTTGTCGGGCAGCCTCAAACAATCCATTTACGATTATTTAGTTTTTTCTTGCTGATTGTTCCCTCGATGGCGCTTTTATTTTGGGGGAAGAAAAATGCTATCAATTATGCTGGATTGGCGTTTATGACGGCTTTGCTTTCCATTAATTTCAAACCCATAGAAAGTTTAGTGGAAGATTTTTTTTGCTACAATACCGAATTTCAAATTCTCTTATTTACCGCAATTTTATACATGATTTTGCAAGGAAGCCTGACACGCATTCGTGTCTTTTGCTTTGCGATTTTGCTTGTCCTTTTCTTTTTCATCAAAATCCAAGTCGTTTTTTTAGTAGCCTATTTTGGATTGGCCATGTTATTCAAATTGATTTATCATCGAATGGCGGGTTTGCTAAAAGTGTATCTTATCACGGCGATTCTCTTAATCGCAATGATCCTGGCATATCTCGTGATTTCCGGAACCTTGATGGAAGCCTATTACATTTACATCGAAAAAAATATTTTATACCAAGCGAATTTTTCAGGGGACCAAGTTGATTGGTTACTTATTGTGAAGACAATGCTTCGTATTTTTTATCATCAATTCCGTTATTTGTCGCTTTCCTTTGGCATCTGTTTTGCCTTACTACTGTACGGATTATTTCGCAAGCACATTAAAATACCATCCGTTAATGTAAGCTTGTTCAATCATCCTATTGTCTTAAGTGGACTTCTTTTACTGGTTAGTTTAGTGACCGTGTTGCTTTCGAAAAATAATTTTGGGCACTATTACATTAATGCATTTTTCCCCATGTCCATATTTTTTTCAGCCTTATTCCAATGGCTGACATCAAAAGGGTTCTCGAAAAAGGTGAAATGGACCTATAAAATAGGCTTAGTTTGTTGCTTTATCGGAGCGGCAAATGGACATTACCTCATGAAATCTGCTCAGTTTTTATTGTCGAATCACCAGGAACGATCAAAGTTGAAGTTGGGATTTCCGAAAGGCTACCAACTCGATTCTCGCATGAAGGATTGGTTAGAAGCGCATCGTTCAGCGGGCAATCAAACGATTTTGTATTTGGGGTGGTTTGGTTCGGAGATGTTATATTATGAATTTGGGCATGTCTTTGAACCTGTTTATCGCTCGGCAAATTTTTATTGGTACCAATCAACATATGTGAGCGGGAACCAGCATTTCTTCCAACACGAAGAAGCGAATTTGATGGAAGATCTAACTAAGAAGCCGCCCTTTTACATCGTGGATTGCGAAGATTTATTGGGAAAAGTTCATAACACTCAGTTTACGAAGTACTTACAAACTCATTATGTGTTAGTACGAAGTGAACCTAGTTTTAAGATTTTTCAGCGTCAAAACTAAGGGATTATAGTATGCAGTAAATGGATTTTCCTATATTTACCTACCTATACTAAACCTATGAATACCTTATCAAGAAGATCCATGCTTAAAGCATCGGGTATCGCGGCTGGCGCGTCTACATTTTCCCTAACATCGCTTGCCGCTGTAAAAAAAAGCTCCTATAAGCCCGAATTTTCCCTGAACATGAGTACCATCATGGGACAAAAGTTAGGTTATATCCGTGAAATTGAAATCGCAGCGGCTGCTGGTTTTCGGTCATGTGAAATTTGGATGCCTACACTGGAGGCATACTTGAAGTCGGGCGGTACACTTTCTGAAGCACGGAAGCGGGCCGATGATCTTGGTATGAAAATCCAAAATGCCATTGGTTTTGCTCAATGGATTGTCGACGATGAAAAGGTTCGTGCCCAAGGAATCGAGCAAATGAAACGCGAAATGGATATGCTGGCCCAGTTGGGCTGCCCTCGTACCGCGGCTCCGCCCATGGGGGCTACCAAAGAAGCCGGATTGGATCTTCATAAAGCCGCAGAACGCTATCGCGTCATTTTGGAATTAGGTGCTCAAATGGGAGTCAAACCAATTTTAGAAATGTGGGGCCATTCGAAAAATCTGAGCAAAGTTTCCGAGGTACTCTTCGTAGCCGCCGAAGCCGGCCATCCCGACGCCCGCTTATTACTCGATGTTTTTCATATATATAAGGGCGAATCGTCTGTCGATGCGCTTCATATCGTAGGGCCCGACGCGGTCGAGGTCTTCCACGTGAATGATTATGTGAAGTCCATCGCTCCCGGACAAATCACGGATGCCGACCGCATCTATGCCGGGGACGGAGAAGCGCCTATCGCTCAAATATTGAAGACCCTACAACCCGAAGTGATTTCTTTGGAACTATTCAACAAAACGCTATATACCCAAGACCCACTAACCGTCGCCAAAAATGGCCTCGCTAAAATGCAACGTATATTGTTGTAGGTTGGTGGTGACCCTGCCGGGGTCAACTACCCCGGCAGGGTTAAAAAAAAATAAAAAATTCACAGCAAAACCAAGCAAAAAACTGATGAAAAATATCTGCTTCTTGATTCTTTTAAGCACACCTTTGTTTGCGCAGAAAAATCTCAAACTTTGGTATGATAAACCCGCAACCTATTTTGAAGAAACACTTGTCTTAGGCAACGGAACCCACGGCGCAACGGTATTTGGCGGAACAAAAACAGATCAAATTTATTTAAATGACTTAACCCTCTGGTCCGGAGAACCCATGAATCCCCGCATGAACCCTGAGGCATATAAACATCTTCCAGCCGTACGCGAAGCCCTCAAGGCCGAAAACTACCGTGCCGCAGATTCGCTCGTCAAAAAAATCCAAGGTAAATTCTCCGAATCCTACGCTCCTTTGGGGACCATGTACCTCGATTTCCCGGAAAAGAACATCACACAATATTACCGTGAACTCGATCTGAATCTAGCCACCGCAAACGTGCAATATCGGGCCGATGGCAACCTCATCAAAAAACAATACTTTGTTTCCCACCCGGATAAAATCTTTGCCATCCACGTAACAAGTGAACAAAAAGGGGGCCTCTCCTTTGCGATTCGAATTAATTCGAAATTAAAATACCAAGTTCAAACAACAACGAACCACTTACACATGCAAGGGACAGCTCCCGTACGTGCTGATCCGAATTATGTCAGGAAAGAAGGAAATCCCATTATGTTTTTGGCCGATAAAGGCACGCGCTTTTCCACCGATATTTTATTGCAATCCACAGATGGGAAGGTTACGCGCACCGACTCATCCATTGTCTTGACTAACGGAACCGAAGCCGTGATCCTCGTTTCCATGGCGACAAGCTTTAATGGCTTCGACAAAAGTCCTTCTCGCGAGGGGAAAAACGACGATTCGCTCGCCCAAAAACAATTGCAAGACGCAAGCTTAATTCCGTTGAAATCACTTTATGCGCGACATTTGGCAGATTATCAGAAATTCTACCAACGCGTTTCGCTGACTTTGGGTGGGCAACAAGCCCCTGAATTACCTACAGATGAGCGTTTGAGACGCTACGCAACGGGAGCGTCTGACCCTTATTTGGAAGCACTTTATTTTCAGTATGGCCGCTATTTATTAATCAGTAGTTCCCGTACCCCACGTGTTCCCGCGAACCTACAAGGGCTATGGAATCCTCACATCCGACCGCCTTGGAGCTCTAATTATACCATGAACATCAATGCAGAGGAGAATTACTGGTTGGCCGAAAACACCAACCTCTCCGAAATGCACCTTTCCTTTCTTGGCTTCCTCGAAAACCTCGAGAAAACAGGACGAATCAGTGCCCAAACTTTTTACAATGCTCCCGGTTGGGTTACCCACCATAATTCTGACATCTGGGCCATGACGAATCCCGTGGGTGATTTTGGGGGCGGTGAGCCAAGTTGGGCCAACTGGCCTATGGGCGCTACTTGGGCATCCACACATTTATGGGAACATTATCAGTTCACACAGGACAAGGCTTTCTTGAAAGACAAGGCCTATCCTTTAATGAAAGGTGCAGCTGAATTTTGTTTGGCATTCATGATTAAAGACGAAAAAGGAAATTTAATTACCTCGCCATCTACTTCACCAGAAAACAAGTTTATTTCCCCGACAGGATATATTGGGTCAACGTTGTATGGTGGAACGGCAGATCTTGCGATGATTCGTGAATTGTTTTTGGATATCCTTGCGGCGCAAGACGTGTTGAAAAACGACCCATCTTTCACGGCTCAAGTAAAAGATGCGCTCGCGAAATTATACCCTTACCAAGTTGGGAAAGAAGGTAATTTACAAGAATGGTACCACGATTGGCCGGATCAAGATCCCAAGCATCGCCACCAAAGTCACTTGTATGGATTATTCCCAGGAAATCACTTGACCGTGGAGGAAACGCCAGCATTAACGAATGCGGCAAAGAAAACTTTGGAGATCAAAGGGGACGAAACGACCGGTTGGTCCAAAGGCTGGCGAATCAACCTATGGGCACGCCTAAAGGATGGAGATCATGCCTATAAAATGTACCGCGAATTGTTGAAATACGTAGAACCCGATGGCGTAAAAATCAACTATCAGCGCGGAGGCGGAACCTATCCGAACCTTTTCGATGCCCATCCTCCGTTCCAAATCGATGGCAATTTCGGTGGCGCTGCAGCCGTTGCGGAAATGCTCGTACAGTCTACCGCTACCAAAATCTACTTGCTTCCCGCATTACCGAAAGCCTGGGATTCAGGAGAAGTCAAAGGCTTGAAAACCCGTGGTGGTTATACATTGAACATGACCTGGTCAAAAGGGAAAGTTCAAGACTATACCCTTTTTAAAGAAGGTGGCGGAATCGTCGATGTGTATATCAATGGCCAATGGAAAAAGGTGAAACTTTAAGTTCCTATTTCGCATAAATTAACAGCCAAAACCCGAGGATGTATAAAGCCAACATGAGCTTAAGCATTCCTTGGGTTTTGGCATTACTGCCTTCAAACTCTTTCCAAATATAGATTCCCCACAAAGCGGCCACCACAGTAGCCCCTTGACCAAGTCCATAAGAAATAGCCGTACCCGCTTTTTCAGACGCAATGATGCTGAAGGCCATTCCTATAAACCAAATGGCACCACCCAGCATCCCCACGGCATGATCTTTAAGGCTGCCTCGGAAATAATCCCCAAAACCAACTGAATCCCCCTGAAACGGTTTGTACATCTGCAATGTATTAAATACGAAAGAACTCGCTAAAATTCCGACTGAAAAGAAAACCAATGCCGTATATGGCGTTAATTTTCCGGCCTCCGGTACACTGAAATTAACCACCATCGAATTCGCCACATACTTGTAAAACAAGCCCATCATGCATCCACTGACCACGGCAATCAAAAGTCCTTTGACTGACATGCCCGTCGAACTCCGTTTGCCATATGCCCACGCATTCAAGATAATCGCCAAAGTAATCAGTCCCACGCCGCCGAATATAATCAGCGGATTTCCGCTCGGTTGATCCAAGTAATTCACCAAGACTCCAAGCAC
This sequence comes from Cytophagaceae bacterium, assembly GCA_947452215.1. GTDB lineage: Bacteria > Bacteroidota > Bacteroidia > Cytophagales > Spirosomataceae > Aquirufa. The sequence goes on along the minus strand of CANGCD010000025.1, from coordinate 7,806 downwards.
TAACGCAATACCAATTCCCACAGGAAACGCCACCGCCATTCCGGTAATTCCGATTGCTGCAACTAATAAGATATTCGCCGCATTGAATACTACGCCACCCATGAGCGCCGATTGTACATGCTCCGGTGCCGCTTGATTCAAGTCGGCCAAAAATCCTCGCCCCGCAGTTCCCACACTTCCTAAAGTAAAAGCAAGTGCCAAAGACGCCAATAAAATTCCGATGGAATAATCCCAATAAAACAATTCAAAACGCCATGATGATGTCGTGAGCTTTTGGGTGTTCGCCCAAGAACCCCAGCATAACATCGTAATCACACACAAACAAACTGCCGTTGTATACGTCTCAATAATGAACATAATCGTGTCGTTTATAAATTCCCTAATCGATAATTTTTCTGATCACTCACCCGATTCGCCTTTTCCTGATAAATCAAGATGTCGGCTAATTTACATTCATAGCCGGCCGTCGGGTTCAATAATTTCAATTTGACGTCATGTTTTCCCTTCGCCAAATCGTATTTCCATGTTACTTCATGTCGGCGTGTCGTAAAGGATACGGGCAATTTTACGTGTTCCATCAATGTCCCATCTACCCATACTTCTAAATCGAAGGCATGTGGATCCAAGGATGCCCATTTGGCCATATCGCCTTTCACAACAAATCCTGTACCCTCAAATTGAAAGCTGTACTCATCTTTCAATGGCTTGTTCACCCAAATACGATCTACCGGATAAACATCCGTAAAACTCTGTTCGAAACGAACCGTTTTAGGTGCTTCAAGGGGAATTTGAATTTGGTTGGCGCCAACTTTACCTCCGTGCATTTCAATGTTTTTCAAGGCATGGCGATAGCCGATTTCATATACTTTATTCAATGAAGTTGTTGTGTATTTGAAGTCTATATCTTCCGCCTCTTTTAAACCTAATTTCCAGTAAGCCGGAATCTTGTCATATCCTAGCATCGTTCCTAAGATTCCAGCAGCAGATGACGGATTGCAATCCGCATCTTGTCCGCAACGGGTTGCGATTTCGACGGTCTTGCCAAAATCCCCTTGCCCATACAATAAGCCAATAACCACATATGCTGAATTCACCGTTGCGTCTATGTTGAACGGCGCAAAAACGCCATCCGGACAACCAATGTCGTCCGACCATTTATTTTGAACTTCCAGCCAAGTTTTGCGCCAATCGTTAGGATATTGTTTATGCCAGCGAATCACGTCGGCGATGCATTTATAATAATTACTTTGAGCAGGAATGGTCTTTAAGGCCTCTTGAACAATTTTATTGATGTCATTATGAACGAAGGCTAAGGTATAGCAAGCCCCCAAATAAACCCCTCCGTAATAGCCATCGCCGTAATTCATGATATGGCCAATTTGATCCGAAATTTGCGATGCCGCGTTTGGCATAGCCGGAGACATCAATCCCGCAAAGTCACATTCAATCTGATAATCGATGCAATCCGCATGGGGATTATTCTTCCAATGTCCGGATGCTGGAGGCATCATGCCATTTAAGATGTTGTACCGACCGGCTTGATTCGCATGCCAAAGCGCATAGCCCGCTTGTGCATAAGCTTTCGCGTGGGAGGCAATCGGTGCTTGAAGCCCTTCTCGTTCAAAAACTTCTACGAAGGTCAAATCCATGTACAAATCATCGTACAAACCTGGATTTTCGAGCATCGTTTTTTTCAAATAACCATCATACCAAGGAACTGGCTGGTACGAATTAATCATTGTCCCATTGTATCGAAACTCCATCGGTCCACCGAAAGTCACGCCAATCGTTTGACCTGCCCAACCGCCTTTGATTTTGTTTTGCAAGGCTGCGGGGGTGATGTTGAACATGCGCGTTTGAGCCAGCGATACGAGGCTAATAAGCAAAATGGGAACTAATATGAATAGCTTTTTCATCGTGTAGGTTGTAAATTTTGATAGAGGTATTTTTTTATAATGCGGTCAATAAATCCGTTCGTATCGATGCTTTTTCCAATCACCGCATTGGGAGCTTTTCCAGGAATCAAGCGCGTGAAGCCCTTGTCATCCACATCGATATGTACTTTTTCGGTTTGAAATAATGTCGGATAGGCTTCCATGCCAATGGCCACGGGATCGAAAAGGGTCGGGGTTTCATTCCCCCAAAGGACATTAAGCCCACTCAGCGCATTTGTTAAGGGGGATTGCCTTTGTAGAATTTTGTCCCGATGAGGTCGGTCTAATTTGACCATCGCTGTCACATCCAATCCGGCATAAATGATATTTGCTCCGGAATGTACAAATTTCTTCGCCGCAGGAATATCCACAACTACATTCCATTCTGCATTGATGGGTGCCTGTGCTGAATAGCCTATACGAAAGGAGCCAAACATCGCATAAATAGCCTTGGCTTTTTTAAGCACCTGTGGATCCTGGTCAATGATGTCCGCGAAATTGGTCACCGGGCCAACGGAAAAAATAACCACCTCGCCCGGAAATTTTGTTAATGATGAACGGATAAATGCTGCGGCGCTTTGTTGCTGGGTGATTAGTGGAAAACCCTCCGCCCAATAAAACTGCTCCGCAAACCAGTTGGCCCGTTCATTCTCTTTCGAAGTATTCCTCCCTACATACACGGGAATGTGCGATTGGCCTACATTGGCAAGTATTTTCTGTGCCAGTCGGGCTCTATCCTCTGTCCGACCGTAACACGTCGTAATGCCCAAAATTTCATATCGATCCTGCATGGTGAGCAATAAACTCAAGGCATAGGCATCATCAATATCATCTCCCAAATCACAATCGAAGATGACCTTTTGTTTTTGCTGTGCCAAAGCTTGTATAGTGATCAATAAGAATAGCAGCAGTTTTTTCATGCTATATCAGTTAAGTATGGCATAGAGGCTTGTGCCCCCATTTTTGTAACAGAAAGCGTCGCAGCTTCACAGGCAAATTGAATGGAAGATTCCCAGTTATTGGCTTGACTTATCGCGACTGCCAATGCCCCGTTGAAGCAATCCCCGGCGGCGGTTGTGTCAACGGCTTGAACTTGACGGGTGGGGATGAAGTTTTTGGTTTCGGCCGACTGGTAATATGCGCCCTGTGAGCCCATCGTAATAAGCAAATGGGATAAACCTTTATTTAATAGAATTGTGGCGGCCTCTTGCGCTTTGGCTAAGGAATTAACCTCAACACCCGTTAGCAATTCTGTTTCTGTTTCATTGGGAGTTAAAGCAAAAACATAAGGATAGATTTCATCCGGAATTTCGGCTGCAGGTGCTGGATTCAAGATGACCTTGAGGCCCTTTTTATGGGCTTTTTTGATGGTTCTCCATACCGTCTCTAAGGGTATTTCTAATTGAATTAATAACACATCGCCGACTTCAAAAAGTGCGTCAGCTTGTTCGATATCAGACATAGTCAAAGCGCCATTAGCACCAGAGGCAACCGTAATGCTGTTTTCCCCATGCGCATCCACATTAATGAGCGCAACTCCTGAAGGTAAGTTGGAATCCGAAATCACAAAATCCGTGTGAATGCCCTCATGAATGAATTGCTGGCGTGCCATGTCACCAAAAACATCTTGCCCCACTTTGCAGATGAAATGTACCTCGCCGCCTAATCTCGCTGCGGCAACCGCTTGATTGGCTCCTTTGCCACCTGGGTTCATGAAAAAAGAACCTCCTAAAATGGTTTCGCCGGGCCTTGGGATACGCGCAGATTGAATGACCATATCGGTGTTTGAACTACCTACGACAATGATTTTGGGCATGTTTTTGGGGAATTAGTTGACTCTAAATTACAATTTTATATTGATTTAGTATAAAAATGGCTAATTTTCAAGGATGGAAACTAAAAACCGCATCGTATCGCTCGACGTCTTTCGGGGAATAACGGTCATGATGATGACTATTGTGAATAATCCCGGCGATTGGGGACATATTTATGCTCCCTTGGAACATGCCGCCTGGAACGGATGTACGCCTACGGATCTCGTTTTTCCTTTCTTTTTATTCATCGTCGGCGTTTCTGTTTCTATCAGTCAATCAGGCCAAACGGTAGCCTTTCCCAAAATTCTATCTCGAACGCTAAGTCTTTTATTATTGGGTTGGTTTCTGAGCTTTTTTTCCAAAATACATGTTTTAGATTGGACGGGTGTTCCCTTGCTGGCGGTACGATTATTCGCCACAGGGGTCATTACAGTATTATTTTTCTCTGATTTTCCCCGCAAATTAACGGTCTTACTTGGGCTTTTTACCTTAGCATTAGTTCTAGCTTTTGGCGGATTCGAAGATTTCGAACATGTTCGATTGCCCGGAGTGCTTCCGCGTATTGCTCTCGTTTATGCGTTATTAGCCATTTTACAGGGCCGACTCGCCGCGCGGGGACTTTTCTTTTTATCCGCTGTTCTTCTGATCGCTTACTGGGCTATCATGACCTATATTCCCGTGCCTGGAATTGGGCCAGCAAATCTACATGAAGGCACAAATTTAGCTGCCTATGTAGATAATTATTTATTGCCCGGACATTTATGGTCTGTCACCAAAACCTGGGACCCCGAAGGAATTTTAAGCACACTACCCGCTTTCAGCACGGGCATCTTAGGGATGTTGGCTGGAATCTATTTTCGAACCCAAACACGTTTGCTAGCCATGGCGGGCGTCTTTTGCCTTGTTTTAGGTGCGGCGTGGGATTTGAATTTCCCGATTAATAAATCGCTTTGGACAAGTTCATTTGTTTTATATTCCGGAGGATGGGCCATGGTATTATTGTGTCTGTTATATTGGATCGTTGATGTCCAACAAGTAAGGGCTTGGACAAAACCCATTGTCATTTTTGGCGTAAACCCTATGTTGGTTTTCTTCTTTTCCGGCATCATTCCACGGGCATTGAATATGATAGAAGTGGATGGAAAGGGCATAACGGCATATCTTCAGGATTACCTTTTTGCCTCACGAATTTCAGACCCCTATTTGGCGTCTTTGGCTGGTGCGCTTTGTTATTTGCTGATTTGGTATGTGATTTTGCGTTTCTTTTACCAGCGAGGTCGGGTTTTTAAGGTTTAAACAATCGGTGCTATTTTAAGTTAAAAAGGGATGAAATGTTATACTCCTGTGGATTTGCAAGCGATGGATCGCTTCCATCGTGCCAATTTTGTCAATTGCCTGAGTGGGTTTAAACCTGCAACGTTGATTGTCACGCAAGATTCATCGGGTTTATCCAATGTCGCTTTATTTACGAATATTGTTCATTTGGGCGCCGACCCTACGCTCATCGGATTTATTAATCGTCCCAAAGAAGCAACTCCACATACTCTGAAGAATATCGAATCTACGGGTTTTTTCACGATGAATCATGTTGCTCTAGATCAAATTGAGGCTGCACATCAAACGAGCGCTAAATATCCGGACGGTGTTTCGGAATTCGATCATGTGGACCTGAAAGCACTTAAGCGTCCTGAATTTTCGATACCATTTGTTGACGGATGTCCTGTCCAGCTCGGCATGAAGTTAGTCGAAATTATGCCCATTAAACAAAATGGAACCTATTTGGTGATAGGGGAATTGGTTTGCGCCTTTTTAGACGAAGCGAATGTCGCTGCTGATGGATTTATCGATTTGGCGGAGGCGGGATCCTTGACTACCGCAGGCCTACAAGGGTATTACCAACCGAAATTTGTACAAAAATTGGGTTATGCACGCCCAACCGCTTAAAATTTCCTATTTTAGGTTCTTGAACCTAGCATGACAAGGAAATGAAAATTGATTTTATTCATCGGATACAGCACATTGGTATCCCTGCCCACGATTTAGAAGTTTCCATTCCTTTTTACGAAAGATTGGGTTTTGAGAATGTGATGGAATCCCCCTTTGAGTTTGATGGAGGATATGGCACCTGTGTCATGATGAAAAATCACGAGGTTATTGTGGAATTATACCAAATGCCTGAGAAGCAATTATCCGAAATCAAAGCGCGGTCGAATGGGCATGTGGATCATTTTGCGATTGATGTCGTAGATGTTGACCATGCATTCGAGACCTTGAAAAAAGCGGGTTTTGAGATCCTCGAATCTACTCCAACCTTTTTACAATTTTGGAAAAATGGAACGCGTTTTTTCAATGTAAAGGGTCCTTCAGGAGAAATCATTGAATTTAATCAAATTTTATAATGCGGGCTGCTTATTTAACAGGGCCTAAATCCATCGTACTTCGCGAGGAGGCAATTCCCGAGCCAAGGCCAGGGGAGTTGCGAATTCGTTTAGAAGAAGTCGGAATTTGCGGTTCTGATGTGCATTATTTTGGTGGGCATCGACCTTTACCTGGGCCAACGATCATCGGTCACGAAGGCTGGGGGTATATTGATGCGGTGGGTTCGGGTGTTCAACGCCAACTAGGGGAACGTGTCGTTGTTGACCCCAATGCCCCATGTGGAAAATGTATGTATTGTCAAAGAGGTCAAGCAAGCGTTTGCCCAAATAAACGAACGGTTGGCTTAAATGCGCCGGGTTGTTTTGCGGAGTATGTTATCATTCCGGCAGACTTTGCGCATGCATTGCCGGAATCAGTTTCTGCTGCGGATGCGGTGACCATTGAACCTACAGCTGTTGCTTTTAATGCCCTCAAGCATGCTTCTTTGAAAGCTGGAGATACGATTTATGTTTTGGGTCTGGGTGCCATTGGCATGCTGATTACCCATTTGGCAATTCAGCGGGGCCTCATCGTTTATGTGGGCGAATTGAATACGACGCTCTTGGAAAAAGCAGTTTCCTTAGGCGCACGTACGGGTGACTGGCAAGCGGCAGATGTACGGGTTGTCTTTGAATGCACGGGTTCCGCAGCGGCAACAACGCAATTGTGTGCTGATACCCCCAGGGGAGCGAGTATCGTTCTATTAGGTTTATCAGAGAAATCGGCGAGTTTTACTCCCTTGGATTTGGTTAGACGTGGGATTTCCATTCGTGGATCTTTAATCTATGACCATCCGGAGGATTTTCAAACGGTCATCCATCTGATTGCAGACGGGAAAATTAATCCTGGCCAAATCATTTCAAAATACATTCCATTAGCGGAGCTAGAAGCAGGTTTAATCGCGGCTTCGAGTGGACATCCGGGAAAAATCGTCGTACAAATCCAATGAAAAATTCGATGTCTTGGCTCCAAATCGGAGTAGTTGCCCTCTGTTTTTTACTCAACTTCAATGATGGCATCGATGTGCTGCTCGTATCCTTTACAGGTGCAGAAATCATGAAGGAATTTAATCTTTCCAATGCGGAGTTAGGCTATATTTTTAGTGCCGGCTTAGGAGGGATGACGGCGGGTTGTTTCATTTTAGCTCCTTATGGCGATCGAATCGGTCGAAGGAAAATCTTTTTAATTTCCTTGTTGCTGATCAGTGCAGGTATGCTTTCCGTTTATTTCTCCTCGAATTATGGTTTATTGCTGATATGCCGCGCGTTGACGGGACTTGGCATTGGGGGAATTTTGCCCAATCTAGCGACGGTGGCATCTGAATTTTCGACTGATAAAACGCGGGATTTTAATGTGGGTATCGTTCAAGGCGGTTGGCCATTAGGTGCTATATTAACAGGATTTGCCAGCGCTTGGATTGTACCGGAATTCGGCTGGCGATTTGCCTATCTAGCCGCTGGGATTTTTTCGATAACGATGTTAGTTGGCGTGCTTTTTGTTTTACCCGAATCTCCTGCCTTTTTAAATCAAGATAAAATGCATGTGAAACGTTCATCTTGGCGGGATTTGTTTGTGCCAGAATTCCGACAATCCACCATCTATTTGTGGTTGGCCACCTTCTTTGGATTCATCACCTTATA
>CANGCD010000024.1 GCA_947452215.1 Cytophagaceae bacterium | reverse complement strand
ATGCCTATGGCGCGGTAGGTGACTGGATGTATCGGACGATTGGGGGGATTGATACGGAAGAATTTGATGGGGCAGGATACAAACAAAGTGTAATCAAACCTGAGTTGGGCGGTGGATTAAGTTATGCAAAAACGAGTTTGGACACGCCCTATGGAAAAATTTCTTCCGATTGGCGATTAGATTCGGGTGTGTTTATGCTTCATGTGGAAGTGCCTGTAAATACAAGTGCGTCGATTGTTTTGCCCAACTTTGGCCAAAACAGACGCAGCCAAGATGGCGTGGAAATCTCAGGAGATCGTGTGCGCATAGGTTCAGGTTCTTATCAATTTACTGTTAACTAATTATCATATGGGTGCTCTTTTAGGCTTGTTTTTCCATTCCTTAGGCGGATTTGCGTCAGGATCCTTTTATATTCCTTATCGTAAGATTCATGTGTGGTCTTGGGAAAGCGCTTGGTTAGTTGGCGGTGTTTTCTCTTGGCTGATTGTGCCAATAGTGGCTGCTTATTTGACGATACCTGATTTTATGGGTATTATCCAACAAGTTGATTCGGACGTCTTTTTCTGGACATTTACTTTTGGTGTGTTGTGGGGAATTGGAGGATTGACCTTTGGTCTAGCGATGCGTTTTTTGGGGATGTCCTTGGGGATGTCGATAGCATTGAGTTTGTGCAGTATTTTTGGCGCCTTAGTTCCGCCGATTTATCGGGAATTGGCTGGGGTTTCAGGAGATACGATTTCGCACATTGCGGGTAGCACGGGTGGACAAGTCGTTTTATTGGGAATCTTAGTTTGTGTATTTGGCATTTACTTGTGTGGTAAGGCAGGTATGATGAAGGAAAACGAGTTGTCACAAGAACAAAAGCAAGAAACTATCAAAGAGTTTAGTTTAACTAAAGGTTTGATTGTTGCGACCATCTCCGGTCTTTGCAGTGCTTGTTTTAATTTTGGAATCGAGGCAGGAAAAGACATGGCATTTGCTGCAGTTGACAATGGATGTGATCCTTTGTTTCAAAATAATGTCATTTTTATCGTTGTTTTGTGGGGTGGATTCTTGACAAATTTCGTGTATTGCATGTATTTGAATTTCAAGAATAAGTCTTTTGGAGATTATGCCAATGGTCAAGCACCGTTACGGATGAACTATACGTTTGCTGCTGTGGCAGGTACTACCTGGTTCTTACAATTCTTTTTCTACGGGATGGGTGAGAGTAAATTAGGAAATGGAGCTAGTTCTTGGATTCTGCATATGGCCACGATTATTTTGACGTCCAATTTCTGGGGAATTTATTTCAAGGAATGGAAGGGTGTTTCTAAGCAAACAATGCGAACCGTGATTACGGGTATTGTTGTGATTTTAATCTCCGTGTTAATTGTCGGATTAGGAAATTCAATTACAGAATAAGTTGATTTCGTTAATCCATATTGATGAATTTTCCTCCACGCCTAAATACAGGCAGTTGGCCAACTCCATCATTGAAGGCATTCAGTCCGGTAAAATTAAACAGGGAGATGTCCTTCCGTCGATTAATGAATTGAGTTTCGAGCATTATATTTCGCGCATTACGGTGGAGAAGGGATATAATTATTTGAAGTCGATGGGTATCGTGGAATCCGTGCGCGGGAAGGGTTTTTTCATTTGCGCCGGCAGCGTCCCGGCAAATTTTCGCATCTTTCTCTTATTCAATAAGTTATCGGTTCATAAAAAAATCATTTACGATTCCTTTGTGGCCTCTATGGGCGATATGGCAGGAATTGACTTTTATATCTACAACAACGATTTTAATCTTTTTAAGCGTATCATTACCAAACGCGAGTTGGACTATTCGCATATTGTTATCATTCCTCATTTTATGGAGGGTGATTCCATAGCAGTTGATTTTATTAATTCTCTACCGAAAGAAAAACTCATTCTTTTAGATAAATTACTACCAGGCATTCAGGGTACATACGGAGCCGTATATGAGAATTTTGAAAAGGATATTTATCAAACACTACAGGAAGCCAAAGATGCGCTAGCCAAATATCAGCGTATCCAATTGGTATTTCCGAGTTCTAGCTATTACCCCAAAGCCATCGTCAAAGGTTTCGAGCATTTTTGTCGGGACTATGCCTTCGATTTCAAGGTGTCCGAGCAAGCCCAACCGGAAAAAGGAACGGCCTATATTACGGTCATGGAAGATGATTTGATTGAATTATTAGATCAAATCAAGCAGCAAGGATTTAGACTTGGAAAAGATATAGGTTTGATTTCATACAATGAAACCCCAATCAAGCGTTTGTTATTCGATGGCATTTCAACGATATCGACGGATTTCGTCAAAATGGGAGAGTTGGCGGCCGATTTGGTCAAAACCAATTCACGCAATTGCATTGAGAACCGCTTTTCAATAATACTACGTTCTTCGTTGTAATCTTTGGTATTTACCAAATTTTATTTGGTGTATTTCCAATTTGAGGCCCTTATTCCTTTGCATAATTGTAAAAATATCGACATTTTTGTAGCTTAATTATATTGAAAGCGCTTAAAAATTTAAATTATACGAATGAGCAATTCTCCAACAACCTTATTTGATAAAGTATGGGATTCCCACGTGGTTCGGAAAATCGAAGATGGTCCGGATGTTTTCTTTATCGATCGTCATTTTATCCATGAAGTTACGAGTCCAGTAGCCTTTTTAGGTTTGGAAGAGCGTGGTATTGGGGTGATGTATCCGGAACGTACGTTTGCGACGGCGGATCATAATACGCCTACGATTAACCAACATTTACCTGTTGAAGACCCATTGTCGGCAAATCAATTGCAACAATTAGCGACTAACTCAGCGAAATACGGTATTTCACACTGGGGCTTAGGAGATCCTAAAAACGGTATCGTACACGTGGTAGGGCCTGAAAATGGGATAACTTTGCCAGGTTTCACGATTGTTTGTGGTGATTCACATACATCGACACACGGTGCATTTGGAGCGATTGCGTTTGGTATTGGTACATCGGAAGTAGAGATGGTTTTATCATCTCAATGCATTATGCAGCCGAAACCTAAGAAGATGTGCATTAATGTGAATGGTCAATTAGGAAAAGGAGTTACGCCGAAAGATGTTGCTTTATATATCATTTCAAAATTATCAACTTCAGGTGCTACGGGTTATTTCGTAGAATATGCGGGCGATGTTTTTGAAAACATGAGCATGGAAGGTCGGATGACGGTTTGTAACCTGAGTATCGAAATGGGTGCTCGTGGAGGTATGATTGCTCCAGACCAAACGACATTTGATTATATCCAAGGTCGTCCTTTGGCGCCTAAAGGTGCTGATTGGGATACGCAATTAGCGTATTGGAAAACCTTGAAAACAGATGAGGGTGCTTCATTTGATGAAGAAATCAATTTTGCTGCAGCTGATATTGAGCCGATGATTACCTACGGAACGAACCCCGGTATGGGTATGGGCATCTCAAAACACATTCCAAAAGCATCCAATGTCGAAGGTGGTGTCGCGACTTACGCGAAATCATTGGATTATATGGGCTTTTCGGAAGATGATTCGATGATAGGCAAGCAAGTGGATTATGTATTCATTGGATCTTGTACAAATGGTCGGATTGAGGATTTTAGAGCTTTTGCATCGATTGTGAAAGGTCGGAAGAAAGCAGATCATGTGACGGCTTGGGTTGTACCTGGTTCTCATATTGTAGAAGCACAGATTAAAGAAGAAGGTATTTTGGATATTTTGACGGAGGCGGGATTTGTATTGCGCCAACCGGGTTGTTCGGCATGTTTAGCGATGAATGATGATAAGATTCCTGCAGGTAAATATGCGGTGAGTACATCAAATCGTAACTTCGAAGGACGTCAAGGTCCGGGATCTCGTACCTTATTAGCGAGTCCATTAGTAGCTGCGGCTGCTGCAATCACAGGGGTTGTAACAGATCCAAGACAGTTTTTATAAGATTTAAATTAGAGCAAGATGGCTTACGATAGTTTTAGTGTATTGAAAAGTTCAGCCGTTCCGATGCCTATCGAGAACGTAGATACAGACCAAATCATCCCTGCACGTTTCTTGAAAGCGACGGAACGCAAGGGTTTTGGTGATAATTTATTTAGAGATTGGCGTTATGATAAGAACGACCAACCGAAGCAAGATTTTGTCTTGAATAATCCAACTTATTCGGGTAAGATTTTGGTAGGAGGAAAGAACTTTGGTTCTGGATCTTCACGTGAGCATGCTGCTTGGGCGATTTACGATTACGGTTTCCGTTGCGTGGTTTCATCTTTCTTTGCGGATATTTTCCGCGGTAATGCGATCAACGTAGGTATTTTGCCGGTTCAAGTTTCTCCTGAATTTTTGCATGAGATTTTTACTGCGATTGAAAAAGATTCTAAAACGGAATTAGTCGTTGATTTGCCTGCGCAAACAATTACCATTTCGGCTACGGGAGCATCGGAATCTTTTGCTATCAACGGCTACAAAAAGCATAATTTGTTGAACGGTTTTGATGATATCGATTACTTACAAGCGATGAAGTCTGAAATCGCTGATTTTGCCTCTAAGCGATAGAATCCATGCGTCATATTGAAATTATGGATACGACGTTGCGCGATGGTGAACAGACCAGCGGCGTATCTTTTTCTGCTTCGGAAAAGTTGACGATTGCTCAATTGCTATTAACTGAATTAAAGGTTGATCGCATTGAGATAGCGTCTGCGCGTGTTTCAGAAGGGGAATTTCAGGCGGTAAAGAAAATTACATCTTGGGCTTCTAAAGCGGGATTCCTCGACAGGGTAGAGGTATTGACTTTTGTCGATGGCGGTACATCCGTTCAATGGATGTTGGATGCCGGTGCCAAAGTCATGAATTTGCTTACAAAGGGTTCTTTGAATCATTTACAGCATCAACTCAAGAAAACACCCGAGCAGCATTTTGCTGAAATTCAAGCTACTATCGAATTAGCGAATTCAAAAGGTTTATCAGTTAATGTGTACTTAGAAGATTGGAGTAATGGCATGCGTAATTCGAAGGAATACGTGCTGCAGTACCTAGATTTTATTACACAATTACCTGTAAAGCGTATTTTATTGCCAGATACTTTAGGAGTATTGACTTATTGGGAAACGGGTGCATACATCAAAGAATTAATTGCTCGTTACCCCACGACTCATTTTGATTTTCATGCCCATAATGACTATGATTTAGGTACAGCCAATGCTTTGGAGGCGGTTCGTAACGGTATTCATGGTTTACATTTAACGGTAAATGGCATGGGTGAACGAGCTGGTAATGCTCCTTTGGCTTCTGTTATTGCCGTATTGAATGACTACCAAAAAGATGTCAAGACATCCGTTTGCGAAAAGTCACTTTATTCAGTGAGTAAATTAGTGGAGACATTTTCGGGATTTCGTATTCCTGTAAATAAGCCAGTTGTAGGTGAAAATGTATTTACTCAAACGGCTGGTATTCACGCTGATGGGGACAAAAAGAATAATTTGTATTTCAATGAGTTGATGCCGGAGCGTTTTGGACGTGAGCGTAAGTATGCGCTAGGCAAGACTTCGGGGAAAGCTAATATTGAGAATAATTTAGCGGCATTGGGCATTCAATTGTCGGATTCGGATCTGAAGAAGGTAACCCAACGTATCATCGAATTAGGTGATAGAAAAGAGGTTGTAACGCAAAACGATTTACCTTACATCATTTCGGATGTCTTGGATTCTGATGCGATTGAGGAGCGTGTTCAGGTACTGAATTATGTTTTAACGCATTCCAAAGATTTGCGCCCTTCAGTGACCTTAAAGATTTCTGTGGATGGTGAGATTTTTGAGGAACATGCACAAGGGGATGGTCAGTATGATGCATTCATGCATGCTTTGGCTTTGATCTTTGAAAAAAATGGTCAAAAACTAGCTCAATTGACTGATTATGCTGTTCGAATTCCACCTGGGGGTGAATCTGATGCTTTATGTGAAACCATTATTACATGGTCACACGGAGGTAAGGAATTAATTACGCGTGGTTTGGATTGTGACCAAACGGTATCTGCCATCAAGGCGACGCAAAAAATGTTGAATTTGATTTAATAAACATATCATGGCAAAAAAACATATCCTAATTGTTCCAGGTGATGGAATTGGACAAGAAGTAACCGAAGTAGGTAAAAAAGTATTGGAGAAAATTGCGGCAAAGTTCGGCCATGATTTTACGTATGATGAGGCATTAATTGGTCACGTGGCGATTGAAGCAACTGGAGATGCACTTCCAGCTGAAACATTAGAAAAAATGAAGGCTTCCGATGCTGTGCTTTTCGGCGCTGTAGGACATCCTAAATATGATAATGATCCGTCAGCAAAGGTTCGTCCTGAGCAAGGATTATTGAAAATGCGTAAAGAATTAGGGCTTTATGCGAATTTACGTCCAATTAAATTGTTTGATGAATTATTGTCGGCATCTAGTATCAAACCTGAAATCTTAAAAGGAGCGGATATTTTATTTTTTCGTGAATTAACGGGCGATATTTATTTCGGAGAAAAGGGCCGTAAAAACAATGGCGATACCGCTTATGATGTGGCTGAATATAGCCGCTACGAAGTTGAACGTATTGGTCGTAAGGCTTTTGAAGCAGCTCGTACGCGTAAGAAACATTTAGTTTCAGTAGATAAAGCGAACGTTTTGGAATCATCTCGCTTATGGCGTGAAGAAATTCAAAAATTGGCTTTGGAGTATCCGGATGTTACAGTGGAATATCAATTCGTAGACGCAACAGCGATGTTGTTAATCAAAGATCCCAAGCGTTTTGACGTTGTAGTTACTGCTAATTTGTTCGGTGATATCTTAACAGATGAGGCATCTCAAATTGCAGGTTCAATGGGTATGTTGGCATCGGCTTCTATCGGTGATGGAACAGGCGTTTATGAACCTATTCATGGTTCTGCTCACGATATCACAGGAAAAGGCTTAGCTAATCCGATGGCTTCCGTATTATCTGCAGCTTTATTATTGGATATTTCTTTCGGTATGAAAGCGGAGTCGGAAGCAGTTATTAATGCTGTTGACCAAGTATTAAAGAAAGGTTTCCGTACTGGGGACATTGCGGATGCTTCTACCGACAAGTCTATGATTTTAGGTACAGACGCTATTGGTGAAGAAATTCTGAAATTGATTTAATCAAATCATTTTTTATTTCATAATTTTAAGGCTTGCGACATATTTCGCAGGCCTTATTTTTTTGATATGCGTATATTCTTACTTATTCTATTGGTTTCTTTTGGTGCATTCGCTCAAAACACTATTCAGGTTACTGATTTATTGAAAATTAAGTCGGTGGGTAAACCCAGTTTCTCACCCGACGGCCAAAAGTTTTTATATACAGTGACCTCTGTAGAAGACGATCCTGATACAAAAGGGGATTTTGTTTATCAAACACATTTATATGTAGGGGATGTTGCAAGCAAAACATCTCGCGCTATGACATCAGGCCGTAATTCGGTTAGTGGGGCCAACTGGTCGGCCGATGGGAAATCTATTCTCTTTACACGGGATTTGGGGAATAAGTCGCAAGTCTACCAACTGAGTTTGTCTGGGGGAGAAGCTTTGCCTTTAACGAATTCAAAGGTATCGGTTCAAAATCCTTCCATTTCAAAGCATGATGGTAAATTATATTACACGTCGGGAATTTCTTTGAAAGACTTCTATGCGGATTCGATAGCGAATCCACGTCATTTGATTCCATCTTGGACGTTGGAGAAACCGAATGTTTCGAATCAAACTTTTATTTCAAAAGCAAAAGCTAATCCAAATGGATCAATTGAGGAGGTTAGAGCTTATTTGGCTCAAAACGAAAAAGATAAAAAGGCTAAGGTTATCAATCGATTGAATTTTCAAGAGGAAACGACAACGTCTGGTGAAATTCAATTAAGTACGCTATATGCTTTATCATTAACTGCAGGTACTAAGCCGATTGCGATAAACAATCCTTTGCATCGATGGTCAGATTGGGAGCAATTAGACGCCAATACCATTTTAGTTATTTTGCCAGCGGATAGTTTGACACACCCCGATAAAGTCTTAGAAAGTCAAATGGTTCGTTATGATATCCCTTCAAAGTCATATAAATCGGTATTAATCAAAGCGGGTTATCGTTATTCGAATTTAAGTATCAATAATAAAGGTGACCAAGTTGCTTTTTTTGAATCAAAATCAACCGGAGTATCGAATCCAGTTTTAAAAGTGATGAATTTGGCTTCGGGTGTGATTCAAGATGTTAATTTGGATCGTGTGATTACCCAAGTGAAATGGTCTGCAGATGATTCGAAATTGTATCTAACGCCACAAGATCAAGGTGGAGTTCCGATTTTGGAATATACATTGTCAACAAAGAAATTTAAAACTTTGACATCAACGATGGAAGGGGTTTTGGGATTTGATGTAGCGAGTGATCAAATTATTTACGCTAAAACATCGATTGAAAATCCGTCGGAATTGTATATGCTTTCTGATGGCAAAGAGTCTCGCATAACGGATTTTAATGCTATTTGGTTAAAGGATAAGCAATTAGCCAAAGCGGTGAAACACCAGTTTATTAATAAATTAGGTCAAACGGTTGATTATTGGGTGATGAAGCCGATTGGTTATCAGGAGGGGAAAAAGTATCCTTTGGTTGTGGAGATTCATGGAGGTCCTACTGCGATGTGGGGAACGGGTGAAGCAAGCATGTGGCATGAATTTCAATACTATGCTACGAAAGGATATGGCATTGTTTATTGTAACCCACGCGGAAGCGGTGGATATGGAACACCTTTTATGGCTAGTAACGTGAAAGATTGGGGAGCAGGTCCGATGGCGGATGTCATGCGCGTGACAGATTTAGCCATCAAAGAAGGATGGGCCGATACAACCAAATTAGCGGTGACCGGTGGTTCTTATGCAGGATATTTAGTTGCTTGGATTGTCGGGCATACGAATCGATTTAAGGTGGCTGCGTCACAGCGTGGGGTATATGAATTATCAACATTTTTCGGAGAAGGAAACGCATGGCGTTTAGTTCCTAATTATTTTGGAGGTTATCCTTGGGAGAAGGCAACTAGAGCTGTGCTGGATCGGGAATCGCCATTAAGTTATGTGGCTAATATCAAAACACCTTTAATTATTTTCCATGGTGAAAATGATTTGCGGACGGGTGTTATTCAAAGTGAGATGTTGTATAAGAGTTTGAAGCAAATGGGGCGTGAAGTTGAGTATGTTCGTCATCCAGGTGCTTCGCATGAGATAACGCGTGCGGGGAACAACCGTCAGCGGATCGATCAGATGTTACGGACTTGGGAGTTTTTTGCGAGATTTTTATAACAGCGCGAATAAGCGCGCTGTTATAAAAATCAGACATTAGACGTAGGAATTGAATCGTTATGTAGAGACGCGATACTTCGCGTCTGATAGACGCTGGACATTAGACTTTAGACGTTAGTCATTGGAAGTATTTGATTGTAGAGACGCGACACTTCGTATCTAATAGAAGTTGGATTGGGATCTTTTTTTATAACCCCAGACTTCAATCTGGGGATTAGACGCGAAGTGTCGCGTCTATACTATTTAACCATGGTCTAACGTCCAAAGTCCAACGTCTAACTAAAATACCTCCAATCCTCATTTCCTTTGACTTTCAACAAGGATTGATAAATCAAGTCAATGACTGCCTCCATATCACTTTTGGCTATGGTTTCTACGGTTGTATGCATGTATTTTAAAGGCAATGATATCAATGCCGAAGCTACCCCTTCAGTGGCATAGGCAAAGGAATCGGTATCTGTACCTGTTGAACGTGAGACGGCTTGGCGCTGAAAATCGATGTTATTTTCTTTTGCTACATCGATAATGAAATCGCGTACATTGTTTTGTACAGCAGGTCCATAGCAGATTACGGGTCCTTTTCCGCAGGACATATCACCTTGTGTTTTCTTGTTGTACATAGGTGATTGCGTATCATGCGTCACATCGGTAATAAATGCCAAATCGGGCTTCAGTCGGCGAACAATCATTTCCGCTCCGCGTAAACCGATTTCCTCTTGAACGGAATTCACAACATAGAGGGTGAAAGGTAATTTGACTTTATTTTCTTTTAATCTACGAGCTACTTGGGCAATCATGTATCCACCGATTCGATTATCCAATGCCCGACCTACTAGATATTTGTTGTTGAGTTCTGTCAAGCCATCTTCAAAGGTAACCACGGTTCCAACGTGAATACCCATTTCTTCTACTTCTTTCTTATTTGCTGCGCCACAATCAATGAAAATATCATCGATGGATGGTGCTTTATCTTTGGCAAGATCGCGAACGTGAATGGCAGGCCAACCGAAGATTCCTTTGACAACTTTTTCTTTCGTATGTATGTTAGCACGCATGGATGGAGCAATTAAGGCATCTGAACCACCGTTCCTACGAAGAAACAAATAGCCATTATCATCGATGTAGTTAACGAACCATGAAATCTCATCCGCATGCGCTTCGATGACAACTTTATAGGGCTGCCCTGGATTGATGACCCCAACGGCCGTTCCGTAGGTATCAATAATTTTTTCATCGATGTAAGGCTTTAGGTACTCCAACCAAATTTGTTGGCCAGAAGATTCGAAGCCCGTCGGACTTGCATTGTTTAAATAACTATATAAGAATTCGTTAGCTGATTTGGACATAATATTCATTTTTTAATACTTGCAAATTACAAAACTTATTAGATGAAATTTATAAAAAATCAATTCAAAATGTAGGCTATTTTTATGTATTAAACGATTAAAATCGTATTTTTGGTAGGTTTTCATGGTAACATGTATTAAAAAATAGTTTGATGAAGAAAATAGCTGTATTTACCTCAGGTGGTGACGCTCCCGGAATGAATGCGTGTATTCGTGCGATTGTGCGTGGTGCTGCCTTTCATGGAGTAGAAGTTTATGGGATTATTCGTGGTTATAACGGAATGATAAAAGGGGACATTATTCCCTTAAATTCTCAATCAGTTAGCAACATCATTCAGCGTGGAGGTACGATTTTGAAGTCGGCGCGTTCAAAAGAATTTATGACAACTGAAGGTCGTCAAAAGGCCTATGATAAATTACAAGAACTAGGAATCGAGGGTCTGGTGGCGATCGGAGGTAACGGAACCTTTACAGGAGCCGAAATTTTCTTTAATGAGTTTAAAATTCCTACTGTAGGAGCTCCTGGTACCATTGATAATGATTTGTACGGAACTGACTATACGATTGGTTTTGATACAGCAGTAAATACAGCATTGGATGCGATAGATAAAATTCGTGATACAGCTGATTCGCATGATCGTGTGTTTTTCATTGAAGTAATGGGCCGTGATTCTGGATATATCGCTGTTCAATGTGGTATTGCCGGTGGAGCGGAAGCTTTGATGATTCCAGAGAATTTAACCCCTGTGGATGAAATAATTACGATTTTAAATAATGGATTTGCTAAGCAAAAATCCTCTTCAATCGTTGTCGTAGCTGAAGGCGATGAAGAAGGTAATGCTCAGGTTGTTGCGAATAAAATTCGTGAAAAGATGGGTAGCAAAATTGACATTCGTGTGACTACTTTAGGTCATATCCAGCGTGGTGGTATACCTACTGCGTACGATCGTATTTTAGCATCTCGTTTAGGATTAGGTGCTTTAGAAGGTTTATTGCGCGGAGAGAAAAATGTGATGGCAGGTGTGATTAATAATCAATTAGTCTATACACCTTTCCATGATACCATTACGAAGAAGAAACCTGTTTCTGAGGATTTGATTCGCATGGTTGAGATTTTATCTACCTAGGCATAGCCCACCAAACGGTAAACTAGGTAGCCAAACATTTCTCTAATAAGATAGGAGAACTTAGCGAATTCCTTTTCCGAAGGAACGATACATTCAAGGATGCCCAATGGGGTGTCCTTTTTTTTGCTATCTACGACATAGGGTATGCACGTTACTCCTGCTTTCGTAAAACAGGCTGCTGCTCTTCGCATGTGAAACGCTGAAGTAACAAGCAGGATAGGACCTTTTATTGACGTCGAATCAAGGATTCTTTTACTATAAACAGCATTCTCGTAAGTATTCCTTGCTCGATTTTCTGTGAGTATTTTATTTGCTGGTATACCTAGAGTGATTAAAAGCCTTTTAACCTGCATGGTCTCATTGCTTTGATCTATTTTAAGGTTTCCAATGGAAGTATTTCCACCCGTAATGAGTATTCTGTCAATTTTCCCTTGTTTATATAAAATGAGGGGTTGCATGAATCTGTCGGCACTTTCAGCTATATTCATTCGCATATTATCTTCTTGTGGTTCTCTTATCATCCCACCTCCTAAAATAATAGCTAAGCTATAATGTCCATTCGCCTCCGTTTGAGGCATTTCATAAGCGGAAAATAAAGTATTGACAATGAGTGTATTGGATGCAAAAATAAGGATTGTTAATAAACTCAGGATGGCACCTTTCTTGATTTTAAGGCTTTTGGTAAAAAGTACTAAGCAGGCACATAGAATTATCCAGCTTATTGGTAAAAGTATAAAATCAATAATTTTAGATAGCGTGAAAAACATTGTATTTTTGAAATTAATATCATTAAAATTAGCCTAAATTTTATGAAAGTCCTCTCATTCTTATTGCTTCTTTTATTCGGATGCACTTGCGTGCAAGCTCAAAATCCTTCCTTCGAAATCAAAGGGAAAATCAAGGGTTTGCGAAATACGGAGGTGTATTTGGCGCACTATTTTGGAGCTAGCCAACAAGTTATTAAGGATACTGCTCAGGTAGATAGTACAGGAAATTTTGTATTTCAGGGCAATGAGGTCTTAGATGAAGGTCTTTATTTGGTTTCATTCAATAAGAATAAATACTTTGATTTGGTGATAGGAAATAGCCGGTTTTCATTTGAAACAGATACAGCCGATGTGGTAGGTCAAATGAAGATTCAACAAAGTGTCGAAAATGAGGCATTTTATGCATTTCAAAAAGACATGACCTCCGCCTATCTTGCCTTGCAGGAAAAACAGAAACCCGAACAAATTCGTGCTGAAATGGCTGTTATTCAAAAGAAATGGATAAAAGATCATTCAAAATTGTTCGTTTCAAAATTGATTCAAGCAAGTTTAGAGCCCGAAATTCCGGTTTACTCAAAACCCGTAAAAACGGCAAAAGATAGTAGTGACCTTTATAAATTTCAGTTCACGTATTATAAAAAACACTATTTTGATTATATTGATTTAAATGATGAGCGATTCATTCGCACTCCCTTTTTACAAAAGAAAATTGATAAATATTTTGAAGATTTAGTTGTGCAAGAGGCGGATTCCATTTCAAAAGATGCCGACAAATTACTCCTAGGTATTAAGAATGAGGCTATGCGTAAGTATGTGGTTTATAAAATTGCTAGTACGTATGAGAATCACAACATTGTCGGTACTGATGGTGCCTTTGTGCATTTAGCGGAGAAATACTACATAGGAGAACCGAAAATGTGGGATACGACTACTGTTCGCAAGATGAAGGAGCGTATCGCGATTATAAAACCCTTACTTATTGGAAAGCGAATTCCGGAAATGTTCTTGACCGATCCTAGCGGTAAACTTTTGACCATCTCATCTATTCAAGCGAATTATACGATTCTATTTATTTACGATCCAGATTGTAGTCATTGCAAAGAAGAGACTCCTAAATTGCTTAAACAGGATGCTTATTTTAAGTCGAAAAACATTGCTGTATTGGCGGCTTGTTTAGTCCGTGATAAAGCGATGTGGAAGAAATTTATCGAAGAATTTAAAATTCAAAACTGGAAGAATGGGATTGATATCCATGTAAACGCGAAAACCGGTAAGGAGGAATATTATACCGATTTTCAAAAAACATTTGATGCCTATGCAACGCCAGTCGTTTATATTCTAGATAAATCTAAAAATATTCGTGGTAAGCGTATACCCGTTGATAAAATCCAAGACTTTATCAAGTTCTATGAAAGTAAGCGCAAATAACTAGCGTTGAATTTTCATTTTGCTCCTAGGCTTTTTGCCTTTTTTAAGATAGCGTTTGTGTTTAATGCGCTTCTTAATTCGGTATTTTTTCTTGTATTTTAAACGCGTCTCTTGATAGAATTTTTTGCTGAATTTAGGAGTTGTTTCTAACTCCAGCTGATGGTAGGGGATGAGCATGAGCTCATTTTCAAAACCGATGATTTTGATTTTAACTTTTGCTAAACCCACTTTCCGTAGGCTAATCTTTTTAGCTGCCGCTTCCGTTAAATCGATTATTCGTCCTCTTTTATAGGGTCCGCGGTCATTAATTCGAACGACTACACTTTTCTTATTGTAAATGTTTGTGACTTCAACTAAGGTGTTAAATGGAAATAATCGATGAGCGGCCGTATATTCTGTTTTGCGTAGTAGTTCTTGATTGGCTGTTCTCTTGTTATAAAAGGATTTAGAATAGAAGGATGCGATCCCATAACTTTCATCCCCTAGTTCCTGTGAAATCCCACAGATAGGACTCATGGAGCAGATTAAAAGGAATATAAAAGGTGTAAAACGCATGAATAAAGGGCCTAATTCGATTCAAAGTTTGGTTTTTATTGTGGGAATTAAAAATATTGTTAAAATTATCCAAGATTTTCTTGAAGGAGGTATTGAAAAACAGGACAATATTTTTGAGTGAATAAGAATTAATAGTAGATTTACACATTGTCAAACCTAATTTACATTAACAGTGGAAGAAAGAGATAGAGAAGAATTGTTTTCAAAACGAATCCGTGCAGGTAAAAGAACTTATTTTTTCGATGTAAAATCAACACGTTCACAAGATTATTACATTACCATTACGGAAAGCCGTCGACATCAAAAAGAAGATGGGTTTGTTTACGAAAAACATAAAATGTTCCTATACAAAGAAGATTTTGACAAGTTTGTAGAAGGGCTAAATGAAGCAGTTAATCACGTAAAAACGGAATTGATGCCAGATGTCGACTTCACACAGTTCAATCGCGATGAAGATGAATTTGGGAGTACAGACTTGAAATGGGAATAAGATATTCGATTATTTTTTAAAAGCCTCTGATAAATCGGAGGCTTTTTTCATTTTTAGCCGTATTTTTGCAGCTTATTAAATGTATATATGGGATTAACTTGTGGAATTGTTGGCTTACCTAACGTAGGAAAATCAACTTTATTTAGTGCAATATCATCAAACAAAGCTGAAGCGGCTAATTACCCTTTCTGTACGATTGAACCGAATGTAGGAATTGTGACCGTACCTGATGATCGTTTAAATGTGTTGGCTGAATTCGTTAAGCCGAATCGCATTTTGCCTACAGTTATTGAATTTACGGATATCGCAGGTTTGGTGAAAGGTGCTTCGCAAGGTGCTGGATTAGGGAATAAGTTCTTGGCGAATATCCGTGAAGTGGATGCGATTATTCACGTTGTACGTTGTTTCGAAGATGAAAATATCATTCACGTCGAAGGACGCGTCAATCCCATTTCAGATAAAGAGATTATCGACATGGAATTGCAATTGAAGGATTTGGAATCCATCGATAAAAAAATACAAAAGACAGAACGTGCTGCAAAGAATGGTGATGCCAAGGCAAAACAAGAATTTGCAGCGCTTCAACAGTTCAAAGCTACGCTAGAAGAGGGTAAATCTGCACGTACGGTGGTAATGGATGCTGATTTGCGTGAGGTTGCCATTGGTGATTTATGTTTATTGACAGATAAGCCTGTGATTTATGTGGCCAATGTAGATGAAGCATCATTAACTGCAGGCGGTAATGCATTTGTTGATACCTTACGCGCTAACGTAGCTGCTGAGCAAGCTGAAGTAATTGTCGTGTGTGCCGCTTTAGAAGCGCAGATTTCTGAAATTGAAGATTTAGAGGAGCGCCAAATGTTCTTAGATGAATATGGTTTAAGTGAATCGGGTTTAAGTAAATTGATCCGTAGTTCTTATGCCTTACTTAATTTGATTACCTACTTCACAGCGGGTGTTCAAGAGGTTCGTGCCTGGACGATACAAAAGGGTTGGAAAGCTCCTCAAGCTGCTGGGGTTATTCATACCGATTTTGAACGTGGATTTATTCGGGCGGAGGTGATTAAATTTGCCGACTACCAAACGTATAAAAGTGAAGCTGCTTGTAAAGAAGCTGGTAAACTAAGTGTCGAAGGAAAAGATTACATCGTACATGATGGAGACATCATGCACTTTAGATTTAATGTCTAATTAATCGAATTAACTTTTTGGTAACCGATTAATTCATCATAACGTTTGCCAGGTTTCCTGAGATAAACAAAGATTTCATACGTATTTTCAGTTTGAGCATAATTCCCTTCTAAGTAATTGGAAGGGTTTTTTGTTTCAAAACGGTAATTGTATATCCCTTGTTTCATCTGAATACTTGCTTCATATGTACCCAAGCTTTCATTATATTGCATTTCATTCTCCGGTAATTTTTGATATTGATTGAACGCTCCACATACATAAATGGATTCATTTTGTTTAGGTGCCTTAAATCGAAAAGTACATCTTACATAATCCGCGTAGAGGGGATTGTTCGGATTTTCATAATTCTCTATAACATAGGCTCCATTGCTATCATTTCGTTGTACGTAGGCATAATTTCCTTGAGGGCTTTCCAACATACTAAATAATTGTGTTTCACTTTCCTTAACCTCCCAATGGTCAATATAACTTAATTTCTGTTGCGTGCTTCGTAGGTCAATTAGTCTATACTCGTTTCCTCCAGCAATGGCTTGTTCGTTCTCATAGGAGGGAAAGCTAATGCTTTGCTCCATGGGATTAATGATGCCCGTGGGTAATTTTGGCAGTTGATTAACGATTAACTCATTTTGCTTCACGTAGATTTTGAAATCCTCCGCAGCATTGATCATTAAATTGCTTGGATATTTTAGTCGTAATTCAAGATTTTGATGACTTGAACGAAGGGCATTATTCCGACCAAATCGAATGGATCCAGCAACTGTTAATTCTTGGTTATAAACACAAAAACGTTGCGTCAACAGGGTGTCTCGTTTCGAACGATTATACACCATAACGACATAATTACCCGCAATTTTGACACGAGGTAAAGCAATTTGATAATGCCGATAGGGAACTTTTGTCCCCATCGATGCCTGTGAATCCCGAACCGGTATATCATTGAAATCCTGTAGGAATTCGATGTCGGAGAGTGGAGAGCTTTTCCAGTCCGACTGGCAATGAATGACGCGTAAATAAAGTGCATTACGATTTTGTAATGAAAGATCATCGAAAGTTAAGTACCAATTCCCTTGACTTGCGATATCAAAGCTTGGTTGTGCCTGAATAATCTCATGTGGCGTTAATTGACTTAAATAAACACTCTTGATTTGGTTTTCAAGCACGCGATTCTGCATTTGTCCTCGTGCACCTAGTTGAAATAACAGCAAGAATATGAGGATCAGGATGCGCATATTAGCCGATTAATAACTCCCACTCGGCAATTGTTTTTTCTAATTTAATCTGCACAGCATGCCGTTTAGTTTCTAAGGCCTTGAGTTCATCAAATTTAGAGGCAGCAGCTACACTAGCCATCTCGTTTTCGATTTGCTCAATCTCTTGTTCCAATTCCATGATTTGCTTCTCGAGTTTTTCAATAGCCTTCTCCGTATTTTGATTAACGGGTTTATGCTCAACGGGAGCTAACTCGGGTTTTGGCTTTGATGCCACGGCTTTTGTAGCTGTTTGAGAAGTGGGTCTGCTAGCCATCCACGTCTCATATTCATCAAAAGATCCTGGGTATTCCTTGATTTCGTGATCTTCAATGTACCAAATCTTATTCGCAATATTCGACACAAAATAACGATCGTGAGAAACGACTACGTAAGTTCCTTCGTATTGTTGCAGTGCTTGAATTAAAATATTGACCGACTGCATATCCAAGTGATTGGTTGGCTCATCGAGTAAGAGAAAGTTTGCCTCAGATATCAATACCTTCGCCAAAGCCACCCGGGATTTTTCACCCCCTGACAATACTTTGATTTTTTTGAATACTTCTTCTCCAGAGAATAAAAAACAGCCCAAGACGCTACGCAATTCCATTTCGGTTTTGGTTGTACCTGTTGCCTTTAATTCGTCTATTAAGGTATTTTCAACATTCAAACTTTCTAATTGATGTTGGGCAAAGAAGGATTCAATGACATTATGCCCAGTTCTGCGCTCGCCATCAATTTCCTCTGTACCAGAAATAACACGAAGTAAGGTAGATTTACCTTTTCCATTCGCACCAATTAGGGCTATCTTGTCTCCGCGGTTAATTGTCGCAGAGGTATTTTTTAGAATAACCTTTTCTCCATAGGCTTTCGAGATATTCTCTAAAAACAAAATAAAACGACCTGGTTCCGTTCCGAAATTGAACTTGAAATTTACTTTTGCTTTTTCGTCAATGACATCATCAATAATATCAATCTTTTCCAATGCTTTCACACGAGATTGTACTTGACGTGATTTAGAAGCTTTCGCCTTAAAACGTTCAATAAAACGTTCTGTTTGACGAATTTGAGATTGTTGGTTTTCAAAAGCTCCCTTTTGAATTTCATTTCGCAAGGATTTTTCTTCGGTATAATACGAATAGTTTCCTGGGTATAAGGTGATTTTAGCACCGGATACTTCCGCAATATGGTCAATTGTACGATCTAGGAAATAACGGTCGTGGGAAACAACAACGATAGCTCCCTCATAATCATGAATATAATTTTCTACCCATTCAATGGACGGTAAGTCCAAGTGGTTGGTCGGCTCATCTAGTAAAAGAAGGGAAGGTTTTTGTAAAAGCAATTTTGCTAGCATAACCCGCATGCGCCATCCACCCGAGAATAGGCGTAATGGACGTGTTAAATCCCCTGTGCTGAAGCCCAATCCCTCTAATATTTCTTCTGTTTTGGATTGAATTGTATATCCATCTAAGCGCTCAAATTCCTCCTGAAATTTAGCCAATAGGTCTACATCCTTATCTTCATAATTTGTTTCCATTTTATGTAAGACTTGGTCGATTTCCTTTTGTAATTCCAATTGACGGCCAAACGCCTGCATGGCCACCTCTAGGATGCTATCATCCGTTTGGTAGGAGAGTAAATCTTGATTCAAAAATCCGATGGTACAATCGCCAGATTTGGAGATATTTCCTCCATCAGGAGTGTATTCACCTGAAATTAAGCGCAGTAATGTAGATTTACCTGTTCCATTCGCTCCAATAAGGCCAATTTTTGCCTTTGGTTTGATGTGAAGATTGGCACCTTCATACAGGGCCCGACTACCGAAATAGAAATTTAGATTGGATATTGATAACATGGGTGCAAAGATAATCGTTTATCTTCAATCCGTAGGTCTATCTGGCCAAACGATTTCGTGCATTTGCTCCACCTAAATGTGGACATTCGAATAAGTCATTGAAATTTTCATACGTTATCGGCGTTTTGTGATATCCGTACGCTTTTGATAAAGTCATGGTTCGGTTATTGTCACCCATCGATAGTTCGATGTCATCCATGGTCATTTGGCAGGGGTGTTCATATCCACAGGCATGTGTGATTTCAGCGATTTCTTTGACCAATGTATAATGATAACGGTAATAACGCTCACTTTTTAAGGTTACATCGATACCCGCTTGTAACCATTTATTGGACGTCGCAATACCTGTAGGGCAATGATTGGTATGACATTTTTGTGCTTGGATACAACCGATGGACATCATGGCTTCACGGGCTATGTTAATTGAATCTGCACCCATGGCAAATGCCAATAAAGCT
>CANGCD010000023.1 GCA_947452215.1 Cytophagaceae bacterium | reverse complement strand
TTTCCATCGTATAGTTACCTGCGTTTTCTGCGGTCCAACCTAAATTTCCGGTCCACGGACCATTGTTGTTTTTCACCACAGAAATTGTTTCTCCTGGCGCAATGCCATCTTTGAAGGTATAGGATTCTAAGTCGACCCGACTCCCCATTCCTTCAATCTTCACCGTTAAGGGTACCGGAATCTCTTTCGCCAATGCCTGCGTTCCGCGATTTTTAACCCGAATAACAAAGCTTGCCCCCTCGCGTAATTTGAAATTTCCTCCTTTCACTTGTACCTCTTCTACAACTAAGTCTATGCCACTTGTTGACCCATCCACCGATGGATTTTTTAAGTCCTTCGCTAATTTTTCCGCGATTGTTTGTGCCGATTTAGCACCTTCCGAACGAATAATACCGTCGATGCGCGTTTGATTTGCCGACATCGCCCAAGCCGTTAAAGCATCTGGAATCCAGCGGTCCTCGTTTTGTTGGCTTGCCGCAATTTTCTTCATCACAGCTGTTTCAATCGCAGGACTTTTTGGCATTTCGCTTAAGGCCAAAATGGTATTTAACACAACCAATGAGTCTCTGTCATTCAATAAGCCATTCGATAAAAGCGCTTTCGCTCCCGCTTCCGTACGCGGCATAACTTGAACCGCTTGTTTACGTACAGCCGCACTTTGATTACGTAATGCCTTTACATTCACATCGAATGGTAAGGCGTTCAAGCCTTCCAACGTACGTAAAGCGTGAATCGCACCTGGCGCCAATCCAATTTCATCTACACGAGCAGAGGAAACGAGTGCCACCAAAGCAGGAACTACGTCTATATTTCCACGCTCAACCAATAGTCGCTGAGCCGTCAAGCGCCAGAATAAGTTATTATTTGATAAGGCGGCAACGCATCC
Source organism: Cytophagaceae bacterium (assembly GCA_947452215.1). Lineage (GTDB taxonomy): Bacteria > Bacteroidota > Bacteroidia > Cytophagales > Spirosomataceae > Aquirufa. Next base: position 19,091 of record CANGCD010000023.1, on the reverse strand, counting down.
TGCTGGTGTGCTCAAATCCACCGGTGTATATGCGGGTGCTTTGTTATATCCAATGCGGTAAATACGTCCATGCGTAAAGTCACGCAAATCGGTATCATAGGCATTACCACCACCGTTTTTAAATCCTTGTGGAACCGGGTTGTGCTGGATGATGTACGAATACCAGTCGGCAACCCAAACAGCGCCATCCGGACCTACTTGTGCGAATACCGGCGATACCCATTCATCCGCACCGGCCAATAAATTAAAGGCTTCTTGATCACTGAAATCAGAACCTTTTGCAACTTGTCGGTTTTGGTGAATCACGTGTCCCGTCGGTTCCGAAACAAAGGCGATTTGGTTCCAATAGCTCTTTGGAAAGGCCCTCGCCGTGTAAAAATTATGTCCTGCTGCTGCGGTAAATCCACCAAAAACGTCCACTTGGCGAACCTTTTGAGTGATCGTCCGCATGTCTTTGTGCGTATCCGTATTTTTCGAACCGTTCAAGGACATTGGCGCATGCCAGATGTTGCGATGCGGAATGGGCATGTACCAACCGTGTGCGTTGTTGGCCGTTGAACCAAATACATCCCCCGCTTCATTGAAATCAAATCCCCAGGTATTGTTGGATGTTGTGGTCATGTGCTCCATTTTCGAACCATCGGGTTTGAAACGGAAGAATGCCTGTGCAAATTGCAAGGAATCCGAACCTACTTTTCCTTTGTATCCCGAATATCCGATACAACCCCAAATCCAGTTGTCAAATCCATAATGTAGATTCGATGGACCTGCGTGCGTATCCCCTGTACCAAAACCTGTGAACAAAATCTTGCGTTCATCGGCCTTGTCGTCACCATTCGTGTCCTTCAAGAAAATCATGTGTGGTGCCTGTGAAATAATCATCCCTCCATTGGCAAAAACCATGCCCGTTGGGATACTCAAACCATCTGCCCATTTCGTGAATTTATCAGCCTTTCCATCCTTATTCGTGTCTTCACAAAGCAAGATGTAATCGCTTCCGCCTGTTTCTTTTCGCTCGTTTGGATAGTCTTTGGTAATCAACACATAAAGACGCCCCTTATGATCCCAAGCCATCGCAATTGGGTGCATAACATTCGGTTCTGCGGCAAATAATTGTAGATTGAAATCCACAGGAACCTGAATGAATTTGGCGGATTCCTCCGGGCTCAATGGTAATTGCTGTAATTGTGCCCCTTCGCGTTTCTCGTAATTTGGTAAATTTGCCTCGCGGTATTTCAAGGTAGGTAAGTTGAGTGCTGCCAAAATTGCGCGCTTTTCAGAACCTACCGCATGCAAAATTCCTTGAGTAATCAAGTCTTGAAAACCGGTCGTATTCCATGTTCTTTCATCGTGGCCATAAGCGGTATAAAATACATTTCCTTTGCCGTATGTGCGTGTCCAAGTGTAAGGTTCGGTGCTTGCGCCGGGTTTATCTTTGGCTTGCTCAGGGCCTAAAATACGGCTCTGCCAAATCTGATTGTCTGCTTGTAATTGACTATGCAAATAGGTCTCGTCGACGGTCTTAATTTGCACGCTTGTATTCGCCTCATTTTTTACCCGAATCGAATCCATGCCATGGCGCCAGAATTGTCCGCCTACCATTTTCACAAATTCCTTCGAATTACGGAAGTTGAAGGATGCACAATGAATCGCAACTAATCCATGACCCCCAGCGACATAAGCCAATAACGCTTTTTCCTGTGCGGCTGGAATCGAATCGTGATTCGCATAAATGATCAAGGCGTCGAACTTATTCAAGTAAGCTGGATTCAAATCTTTCAACGATTCCGTATAGGTGATGTTCATTCCCTTGACTCCTACTGCCGACTGCAACGCCGGTAAGCGATCGAAAGGTTTGTGGTGTCCCTTATCTCCCAAAAAGAGAAGTTCCAGTCGGCGCCCGGTCTGGGCATTCAACGTAACTTGAGACAATAAAAGGCAGGCAATCAGCAATAAACGCATGGCTTAAAATTTAGGTATTTCAATGATTTTACCGCCTTGTAGGGCAGATTCGTGGGCTAAAATGCCGACAGAAGTCCAGTTGGCCGACTGAGGTGCATTCGGGAATGGATCGCGATCCGCGGCCAAAGCTTGTAAGAACTCGTTCACCAAATGGGGGTGAGAGCCGCCGTGTCCGCCACCTTGGGTGAAGGACAAGTGTGTATTTTCATCCTCGTCGTAGACACCTTTGGTGGTGAATTTTTGGATTTCTTCCGGTAAATAATGGGCGAAATCAGGCGTCGGAACTTTTGCTGGAATTTCGGGCTCTGGTTTTTTGGCCGTGTGGACTACCAATTCTTCGCCTTCAATTAAAGGCCATTCGACGGATTTTTTGGAACCGTAAACCTCGAAACTTTCGCGGTATTGGCGGGCAACGTCGAACAATGAGCGGTAAACCATGGCACTTAAATCTGAATCCCGGAATTTGATGTGGGCAGATTCTACTGCAAATGGCGAATTGTAATGCTGGATCAGCTCCTCACGGATCGTTCCTGAACCGAAACAAGATACATATTCAGCCTCCAAACGCAATAAACCGGCTACTGGACCTACGCAGTGCGTCGCGTAATGCATGGGAGGTAAACCTGGCCAATAATCCGGCCAGCCGTCCATGTCTTGTTGGTGAGACGCCTTCAAGAACTGAATTTTCCCTAATTCGCCTTTTTCATAAAGTTCTTTGATGTATAAAAATTCGCGGGCATAGACCACCGTTTCCATCATCATGTATTTTTTCCCCATACGTTTGCTCGCTTCCACAATCGCCTTGCATTCTTCCACGGTTGTTGCCATGGGAACCGTACAAGCCACGTGTTTTCCGGCGTTCAAAGCCTTCAACGTTTGCTCTGCATGTAAGTGAATAGGCGAGTTGATGTGCACCACATCGACGTTCGGGTCTTGAATCAATTTTTCAAAATCCGTATAACGGGTTTCGATGCCGTATGCATCACCGATTGAATTGAGTTTTTCTTCGTTTCGTTGGCAAATGGCATACATATTGGCCAAAGGGTGTTTCAAATAAATGGGGATGAATTCCGCTCCAAATCCCAGGCCGACTATGGCTACGTTGTATTTTTTCATAGGTTTAGGTTATGCTTGCGCTGGGCGCATTATTTTTTATTATGTAGAGACGCGATACTTCGCGTCTTTTATTTTTTAGACGCGAGGTATCGCGTCTCTACAGTTTTATTACTCGCGAAGTATCGCGTCTCTACAATATCGACATCAAATGCCGATACGACTCACGAATCAATTCCCGCTCATTCTCAAACATTTTACGCCAAATATGGGCTGCAGGTAGTTTCATCCCAAAGGATTCGACGACGATCCAACCCTGGTAATTTAGGTCTGCTAATGTAAGAAGTAGTCCTTGAATATCTACCTGCCCTTGACCTAAAATTCCGCGGGTACTTTCGGAAATTTGGATGTGGGGTGTTTTATCGGCGATGCGTTTCAATGCTTCGGAGGTGTTTTTTTCCTCGATGTTGGCATGAAAAGTATCGTACATGATGCGCACATTTGGATGATCGATTTTTTCTACCAGGGCATATAATTCTTCTGCACAGGATACCAAATAACTCTCAAAACGATTCAGGTATTCGAGGCAAATTGTGATGTTTTTTTCTGCGGCGTAGTTGGCCGCCTCCTGAACTCCTTCCACGGCCCAAGTGATTTCTTGATCCGTTGCAGGCTTTCCGGTAAATACCCCTAAAGCGGAGTGAATCGGTCCTGAAAGATAGGGGGAACCTAAATACGCTGCGATGTCGATCGTGGCCTTGATGTAATCCAACCCGGCTTTTCGAACGGCAGGATCTTGTGAAATTAGGTTCTCGTTTGGACCTGCGATGCCACAGGCAAAAATCTGCAAACCGAGTCGGTCGGCCTCGTTTTTCCAAGCCTCCCAATGCGCCAAATCCGTGTTGAATATAGGTATCTCGATTCCTTGATAGCCGGTTTCGGCGATAAAGGCTAATTCGGACAATACGTTTTGATCCATCTCCGGCCCGAAAACGAGCAGGTTCATCGCGATGGGGTGTTTCATGTTGAATAGGTTTGCGGGGCAAGATAAGAAAAAAATGGATGTTTTGTAGAGACGCGATACTTCGCGTCTATTAGACAGCAGACATTGGACGTTAGACGTTGGCGGTTTTTTATTAGACGCGAGGTATCGCGTCTCTACGGTTTTGTATTTAACCGCTGCCGCTGTATTTCTGCAAAATACTTCCTCAACGTATTTGGACTGATGCGTTTCGCGACGATTTCGCCAGCGCGGTTCAAGAGAAAAAACACGGGATTTGAGAAGGCATCGTATTGTTTACGGATCTCGGAAACGGAGGGCAATTCTACGTGTGTTGCATTCGTGTTGATTTTGTAATTCGTGATGAATTTTTGCCAAGTAGCTTTGGGAACGCCGGGTTCGTTGCAGACGTAGAAGCGCCCCAGGGATAGCCCTAATCGGCTTTCAATCAATTTCATGGTGCTATCCATTTCGGGGACTTCTTTCTGGCAATGGTCACAGGTGGGCGCGTAGAAGGCCAATAATGTATAATCAAATGTAGCGGCAAACGCATGTAAACCTTGTGTAACACCTGCCGTATCGGGTAGGCTAATCGCTGGACTTTTCGCAAAGTTGGTCACGGTATTCATGCGTGCTGCGTCCTCGATTAAGGCTTTCTTTCGAGCAGCATCTAGGAATGAGCAAGTTCCTTTTTCGACGTAGTTTTTTACCAATTTCACGAAGCCCTCGGTGTTGTTCTGAATGTTCCGGTTGCGCATTAATTGGACGAAGTAATTGAAGACGTAGGGATAGGATTTCGACTGGCAATTTACCCGTCTGAGAATTTGATCGACGCCTTTCATCAGCGAATCTGCCTGCGTAGGGAAGTAGCCCATGTATTCACTCAGGAGCTCTTTATATGTAGGGATGAATAAGAGTTTATTCGTATTAAAATCCAATCCTTTTAGAAATGCTGCTCGTGCTGCATAGTTCTTCTTATCCGGAACCGAGGCATCTATGCGATTGAGCGCTGAAAAGTAGATGTGTAGGACTTCGGATGGATTCAGTTTGGGTAAAGCCTTTTTCCGAAATGCACTTAAGGCTGTTGTCTTATCCTTGAAGAAAGCAGCCTTGTCGGCATAATTGAATTTCCGTCCCCGTGCGACTTCCGCTGCATATAACGAGTCAATGACCTGAAAGGATTTCTCGAGTTTTTGGTATTGAAAAAGTACTTGATTTCGTGGGTTGTTGGATTGTATTTCACCGCCGCGAATGTTCAGATTGAGGTTGTCATTATTTTCTAATATGAAGTAATAGCGTTGCTTTGTTTTATCCAACTGGAAATAATACATCCCACCTACAATCGGTTTTTTCGACTGAAGTGTGACAACATTATTTTTAATGCGGACGGTATCTTTTGGGAAGTAGTTTTTATCATCAAACACGACACCGCGCAGGTAGGCGACGCTATCTTTTGGGGTAGAAATTTGCAGCGTAATTTTGTATTGTGCTTGTATAGAGGCACTTACAAGTATAAAAATGACAAAAAGGAGATTGCGCATCTTGAATAATATATCGAATGGCAAATATCCGATTTATGGCTGATATACTCGAAAAATTTCTTGTCCAATAATTGTCAGGCTCGAATTATTTGACAGATGTTGTCCCCAAGCCTTGTTTTATTTGCTTTCGTTAACAGCGAGTAAATGAAATGTTATCGAATTAGAGTCCGTAATCGGATTTGTTTTTTTATGACATCCCAGTTGGCCAGTATAGATAAAAATTACGATACTAGTAGGCAAAAGCTAATGATTCGTTTTTTTCCTGTTGATGGCAAGAGCTCGGATGTTGTATTAACATTGAATGAAGAGGAGCTGGCCTTGTTTGATCTCCGCTGGGAGCGATTTCAACAAAGCGATGAGATCTTTTTCGATTGTGCCGAATTTCAGGATGACGTTTAAGCCTTAAAGATTATAATTTAGAACACGGAGTAGTAAAACCCAAGCGAAATTTTCGTTTGGGTTTTTTGTTTATCCGTGCTTAAGATTACCTTTGGCTCAAATTGATCTAACAAAACACACTTGATAACCATCGTAGAACTCTTTTATGATTTCGTGATTTCCACGCTCGTGGGATTGTTTGGCTTACATTTGATAGCGAAGAAGGGAATTTTAGCGTCTAGGTTTTTAGGCTTGTATTTTTTGATCTTTTGCTTTCGAATAATTACAGCCTATTTTGCAACGGGAGGCCGATTAATTCAGTATCCGCAGTTTTGTAATTTACAATCCCCCATACATTTTTTAGCTCCTCCGGTCGGGTTACTATTTGTTTATTTTATGTTATATCCGCAGCGTAAATGGCAACGTTGGCACACATTATTATTCATTCCATTTGTATTGCATACGGCGGAGTTGTTGCCGTTCTATTTTGGGCCACTTGAAGATAAAGTGAAGCAAGTTGAGTTGATTATGCAATCAAAATCTCTGATTAAATTTAATAGTAATGTGATGTACTTTTCGCCACAAGTGATGGCGATATTAAAGGTAATTTATACCACCTTGAATGCAATCGCGTCATTTCTCCTGGTCCTCCATTTCATCCGTAAAAATAGCTACAAGCGAAGCTTTGTCATCAACTGGTTGCTTGCCTATACGAGCTTAAGTCTATTGTCCATTGTATTCATTATCGCCTATGTAATGGGCATCATTGGGTTTAATAATTTAAAGTTCTCCTATGCGGATCTCCTGATGCACTTAGCAGCATTCTTGAATTTAGGGGTTGTATTATACCGTCCTTCCTTGTTAGACCCTGCAATCTTCCAAAGCCTTGTTGGCCGCCTGGATCCCGTTCAGCGACATCCGGAGCCCGATGAAGATGCCGAAAAGCTCAAAAAGTATGAGCAATATGCGCAATTACTTGAGGATTATTTTGCCAAGGAAAAACCATTTTTACTGGGTGATGTTAGCTTGGAAGTTACGGCAAAAATGATTGGAATTTCTGCGCGCGAATTGTCGCGTACGACGCAATATATTTATGAGTTGAACTATCCAGATTTTGTCAATTCGTGGCGTATCAATTACATCGTGGAGCAGCGCAAACAGCACGAATCCTGGCGTTCGATGTCTCAGGACTTGATGGCGGAGCAGGCGGGTTTTGGGTCTAGACAAGGGCTTCACAATGCGATAAATAAGCTTCATAATACAACTCCGGCCGCTTTTTTTGCTCAGAAAGACGCAGAATAATTTTTGTCCAATTTTTGTTGAATGCGCAATATGTTACAGATGGGCTTGTCCAATTTTTGTTATTTGGCTTAATACATATTAGTTCTAAATGTCAAATATCGGCTCTTTATATCTGTTTTCACTTGTGAGCTCTCTTTGCTTGCTATTTGGTTTAAATTTTCTTTTCAGGAAGGGTAATTTAGTTGTCGCTAAAATCTTGTCGGCACAGTTTTTAATCCTTGCCTATTTAGTGGTGGCGGCGTATTACTTAATGCCATCGGTAATTGTCGAAACGCCCTATTTTTATCGGACTTCTGCTCCCTTGTTCTATTTGCTACCCCCGCTAAACTTTATGTTCTTGTGGTATCTTCTTCATCCACATGCGAAGTTCCGGCGGATCCATTTGATTTTTTTCCTTCCTTTTGTTCTTCAGCTCATTGAGAATACGCCTTATTACTTGAGTTCAAGGGAAGTGAAAATTGAGGAGGTAAAATGGATGCTCGCGCAGGGTGATTACTTCGCTTATAACCCTCGGTTTTTATGGTTCGATCCTTACTACCATGTATACGCGAAACTTTTGATGTACCTATTATTTTATATCGCGATGGTGTATTATTATGTGCGATTTAGACGAGACAAACAGCAAGAGGTATTATTCCAAAAAGGGATTTTCCATTTCTGGGTCATTGGGATTCTGCTTTTTCGATTCTGTACCATTTTTTACTTATGGTATCTTTTCATCTATACTGATAGTGGCAAATCTTCCTTTATAACCACGGATTATTTACTCATTGCGGAGTTTGTTTTTCACTTGTTTTATCTTGCTATTAATCCCCAATTATTGGATGTTAATATCCTGGCTAAGAATTTGCGTGGTCCTGAAAAAGTGGAGATTGTTCTCAGCGAGGAAGAGGAGGTGCGATTGAAGGCCTTAGCATTAAAAGTGGATGAGTATTTTAAATCCACGGAGGTGTTTTTGAATTCTCAATTAACGGCGGAATTATTGGGTTCTTTGACTGGTCATCCACACCGTTTGATTGGACAGGCTATCAAGCATCACTATGGTATAAGTTTCCGTGATTACTTAAATAATTACCGCATTCAGTACATTGAAGATAAGTTGATGGACCCACAATTCTTGCAAAAGTCCTCCATTGAATCCATAGCGGAATCTTCAGGCTTTGGCTCCCGTCAAAGTTTTTATACAGCATTCCGTAAGGCCAAAGGCTGCACGCCAAAGGAGTATTTTACCTCCAAATTAGGATAATTAATTAGTCCAACTTTTGCAGGCGTCAATTTTCTTGACATAGAAGCAAGTTTCATTTTTATTTCTTTGTTTGCCGTAATTTCCATTTACTGGGTTCTACGCGCACAACTTAGTTTTAAAAATGTATGCCCCGTATGAAGAACGTTCACCCCAAAACGTTTCGGTTTGCGCTTGCGCAAGTCTTATTTTTCTTTGTTCTTAATTTTAATTTTAGTTCAAATGCTGTAGCGCAATGTGCTGTTGCTGATTACACGATGTCGGCATCGAGTGGCACCTTTACAGCAATTAGTGGTGGAACCGCTTTGTCTACTTTAAGTGTGGATGAGGCCATTTCACCCGCAACGGAAATCGGTTTTACATTTAAATACCTCAATAGAACCTATACCAAGTTTTTCGTTAGCTCAAATGGCTATGTTTCCTTTGAATCCGTTACCGGCGCAAGTACAACGCTAACAACGGTCAATAAACCTGTCATCGCGCCTTTAATTGGGGATTTAAGTGGCGTGGGAGGAACAGCATCTTATGTATTAACGGGTTCAGCTCCTAATCGTGTGTTAACCGTAGAATGGTTAAACTGGAAATGGTTATTTAATAATGCAACGGCGACTATCAGCATGCAGGTCAAGTTGTATGAAACGTCTGGGAAAATAGAATTTATCTACAATCCAGGTGCAGGAACTCCGAATGGAGCTGCGAATGCAGGTTTAGCTGGTTCAAGTACAATCAACACAGCCACCTACGGATATCTATCAAATTTAAGCTCTTCGGCGACTTTTGGAACTACAGCTACTGCGACGACTACGAAGCCTTTGGCAGGACAAATGTTCACCTTCACACCTCCAGCGGGTGTGGTGACAATGCTTACCCAACCGGTAGAAAGTAAAACGATTTATACCAATGATGCTCCATTTACCTTATCCGCTACCGCTTCTGGCACTGGGACATTGTCTTATCAATGGGAGCAAAGTACCGATGGAGGAATTACCTGGGCCAATGCCACCGCGAGTACAATTTTATCGGGCGTCTCGACAAATACGCTTACCATTACGAAACCTACTGCGACCTATGCGGGGTATGGGTATCGGTTAAAAGTCACCAGCTCTAGTTCTACCTGTCCGGCATATAGCAACCCGAGCTTTTTAAATTTATACAATGGCTCCATTATTAATGCGGGTGGCGGCGGAACCAACAATACGCATGATTTAAAAATACACATTGGAAATACGGGTCAAATTCAGGTCGTTAAATCCAATATAAGCCAAGTATTTGATCCCGTTTATTTTCCATCAGGACCATCGACATCGCGAAATTACAATGGTATTTTCTTGACGGTGGGAACAAATTATTTTGGTCCAGTTTCCAACTGGTCAGGTACTCCGGTTGAATTTACCCCCGTTTCACACAGCGGTGGTAGCGCCAATGGTAGTGGAAATGATGAATTGGTATTGAAAGCCACTACTGGGGGCTTGGATTATTTCCTTTACGTGACCTATACCTACGTATATCCTAATCCGTATGTTAATATCAACTATCGGTTAGTTGTTCCACAAGGAAATACGCAGCGGGTTAAATTGTGGCACGGGATTGATACCTATTTACAAGGGGGAGATACTGGGCCTGCGTACATACAAGGTGCAGCTCCGTATTATTCGATGGGGGTAAAGAAAGATCCAAGTTTTGAAGCCTTCCGTTACCGAAGCGGCTTGCCTTGGTCTGGCTATTATTCAGGGAATTATTTGACCATGAATTCGAGTTACATTCGAACAGCCACGAATTTCCCCAATACATTAGATTACACGGCTACGACTGATAACGGAATCGGTTGGATGTATGACGGTGGAGCCAATACAGCACCGGGGGAATATGTGACGAATTCCGATTTGGTTTTTGAATTAGATCCTGCGCCTACTTTTACTGTTCAACCCGTATTAACGCCGGTTAAATATTGTACCAATGCAACGAGTGCACCTTTATCAGTGACTGTTTCCAACGCGACAAGCTATCAATGGTATCGCAATACGGCTAATTCAAACACGGGGGGCACGTTAATTCAAGGTGCCACATCCACCACATATACTCCGCCCACAAATACACCTGGAACTACATACTATTATTGTGTAGCAAGTAGCACATTTGATATCGTGCCGAGTACCGTTTCTGGAGCGGTCATCGTGGAGCCATGTTCGACAAGCAATGACCATGACAGCGATGGATTGTTGGATCAATATGATATCGATGATGATAATGACGGTGTTTTGGATGCGGCCGAGTCGTCTGCCTGTTTCTTTGCAGCCAATGAATGGAACACCACTTCAAAATCAGGGAATGTGTTTATTACATCACAATTGACCACGCTATCTCCTAACACGATTTTTTCTTCATTAACGGATGGTGTAGCAGCGACAGCTGCGGTTCAATTTGCAACAGCGCCTGTCCAATCCCAAAATGGTAAAGAACTATTCAAGATGGAATTCGCCAGCCCGGTACAGCTAGATGCCATTTACATTAAAAAAACCAGTGCCACCCAAATTTTCGCGACCACAGCTTCTAGTTTGATGTTACAAGGTTCTACGGATAATGGAACTTGGACGAATTTGTTAACAACAGCTATTGCTTCACCGGCAGATGCGACGAATGTTACGGCAAATGGCACGGTTTCCTTAACAAATTCCAACAAGTTTACGGTTGCCACCAATGCGAATAAATACAAGTTTTATCGCATCGTGGGTGTTGGGTCAGCTGCAGCGGACATATTAGCAGGCATAGCGTCTGAGTTTTATTTTGATGTTAATAGCAATTATAACGCCTCATTTTTCCCTAAATCAACCTGTACAAATGATACAGATTCCGATGGAATTCTGAACCACTTTGATTTAGATTCTGATGGAGATGGTTGTTCGGACGCTTTGGAGTCAGGAGCCACCACATCAACCACGTCGAATTATGTATTCACAGGAAACATGGGTTCGAATGGATTGGACAACAGTTTGGAAACAGTAGGGGATAATGGGATAGTTCGATATACATCTACCTATGCTACTTATGCCATAGATGCAAGAGTGAATGCTTGCGTCGACACAGATGGTGACGGCATCAAAGATGTCATTGATATCGATGATGATAACGATGGAGTCTTAGATACATCGGAACAATATTGTGATACGATTGGCGCACTTACGGATTACTATGGGCCAAATTATTGGAGTTCAATTGCCTGGAGCGGGGGAGCCTTTTTGGCTCAATATTCATATGCTACGCCTGATATTTACATTGACGGTGTGTTAAATAACGGTGTCGAAGTATTTCGACCCGGTACAGTTGCGAATCCCATCGCGGGCGATGACTTCACGGCTACTCCAATCATATATACACTTGTTACCCAAAACCCAATGCATGCAGATGGATTTTCCATTGTAAATGATTATGGTGCTTCAGGAGATAATATCGTGAAGGCTGATATTAAATTATATGCAGGCTCTGTTTTGAATCCAACGTTGTTAGGGACCGAGACCATCGATAATATGCTCGACGTTTCTTCCACGACACGTTATCCATTTAGCAAGGGATATGATAACATTACATCTATTAAAATCTTTGTTTATAAAACGCAACCAGCCGGAACACAAGCGGCCAATGGGATGCAAATGGGGGAATTAGGCCTTTATTCAAATGCAGGAAGCTATTGTGCCGATCTTGATACTGATGGCGATGGGGTTTCAAATAGAATGGACTTGGATAGTGACGGGGACGGTTGTTCAGATGCTCTAGAAGCTTCGAGTTCTAACTCAGCTACAAGCACCTCCGTATTCCCAACGGGTACTGATACGAATGGGAATGGGTTATTAAATTCTTATGAAAGCGGTACTTCCGGTGTAGTAAATTATGTTTCTACATATAAGAATTATGCGCTTTTGTCAAGTGTAAATCTGTGTTCAGATTCTGATGGTGACGGCATCAAAGATGTCATTGATATCGATGATGATAACGATGGTGTGTTGGATGCGATTGAAACAGAAACATGCAAGCTGCTCGATTTTTCATCTCTAAGTACGACTTCACAAGTTATAAGCGTCGGCAATGGCATAACAGTTACGCAAATAAGTTCTATTGCGCCTTCAGCAGGTTCTGATGGTAATGGCAACTTGGCCCTATCCTCCGGAGCCATTGTCAACTTATCGTTTAACAGGCCTGTTACGGTTACCGTTAAGCACGCTACGCCAAATAACAATGTCAATTTTGATAATGGAGATCGATGGAATATTAGTGCATCCGGTGGATTATTCTTGTTATCAGATCCAAGCGGAAATTTAACGGTTAATTCAAACCCTTTGGGGTCTATCAATTTTACTCCAGTTGCCGTTTCAAATAATGATTCCGAATCTTGGTTGATTAAAACATCCAAAGTATCCAATCTAATAATCAAATTAGAAGCAGGGAATACTATGTCAGATATCAATCTAGCCGTAGCTTGTGGCGATGATATTGATACCGACAATGATGGGATACCCAATCGAATCGACCTTGACTCTGATGGTGATGGCTGTCCGGATGCCAGAGAAGCTGGCGTAAGCGGGGTTTTATTAGCTGGTTCTATTGTTAATGGCACACCATCAAGTTTAAACACGACTGCTAATGTGGGTGGAGCCATTGCATCTGGGTCTTATGGACTAAACGGTTTTGCGAATGCGTTAGAAACGTCGAACGAATCAGGAATTTATTCGGGTGCTTACAATTATGATTTTGCTATTGCACCAGGCTTGAGTTCGTGCTTAGATACAGATAATGATGGGGTTGCCGACATCATCGATATTGACGATGATAATGATGGCATTTTGGATGCTGTTGAGTCGCCCACTTGCTTCTTTACAATCGATGAAATAGCGCAACCTGTGGCTATTAGCACCGAATTAGACCCGTATTCAACGAACATAATTGGCAACGCGATTGATGCCAGTGCGACAACTTTTTCTGCCTTTACCCAATCTGTGAGCTGGGTAGGTAAAGAAATCTTTAGATTAGAGGCTCAACGGCCAATTCCTATAACAGGGCTTAATTTTGATTTAGTTAACTGGGCCCTTTCAAATGCTGCAGGTAATACCTTTAAGTTGCAGGGTTCTAATGATGCAAATGGGTGGACAGACTTATCTGCGGCAGTCGCATCTACCCAAAGCACAGGAAGTTTTGTATTATCGAATAGTGTTTCACCAAGCAGCAAATACAAATATTACCGTGTTTTAGGGGTAGCTGGTACGTCCTGGTATGGTGGCGTTAAGGACATAAAGTTTTTGCTGCATTCAAGTTATATAAATAGTCAATACCCAAAATTAACATGCGTTCAGACAGCTAGCGATACGGATAATAGACCTAATCATCTGGATTTAGACTCAGACGGGGATGGTTGTTCAGATGCCTTGGAAGCTGGCACGACGACAGATCGAACGTCCAATTTTAGTTTTACGGGAACTGATTTTGGGGCAAACGGTTTCAAGGATGGCCTAGAAAAAACGAACGCAGAAAGCGGCTATTATAACAGTGTTTATACCTATGCCTATGCGCTTACAAACACGATTAATTATTGTACGGATGCGGATGGCGATGGTGCGCCGGATTGGTCTGATTTAGATAATGACAATGATGGTGTATTAGATGCGGTTGAGGCTCCGAGTTGCTTTTATACAACCGACGAGATGAGCATTCCTGCTGCTGTCAGCACGGATTTATCTATGTACTCAACCTATGTTATTATGAGTTCAATCGATAATAATTCGGCAACTTTATCTGCTTTCGCTCCTAATCAAAATTGGGTTAATGCCGAAATTTTCAAGTTTACAGCCAATAATTACATTGCCATTTCAGGGATGAGTTTTGATTTGGTCAATTGGGCTTTGTCAAGCGTTGTGGGGAATACATTCAAGTTGCAAGGTTCAGGTGATAACATTAACTGGACAGATTTATCTACTCCGACCTACTCGATCGCAACGACCGGAACATTTACGATTACGAATTCTCTGGCACCAAGCACGAAGTTTAAATACTTCCGTATCATCGGGGTTGCAGGTACCTCAAATTATGGTGGGGTAAAAGAAGCGCGATTTAATTTGGCAACTTCGATTTCGCCGAGTGCGAATCCTAAGCCCACGTGTACGGTCGACACGGATAATGATGGAATCTTGAATCAATTTGATCTGGACTCTGACGGCGATGGTTGTCCAGATGCGAAAGAAGCTGGGGTTACAGGAACCTTGTCGGCGGGAACCGTGATCAATACTTCTGGATCAACGACTAACGTTGCCAACGCCATTGCTGCGGGTTCTTATGGCGCTAACGGTTTTGCCAATGCATTAGAAACGGCTAATGAGTCTGGTATTTATTCGGGTACTTACAGCTATTATTACGCCTCAGATGCCAATACGAGCGTCTGCTTAGATACTGACAATGACGGTGTTGCTGATGTAATCGATTTAGATGATGACAATGATGGGGTGCTGGATACTGTGGAATGTCCCTCTTTGGCACCCTACAGTGTTTACACGTATAATTATCCAGCTACAACAATCGCTTCCAATGTACCAGTAAACATTTCGGGCTTAACGAGTCAAGATGTGGTTTTAGATCAGCGGACCAATGGGGTAGCTCCGAACGACTTTTCGTACAATTCCATTTCAAATTGGAAACTCGTCGCTTCAAACATTAAACCGTCTTCAGCCAATACCATTACGGTTAAAATTGCACCGACTGCCTCTACATCCGCAACTTATGTTTTTGCGGATGCAATGTTGATAACCAATGGTACGAATACCTATGTGATTGATAATAATGCGACGAATACAGGTGGATTTAGTTTAACGGGTACTTGGGCCCAACAAAATGTGGCCAATGCCTATGCAGGAACGAACTCATATTTAACTTCGCCAGCGTATGCAGGAAATACAGCATCTTGGACATTTAGTAATATCCCTTCACTTGCGAACTGTGATACAGATGGCGATGGAATTGTAAATACCAAAGATCTCGACTCTGACGGCGATGGTTGCTTCGATGCCGTGGAGGCGAAAACGGTTACATCATTAACGCAGTCGACCGTTGCAACTCCTTATGGAGCAAACGGCTTCGCCAATTCCATCGAAACCTCTACTGAAAGTGGCGTCTACTCAGGAACCTATACCTATGCCCGTGCAACAGACGCGAACATCAAAGCCTGTACGGATACCGATTTCGACGGGGTGCCGGACATCGATGATTTGGATGATGATAATGATGGTCTTTTGGATTATATGGAGTGTGATACGAGAGCAAAAAAAATCCTGTTTGCGGGTTCTGCAGAGGATTTCTCAACCATGCGTTCCAGTTTATTCGCTGAGTTTAATAATAACAAAGCGCCAGGTGCTACAATCGTTCAATCCAATATTATTGAATCCGCAACTGTTCCAGCAGGTTTTTATGATGGTTATGATATGGTTGTTTTTGGTGGCGCAGCGTTTAACGCGATTCACGCAAACCATTGGGCAGCATTAAGAACGGCTATTCAAAATAAGACAAGTAATGCATTTGTCATTGAATCAGATAACTGTTGTGTTGCGGGAAATCAAAGTGGTTTAATCAATTTATTAAATGGCGTTTTTGGAACGAGTTATGCTTTATCTTCCACACACCCAGCTTCAGAGGAAACATTTCCATTAAACAATAGCAGTACCTATGCTTCTGTTTTTGGGACAAGATCTTTATCTGGAAATAACTATTTTCCTGTTCTGGGAGTAGCAACAAGTGATATTCTATTTTATTCAGCATCTTCACCCACCGCTGCTTTAGCAGGGATGAAACAAATTCCGGGTTCAGCGAATAAAAGTCAATTTGTTGCTTGGTTTGTGGATGGTACAATTACACAAGGCGCTCCATGGTATACGACGAATCAAAATAAAATTGCAAAAGGCTTTTATGATTCCTATAAAGCAAATGCTACCACGTGTAATTTTGACATCGATACAGATAATGACGGCATTCCAAACCAACTCGACCTCGACTCCGACGGCGACGGTTGTTCGGATGCCAACGAAGCCTACAACAGTTCGACGGCACAAGGCACCGACGGCAATTCCTACTACGGAACAGGTACGCCGCCTGCCGTGGATGCGACCGGAAAAGTTTCAGGCGCAAGCTATACGGCAACAAGCCCGAATGTTTTAACAGCTGGTCAGGCAAGTGTCATTACGACCCAACCGGCCGACGTAACGACGGTTCCTGGCTCAGCGAACATTACATATTCGGCGACGGTAACCCCAGGTTCAGGAACGACTTCTTACCAATGGCAAATGAGTACGAATGGGGGAGGAACATGGACCAACATCACGAACAACGCAACCTATGCTGGCGCAACGACGGCGACGCTGACCATCAGCGCAACGACGATTGCAATGAAGGAATATCGCTACCGATTGAACATTGCACAGTCAAACTACATTTGTGGAAACTTGACGTCTTCCGCTGCGCGTTTGATCATGTCGAACACGCCTACCGTGACAGATGATGTTGCCACGGCGATCGAAGATACGCCACTGAATGGCTCTGTCTTGACAAACGATAGCGGCTCGGGCGGATCTGCAATCACGGTCACAAGCTTCACCATCAACGGAACAACCTATACGGCTGGCCAAACAGCGACTATTCCAAACGTCGGAACATTTGTCATGGCCGCGAATGGAAGCTATACCTTTACCCCGGCGGCCAATTACAACGGTGCCGTTCCCGTGATTTCTTATTTAGCGACGGATGCCAACGGCGGTTCGGACACGGGAGATTTGAGCATTTCCATTACCCCGGTAAATGATCCGGTGGTTGTGGTGAATGAAACGGTATCGACCAACCAAGGTACTGTGGCGACCGGATCGGTTCTTGCGAACGATTCCGATGCGGATGGTAATACTTTATCCGTACTCCAATTTACCGTTGGCGGAGTTACCTACAACGTAGGCACAACAGTTTCCATCCCAGGAAAAGGAACCATCACGGTTTTGGCGAATGGAACCTACACCTTCACCCCAATCGCAAGCTATTCGGGAGCCGTTCCGGTGATTGGCTATACGGTCAGCGACGGCAATGGTTCAAGTGTGAATGGAACTTTGACCATCAACGTTATTGATGTGAACGACCCTCCTTTGGCAGCGGATGACATCAAGTCTACCTTACAAAATACACCGGCTTCGGGTAACGTTTTGACCAACGATTCCGATCCAGAAAACAATACGCTAAGCATTACCAAAATCACCATCGCTGGGGTGGATTATCCAGCCGGAACGACGGCTACGATTGCCAACGTCGGTACGGTTGTCGTGAATGCGAATGGAACCTATACCTTCACTCCGACCTCGACATTCACTGGTGCAGCGCCAACCATTACCTATACAGTCAGTGACGGAACAGCGACTTCGACAGCAGCCTTGAAAATTGCAGTAACCGCCGTTGTTAATGCAAATCCGGTTGCTGTTGCTGATACCAAAACTACGACGGAAGATACGCCAGCATCGGGCAACGTATTAACGAATGATACGGATGCGGAAGGAAATACCTTGAGCTTAACATCGTTTACGATCAATGGTGTAACCTACCCAGCGGGAACTACCGCAAACATTGCCGGTGTGGGTACCGTGGTCGTGAATGCAGATGGAAGCTATACCTTCACGCCTTTGGCAAATTATGCTGGAACGGTTCCCGTGATTAGCTATGCGATTAGCGACGGTAATGGCGGCACAGCGAATGGAACTTTGACGGTAACGATCACGCCAGTCAATGATGCGCCGGTGGCAACGGATGATGTGGCAACAGCAACAGAGGACAGTCCCGTTTCAGGAAATGTCTTGACGAACGACTCGGATGTGGAGGGCAATACGCTTAGCGTCACACAATTTGTGATCAATGGAACGACCTATACTGCCGGCCAAACAGCGACATTAGCAGGTGTAGGATCTTTCGTGATGAACGCGAATGGGACGTTTACTTTCACCCCAAATGCCAATTATTCAGGAGCTGTTCCTACGGTAACTTATACGCTTAGCGACGGAAATGGCGCGACGGATACGGGGGATTTGACCGTCAATATTACACCGGTTAATGACGCCCCAGTCGCTTCCGATGATGCCGCGACTACGCCTCAAGGCTCCGTGAAAACCGGGGATATTGTGACGGGAGCAGATACGGATGTTGATGGAAATACCTTGACATTAACGCAGTTTAAAATCAACGGCTTGACCTATGCGGCAGGCTCAACGGCCAATATCCCAGGTGTAGGAACCTTGCAAATTAATGCCGACGGAACCTATACCTTCACGCCTTTGCCTGCCTATGTGGGAACCGTTCCTACGGTCGAATACACGATTTCCGATGGAAATGGCGGAACGGATACGGGGAATTTTGTGATTACGGTTACCGATGTCAATGATCCACCAGCTGCCGCGCGCGACGAGAAAACAGTCAATCAAATTAATCCGGCTTCGGGGAATCTATTAACGAACGATACCGATGCGGACGGGAATGCGTTGACCGTTACGCAGTTTGTTATTAATGGCGTGACAACGACGGTTGACGCTACGAATGGTGGGACTTATACCTTGTCGGG
>CANGCD010000022.1 GCA_947452215.1 Cytophagaceae bacterium | reverse complement strand
GAATCTGCTATTGAGGGGGATTCGATTGATTTAACGATTCGCATCAGCGAAGGAAAACAAGCAACGATTAATAAGGTCGTTTTGAATGGAAATACGAAGACCTCTGATCACGTGGTCATGCGGGAGATTCGTACCTTGCCTGGTCAGAAATTTAACAAGTCGGCCATCATCCGTACCGTTCGTGAATTATCAACCATCGGATATTTTAACCCGGAAAAAATTACGCCTAATCCTCAGCCGCGTCCGGACGGAACGGTGGATATTGAATACAATGTAGAAGAGAAGCCCTCGGATCAGATTGAGTTATCAGGAGGTTGGGGTGGTTATATCGGTTTTGTAGGAACCTTGGGCGTTGTGTTCAACAACTTCTCTGCGAAGAATTTGACCAATTGGGATGCTTGGAGACCTTTGCCTGCCGGAGATGGCCAAAAGCTTTCGGTTCGCTTTCAGGCGAATGGTGCAGCCTATCAAAATTACAGTTTGACATTTACAGAGCCTTGGTTAGGGGGTAAGAAACCGAATTCATTCTCTATTTCATTAAACCGAAGCGTTTCTTATCCATATCAATTCCGAACAACAGGTTACGGCGGTAGCAGTATGGGTGGATATGGTAGTGGTGGTTATGGCGGTGGCTATGGTGGTTACGGTGGCTATGGTGGCGGTTATGGTGGATATGGCAGTGGCTATGGTGGTTATGGGATGAGTTCTTATTCTGTACCTGATTCCCTATTGGATGCCCACTTTAATGTGAATTCGATCACATTTAGTTTGGGTAAGCGTTTGAAATGGCCGGATGATTATTTCTCATTGAGTAATTCCCTGTCATTCTCTCAATACGATGTAGACCGTTATTATACGTGGGCATATCCACAAGGGAAATCAACATCCATTACGTTGATGACGAATTTCTCTAGAAATAGTATTGACAACCCAACTTTCCCTCGGATGGGTTCAAGTTTCTCCTTGAACGCATCCTTGACTCCTCCGTACTCTTTGATGGGTGGAAATAAAGATGGTAGTTTGATTGAATATCATAAATGGATGTTTGATGCGAGCTGGTTTACGCCATTATTAGGGAAATTGATTCTACATACGCGTGCTCACCTGGGATTCTTGGGATCATATGGCGGGGCGGCTACTACGCGATTCGAACGTTTCGATTTAGGGGGTTCGGGTATGGTGCAAGGTTTCTCGTTTAACCGGGATATTGTCGGCTTACGTGGTTATAAAGACCGTGTCATTGGGCCATCGGGATCCTATGGAAATGGAGGGGTAGCCTACAATAAGTTTGTTATGGAAGCGCGTTATCCGGTTTCGTTAAATCCATCGGCAACTATATTTATTTTGGGTTTTGCGGAGGGAGGAAACAACTTTTCGTCGATAACGGATTACAATCCTTTTAATTTATATAAATCAGCTGGGTTTGGTGCTCGTATTTTTATGCCGGCATTTGGGATGATTGGTATTGATTATGGGTTTGCGTTTGATAAGCCACGTCCGGGAGATTCGGATTTTGGCCGACAAGCATTTACGTTCTCGATTGGCCAACAAATTCGCTAGTCAATAATATCAATGAAAAAGTCAATTTTTTTCTTAATTTTGGGAATTATGTTCTTGGGTCAAAGGGCCCACGCGCAGAAATTTGGCTACATTGATACGGAGTTTATAACGGCTAAGATGCCGGAGTATAAAAAGGTACAAGCGGCATTGGCGGATAAAACCAAGGCTTGGTTGAAGGAAGCATCCGACCGACAAGCTGCCGTTGTTCAAATGGAAAAAGAGTACCATTTGGAAGAATTACTGTTGACCGATGAATTACGCCAGCAACGAATGGCGGCAATCAAAGTTAAAGATCAAGAAGCAAAAGCGTTTCAAGAGCGGATATTTGGAGAGGATGGCGAATTGTTCAAAGCAAAACAAAATGCGATGAAACCTATTTTGGATGAAATATCCAAAGCCTTAGAGCGTGTTGTACGTCAGAAGCGATTGGATTTTGTATTCGATAAGGCAAATGATGGTTTAGCCTTGATTTATACGAATCCGATCCATGATTATTCTGACTATGTATTAGAAGAATTGGGCTTGGAATTAGATCCAAATTTGAAGAAGTAATTAGAGTGATAAAGAATATAAAACAAAAACAACTAGATTAAATTTTTATGAAAAACAAACTATTCTTAGCTATGAGCCTTGTGTTCGGAATGGCTATTTTACCAGCGAAAGCACAAGTTAAAATTGGATTCATTAACGCAGATTACATCTTAAGCCAAATGCCAGAAGCTAAGCAAGTGGAGGAAGATTTGAAAAATACGCAAAAGCAATATGAAACCTTATATCAAGGAAAAGTAAAAGATTTTCAAGATAAATTAGCTGTGTTTGAAAAACTAAATGCTGATCCTAAAACGGCTGATATTATCAAGCAAGACAAAGAAAAAGAATTGCAAAATTTGCAGACTTCTATTCAAGAATTCCAACAAAATTCTCAATCTTCATTGCAAAAGAAACAAGCTCAATTGTTGCAACCTTTGTTGAAGAAAGTAGAAGAAAACATGCACGTCGTAGCAGCTGAAAATGCTTATACATATGTATTCAATTATGATGCAGGAATGGGAACCGCTCCAATCTTGTTACACTACCCAGCAGATGCAAACATGTCTGATTTGGTATTGAAGAAAATGGGCATTACGCCTAAGCCAGCTGCTCCAGCTGCAGCACCTGCTGCTCCAGCGAAGAAATAAGCTGATAGACTTAATTGATTTAAGAGCCTCGAAGAAATTCGGGGCTTTTTTGTGGATTATATAAAGACGCGAGGTATCGCGTCTCTACGCTATCGATATCAACAGTCCAGTGTCTAAAGTCCAACGTCCAACGTCTAACGTCCAACGTCCACAGTCCAACGTCCACAGTCCAACGTCTAATGTCCAACGTCCAACGTCCACAGTCCAACGTCTAATGTCCAACGTCTAATGTCCAACGTCTAATGCCTACCAAAAAAACTTCACCCCCTGCAACAAAGAAGTTAAGAGAATAACTCCAAGGACAATGTATTGAAAGGTCTTCTCGGGAATATATTGCAGGATGCGTTTACCTATATAAGAGCCTGCGATGGAAACGACAATTAAGAATGGGATTAGTACGATGTGCTCTCGATGGAAATACCCACTGGCGATGTAAATGATTGCCCTGGTTGAATCGACTCCCATATCGATTAAAGCTGAAGTCGCAATGAATGCGTCTTTTTCGAGATTAAATGCGGCGAGGGTTATTCCTCGTATCGCACCTCCTGTTCCGATTAAGCCTGCAAGAAAACCTGATATCGTCCCACCCAAATACAAGTTGCCATTGGATTCTTTTAGCTTCTTGTGATGTCCTGTCATCAGATATAAGGAAAGTAAAAAGATGATGATGTTCATCGCAAGCTCAATGCCTTTTTGCGGAATGTAATTCGTCAACCAAGCTCCTAATGTCACGAATAGTACGGCAGGAATTCCCAGTTTTAGGGCAATCTTTTTATCTATCCCCGTTCGAAATAAAAAGATCTTTGAAAGGTTACTGAAGACATGAAAAACTGCAGTTATTCCTAAGACAATTTTGAAGTTGAAAACAAGCGATGCCAAGGGGACAAACAAGATCGAGGAACCAAATCCACTGATTGTTCCAATGATTTCTGCAATAAGGGCTAATAGAAAGAATATAAAATATTGCCCCATAACGTCCGATTATTCCTTGTCCTGTTGGAAAAGATAGTTCTGAAAGAACAAGATAGTCACTACCCCACAAAATATGGCCGCATCGGCAAAATTAAAGATAGGTGTTGAATAATAGGTTCCACCCCAAATAGGAATCCAAGTGGGCAAAATCCCCTCCCAAAAATCGAAGAAAAACATATCGATTACTTGGCCATGAAACCATTGCATCGGTGCGTCGATCGGTGCATTATTCAAAAAAACGCCATAGAAAACGGAATCGATTAGGTTTCCAATCGCACCTCCCAGGATCAACGCTGTGCAAATCAATAATAAAGGTTTTGATTGGTTGGCCGTTAGTTTATACAAGAAATACCCAATGCCAAACATCGCTAGAATTCGAAAACTCGTTAGGATTAACTTGCCATAATCTGAGCCCAATTGAATGCCAAATGCCATTCCTGGGTTTAAGGTATAATGTAATTTAACATAAGGACTAATGATTTCGATTTGTCCATAATAGCCAGGCTCCATGTAAAAATGCACGGCCATTTTGATCGCTTGATCCAATACGATAATCAAAAAACTAAGAAGGAAGTAACGATAATTTGATTTCATTAGGCGTTTTTTCTGCGTTTTACTTCATTGAGTAATAAGGTGAATTCCCGGGATGTTTGGCCTGCGATTGAACTATTTTCCTCTGCTCGGCGAAATAAATAAGGCATCACCGATTCAACAGGACCATAGGGCACATATTTGGCTACATTGTAGCCCGCTGAGGCTAAGTTGTAACTTATGTTGTCCGACATGCCCAGTAATTGTGCGAAATAGATATTGGTATGTTGAGGTGCAATGCCTCGTTTACCCATTTCCTCTACTAGCATTTTACAGCTTAGCTCATTGTGAGTTCCTATACAAAAGTGGACATGTTCGATGTTATCTAAGCAGGCTAACATACCGCTATTGAAATCGTGGTCGGTGTGCTCCTTTTCTTTATGCAAAGGTTCTGAATATTCTTCTTCGTGAGCGCGTTGTCTTTCTTTTTCCAAATAAGCGCCTCGCACTAATTTTACTCCAAGGTAATAATGATTGTTCTGTGCTACTTCGATGGCTTTGGTTAAATTCCCCAACATGTCCACGCGGTACATTTGGAAAGTATTGAAAATAACGGCTTGCTTTTGATTGAAGCGTTCCATCATTTCATAAGTTAACGTATCAATCGTATTTTGAATCCAACTTTCTTCTGCGTCGACAAACAATCGTACTTGTAAATCATAGGCAGCTTGACAAATTTCAATTAGAATTTCTTTGCTATGCTGAAATAAAGCTTCGTTTTCCTCGGCAAGTCCTGCTTCGGTTTGGAATTCCTCCAAAAGTTCCGCTTGAAATATCCCCGTCATTTTAAAAACCGCATACGGAATCGCCTGATTCTCATGTGCTTTTTGGATGGTTTTTAGAATTTCAAGTTTCGTATGTTGGAAAGATTTTTCGTTTTCTTCCCCTTCTACTGAGTAATCTAGGATGGTTCCAATCTTTACCAAATGAAGTTGGTCTATCGTCTCTTTGCATTCTTGAATCGTTTCTCCACCACAGAATTGCTCAAAAATTGTTGATTTTATAAGTTTTTTGATGGGAAAATGAAGGAAAAGGAACAATTTGATGAAAAAAGTCCCTAACTTTACAAGCCAATTTTGGTTCATTAAGGCGAAAATCCAATACGCCTTTTTGAGTTGGAAGTTGGACTTGGAAGCAAAGGCAATTTGCGTGTCTTCGAACGAAAGTTGTTGTATGGTTGAGGCGGTTGATTTGTTCATTGATTTTGAAATAGCTTGCAAATATAAGAGAATTAATAATCCGTTGAATCGGTGAAGTATAAAATAAAATAAACAAAACGTTTGGGGCGTCAGCCTTGTAAATCCGAAAATTATGAATGCCAATTTAGACATTGTACCTATGCAAGAGTGGATTCAGACTGGTGGAAAGCCGTTGATTATTGCGGGTCCATGTTCAGCTGAAACTGAGGAGCAAGTATTAGAAACTGCCCGTCGTATTAAGGCGGAGGGTTATGCACACATTATGCGTGCAGGAGTTTGGAAACCTCGTACACGTCCAGGTAGCTTTGAAGGTATGGGTGAACCTGCTTTAAAGTGGTTAGTTGAGGCGAAAAAAGAAACGGGATTGCCATTGGCAATTGAAGTTGCAACGCCTGAGCACATTGAATTGGCATTGAAATATGGTGTTGATGTATTGTGGATTGGTGCGCGTACAACGGTTAACCCTTTTAACGTACAAGATTTAGCAGATGCTTTGAAAGGAGTTGATGTTCCTGTATTAGTTAAAAATCCTGTAAATCCAGATTTGGCTTTATGGGTAGGAGCTTTCGAACGTTTGCAAGGTTCAGGCATTAAGAAATTAGGTGCGATTCACCGTGGTTTTTCGAATGCACAAGAAACGAAATACCGTAACTCACCCATGTGGGCTATGGCAGTTGAATTGAAGCGTTTATTCCCTCAAATGCCGATGATCGGTGACCCATCACACATGGCTGGAAAGCGTGCATTGTTGATGGAATTGTCTCAACGTATTTTGGATTTGAACTACGATGGGATGATCATCGAAACGCACCGTGATCCAGATGCGGCTTGGTCGGATGCTTCCCAACAAGTTACGCCGGAGAAATTAGGTGAAATGTTACGTGAATTAGAAGTTCGTAATGCCAATTACGGTTCAGACTTCTCTGACGAATTAGCTAGTCTTCGTGAGAAGATTGACAACATTGACCGTGAATTGATGGAAGTGTTGGCAGCTCGTATGGCTGTTGTTGAGAAATTAGGTGAGTACAAGCGCGATAACAATGTAGCTGTATTGCAATTAGATCGTTGGAAGCAAGTTCACAACGACCGTGCAAATAAAGCTAAAGGCTTAGGTTTATATCCTGAATTCATTGAAGAAATGTTCAAATTGGTTCACTTAGAATCTATCCGTAAACAAACGGAAGTGATGAATTCTGCTACGGCATAATTTGAAACACATAATGGAAATTGATGAACCCTGAGAGAAATCTTGGGGTTCACTTTTTTTAAATGAGTTAAGAGTTAAGAATTAAGAGTGAAGAGTTGTAGTAATTGAAAGGTTGAAATACTTATGTTTTCCTTACCTCTTAATTCTTAACTCTTCGTTCTTAACTCTTCGTTCTTAACTCTTCGTTCTTAACTCTTCGTTCTTAACTCTTAATTCTTAACTCTTAACTCACTTCTTACTCACCCGATAACTCCCCCAAACCACCAAACTCATCCCCAAGCAAACCAATAAGGATGGAAAGCCATTCCCCAAAGCGATTTCAATGGCAATCGAAAAGACGACCGCGCTATTTCCTACGGCTCCCACGATGCTTGTTTGCTCATTCAGCAAGGCTTGAGTCGTAAAGTATTGAACGCCCAGGGCCAATAAACCCATAATTAATGCCTTTAGCCACTCAAAGGTAGTTGGTATCACCCATTGTCCCGTAAAAAAGCTATTGGGCATGTTGCCAAATGTGCCCAAGCACAAAGAGATCGTCGATGCAATTAAGCCAGCACCCATAAACGAGACCACTACCCAACGCGAATCGTAATATTTTTGAGCCTCTTTAATCGCTAAATAACCGAGTGCCGTTCCCATCGCGTATACAATCCCCGTGGCATGATTAAACCATTGCCCCGTTGCCTCCGGTTGGAAAATTAACAGAATTCCGAAAAAGCCTATGAGTAAAAATAAGACCTGTTTCCCCGACAAGCGCTCATTGGGGATTAGGAAAAAGCTAAAAATAGCGATGAATAAAGGAAATGCCTGTCCATAGGTATTCGTTAAGGACAAACCCAAATGTTCTAAGGTATAAAACAAACAATATAAGGTAAAGGCTCCAAGGAGACCTCGCAGTATGATAAAGTAGAGTTTGCCGCCTTTTTGGACTGCTGGCCGACGAATTAAACTCGTCAATAGAAAGGGTAGGCCCACCGCACTTCGGAAAAAAACCAATTCCACAGAACCGAAGCGGTCGCTCATGGATTTAGCCAGTGCCGACATCAATGCAAAACACAAGGAGGAAATAAGCATATATCCGATACCCTTATTTTTATACCAAACTTGATGTATTTTTTTACGCATGAATTGTTGATTCCCCAGTTTTCCGATTCGAGATTCAGTCAAATTTTGGTAACTTGCATCTCTTATTTCAAAGGTATGACAAAAAAAATAATTTTTTCTCCTGACGCCCCAGCTGCCATTGGCCCTTATTCCCAAGCGGTAGAAGTAAATGGAATGGTTTTTGTCTCCGGACAAATTGCGTTAAGCGTTTTTGAATCCGGTGCAAGCATCGAAGAAGAAACGGATCAAGTCATGAAAAATATGGGACATATCCTCAAAGCGGCAGGATGTACTTATTCGGACGTCGTTAAATGTTCCATCTTTGTGAAAGACATGAATAATTTTGCTAAAATTAACCAGGTCTACGGGGCCTATTTTCCCGAAAACCCTCCCGCACGTGAAACGGTCGAAGTAGCCAGACTACCCAAAGACGTTCGTGTTGAAATTGCTTGTATTGCCTATAAATCATAAAATATGTCTGCTTCTGTTCGCGTTCGTTTTGCCCCAAGTCCAACCGGTCCATTACACATCGGTGGCGTAAGAACCGCGTTATATAATTACCTGTTCGCTCGTAAAATGGGCGGCACATTTATTCTTCGCATCGAAGATACCGATCAAACGCGTTTTGTTCCAGGAGCAGAACAATACATCTTAGAAAGTTTAGCTTGGCTAGGTATTAGTCCCGATGAAGGTGTCGGAGCTGAAGGTCCGCATGCACCTTACCGACAAAGCGAACGGAAAGATCTTTACAAGGCCTATGCTGACCAATTGATCCGTGAAGAAAAAGCATATTATGCCTTTGATACATCAGAGGAATTGGACGCCATGCGGACGATGTTTGAAAGTAAAGGTTCGGCTTTTCAGTATAATGCGTTGACGCGTGTCAAATTGCGCAATTCATTAGCCTTGCCAGCTGCCGAAGTTCAAGCATTATTAGATGCGAATACGCCCTATGTAATTCGATTAAAAGTTCCTGCCAAAGGAGAAATTCGTTTTCAGGATTCCGTGCGCGATTGGGTACACGTACATACATCAAGTATGGATGATAAAGTCTTGATGAAATCAGACGGAATGCCTACTTACCATTTGGCAAATGTCGTGGATGATCACATCATGGAAATCACCCATGTGATTCGCGGAGAAGAATGGTTGCCTTCAGCACCTCTACATATTTTATTGTACCAAGCTTTTGGTTGGACCGCACCTCAATTTGCACACCTCCCTTTGTTGCTGAAACCCGAAGGCAACGGTAAATTATCAAAACGGGATGCTGATTTAGGTGGTTTTCCTGTATTCCCGATGGAATGGACGGATCCACAAACGGGGGCTGTTTCGAAAGGATTTAAGCAAGAAGGATATTTGCCAGAAGCTACTTTGAATTTTTTAGCCTTTTTAGGTTGGAATCCAGGTACAGAACAAGAATTATTTAGCTTGGCTGAATTAGTGGATGCCTTTTCGTTAGAACGCATCAACAAGGCTGGCGCTAAATTTGATGTGAATAAAGCCAAATGGTTTAATGAGCAATATTTAAAACAACAAGCTCCAGAAGCATTAGCAGACTTGTATTTGGGCCACTTGTCCAAAGAACAAGGGTTGGCATTTGTTTCATTATTTTTGGATCGTATTACGTTTCCAAAGGAATTGTCAGCATTGGTTGCTGCATTTATTGAAAAGCCTTCAAATTATGATGAGGCAGTGATTCAAAACAAATGGAATGCAGAATCTGAGAAAGGTTTACGCATTTTAGCAGACGCATTTCCTAAGGTAGGTGTTTGGCAAGCAGACGATATCAAGCTTGTGATTCATGAATCATTGGAAGCTGCAGGAATCAAAATGGGAAAGGTAATGCAGATTTTACGTGTTGCTTTGAGCGGAAATGGAGCTGGTCCCGATCTTATGATTTCGATGCAATTGTGGGGGAAAGATCAAGTGATTGAACGTTTAGAAGCAGCTTTGAAAACTTTTCCGAGCATTAATTAATGAAGGCGAAACCCAAAACAAAGGCACCTAAAGTGCATCCTGATTTAGCGGGATTTGAGATGAATATTGATTCATTTGGTCAAATTACGGCCAATTTAGATCGTGATGCATTGAATGCATTTTTAGATAAGGAGATGCCGGAGGATAAGAAATTAAGATCAAAGAAAGATGAAGGTAAGTAAGGAAGATGTTGTTAAAATTGCGCATTTAGCTCGTTTGGATTTGAAAGAATCCAAAGTAGGGGAGATGCAAGATTCGATCAATAAAGTATTGGATTGGATGGAAGCATTGAATGCCGTGGACACAACTGGGGTAGCTCCTTTGGCTCACATGACTTCTGCCTTAAATCATTTTCGGGAAGACAAGGCGGTTTCTACTTTGTCGCGTGAAAAGGCATTGGCATTAGGTCCCGATACGAATGAGCAGTATTTTAAAGTACCTCAAGTGATTGAATAATTACGCAATGTAATATTCCAGGGCTTTCTTCATCTCAGCCTTTGAAACAGGAATATCATAGCCACAATCACCTATACCTGTCAACAGGGAGAAACGAATCTCAGAACCCTTATTTTTTTTGTCTTGGGCTGTTAATTGAATAATGGCCTGAATCTCTGAAGACTTGATTGCCACACGTCCATAGGTTGCAAATAGCATCGCTTCAATCGCATCTAATTCAGCTGCAGACAATAAATTTCGTTGGTAGGCCAAATATGCCTCTGTAATCATTCCCACAGCAATGGCTTCACCATGCAATACGGCACGTTTACCGAGACCCAATAAATAGGTTTCGACGGCATGTCCTAGGGTATGTCCGAAATTCAAAATTTTTCGTAAACCTGCCTCTTTCGGATCTTCGGCTACCACAGCTTTCTTAATTTCAACTGAATGAGCAATTAAATCGCTTAAATCGACTTGTTCGAAATCCAATTGTGCAATCACATCCCATTTGTCCGCGTCGCGAATTAAACAGTGTTTAATGATTTCCGCATAACCAGACAGTTTTTGTCTGTGGGGCAGTGTCTGAATGAAAATCGGATCAATCAATACCGTCTTAGGTAATTGAAACACACCAATGTGATTTTTTAATCCGTGAAAATCGATCCCTAATTTGCCCCCAACACTCGCATCTACCTGTGCCAAAAGGGTTGTTGGGATTTGAATGAAATCAATTCCTCGTTTGTAGGTAGAAGCACAAAATCCTCCCATGTCACCAATTACGCCACCCCCTAAATTAATGACCAAACCGTGACGATCCATATTGGCTTTCGTCATCGCCGACCAAATCTTTTCGCAGGTAGCTAAGGTTTTGTTATCCTCGCCAGATGGAATGACGATTTTAGTAAACTTCTTAGGAAGAAGTGTTTGAATCAGCGGTAAGCAATGCTTTTGCGTCTTTTCATCTACAATAACCGCGATGTGTGAGTAATCGTGTTCGTTTAAAAATGTAGCTAAGGATGCCGAAATGGGGCCGATTTGAACAGACATAGGAGATATTATTCGATAGAAAATCAAAAATACGATGATTTTACCAAAATAGACCGCTTGTAACCTGAATTTTGGTTTTGTTGTGTGCTTTTTCTTGCCTAATTTTGTCGCTGCTTGGGAATACCCAAAACTAAGAAATCATATGAGAGAAATTCAATTTAGAGAAGCCTTACGTGAGGCAATGCAAGAGGAAATGCGTCGTGACGATACAGTCTTCTTAATGGGAGAGGAAGTTGCGGAGTACAATGGTGCCTATAAAGTATCACAAGGTATGTTGGACGAATTCGGTCCCGAGCGTGTCATTGATACACCTATCGCTGAATTAGGTTTCGGTGGTATCGGTGTGGGTGCTGCAGCAAATGGCTTGCGTCCGATTATTGAGTTCATGACTTTCAACTTCTCTTTGGTGGCTATTGACCAAATCATCAATTCAGCGTCCAAGTTGATGTCGATGTCGGGAGGTCAATATTCATGTCCGATTGTTTTCCGTGGGCCTACGGGTAATGCGGGGCAATTATCCTCACAGCACTCGTCCAATTTTGAAAATTGGTTTGCGAATACTCCTGGACTTAAAGTGGTTGTTCCTGCAACACCTGCGGATGCAAAAGGCTTAATGAAGGCTTCAATTCGCGATAATGATCCGGTTATTTTCATGGAATCAGAGTTGATGTATGGAGACAAAGGATTGGTACCGGATGGTGAATATTTGATTCCGATTGGAAAAGCGAATGTTGTGAAAGCGGGTACAGATGTGACGATTGTTACTTTTGGTAAAATGTTGTCACGTGTGGTATTGCCAGCGGTCGAAGAATTAGCGAAACAAGGAATCAATGCTGAGGTGATTGATTTACGTACCGTTCGTCCGATTGATTATATCACGGTTGTTGAGTCAGTTAAGAAAACAAATCGTTGTGTTGTAGTTGAAGAAGCAAATCCGCTTTCAGCTATTTCATCTGAAATTGCATATCACTTACAACGTTGGGCATTTGATTATTTAGATGCACCTGTGGTTCGTGTAAATTCACGTGACTTGCCTTTACCCTATGCGCCTACGTTAATTGAGGAAATTTTGCCTAACGTTGCGCGTACGATTGATGCTGTTAAGACAGTGATGTATCGGAAGTAGTCGTTAGTCTGACAAATAAGATAGTATTTATAAGCCCTGCTTGGTATTCCAAGTGGGGCTTTGTTTTGGTTAGTCACTAGTCGCTAGTCGTCAGTCGCTAGTCTGTTATTTATAAGTCATTTTAGAATTTTTTTGATTACCATTTTTCAGCTATTGTCTACATGACTAGCGACTAGCACCCATAAAAAAGCCTCACCTGGATTCCCAAGTGAGGCTTTTTTCTTTAGTATTAGCATTGTCAACTTTTACTGACGACTAGTGACTACTGACTACCGCCTACTGTCTACAACACATAAATAAATCGTGACCCATCCACATCGATTCCCTCTAATTTCGTACGACCTTTACGTGCTTCCAATAATTCGGCATCATCTTTGGGGTTGTTAACGACTTTATCATTGATCTTGGTGATGATGGAGCCTTTTGATAAACCGTACATTTCCAAACGACCCTCTGGAGAAACCTCGATCACCTTAACGCCTGAGCTTACTTTGAACTTCTCTTTATCGGAGCTGCTCAATGCACCAAATTTTGCGCCCAAGAATTCTGATTTATAGGATTCTCCCGACTCACCTTTAAGAATGGACGTATTTCCATCTTTGTTTTTCAAGGTTACTGTAAAGTCTTTGTTTTGACCATCACGGTTAACTGTTACATTTAATGTTTCACCTGGACGTTTGCGGCCAACAATCTCCATCAATTTAGCTGAGGATTTCGTCTCTATTCCATCGATTTTCGTGATTACGTCATTGATTTTAATTCCTGCGGCCTTAGCTGCAGAGTTTTCGGAGAAACCGCCTACGTATACACCTGTGTTCACTTTTAAGTCTTTCTCATCCACAAGCTTGGAATTAACCTCCATGATGCTTACGCCTAAAAATCCACGTTGAACATTACCATATTTAATTAAATCGGCAGATACTTTCTTAACAATGCTTACAGGCACGGCGAATGAATACCCCGCAAATTGTCCTGTGCGTGAATAAATAGCCGTATTAATACCAATTAATTCACCTTTTAAATTCACCAATGCACCACCCGAGTTGCCCGGATTAACCGCTGCATCTGTTTGAATGAATGATTCCAAGGGATTCGCTGCCCTGTCATCATCGCGATCAATGATGTTTTGACGGCCTTTGGCAGAAACGATACCCGCTGTCACGGTTGATTCTAAATTGAAAGGATTTCCTACGGCCAATACCCATTCACCTACTTTCAAAGCATCAGAATCACCAAATGTCAAGAAAGGAAGGTTTTCTGCTTTGATTTGAATAACCGCTAAATCCGATGAAGGGTCCGTTGAAATAACCTTCGCTTTAAATTCGCGCTTGTCATTCAACATGACAGAGATCTCAGTCGCCTCCGCAACGACGTGGTTGTTTGTTACGATATATCCATCAGCGCTGATGATTACACCCGAACCAGATGCCTCCGCTTGTTGGGGAGCTTGTCGGCGCCCACCCCCACCAAAAGGATCACCAAATCCGCCAAATAAATCATCGAATGGACTTGAGAATTGTCTTTGTTGTTGCTCCATCTTTGTTTTGATGTGTACAACAGCAGGTGTCGTTTTTTCAGCTGCGTAGGTGAATTCACCCGGACTTCCGGCAGCCGAAATATTGGATACGTTACTTGAAAAAGCGGATGGTGAATCATTGAAACTCGATTGATTCCCTAGATTGAGTAATTGATAAGCCCCCAAAGTTACTCCGCTGGATAAAAGGGCGATGACTACATAGGATTTTAATTGATTTTTCATTTCCATCTTGCGATTTGTAAAAGGGTTAGTATTTGATTTACGAATTTAACGTAAAAATCGTTCCCATAAACATGTTCGAAATTCGAATTAACAAGTTTTAAGAATTTGAATCAACTTTTATTTGCCAACAGAATTGGCTATTTTTGTGGCTTCATTTTATCCCTTACATACTGATGATTTTAAGTGAACAAGAACAGCTGCGTAGACAAAAGCGACAAGAGTTAATGTCGATGGGGATTGATCCCTATCCTGCAGCGAAGTATCCTGTCAATGTGCACTCGGCTGAAATTTTAGCAAATTACACACCTGAAAAAGGAAATTATCAGGAGGTTGTACTTGCGGGTCGCTTAATGGGATTCCGTATTATGGGAAATGCCTCCTTTGCTGAATTGCAAGATGCGAGTGGTCGTATTCAATTGTATTTCCGTCGGGATGATTTGTGCCCTGGGGAAGACAAAACCTTATATAATACCGTATTTAAAAAATTACTGGATATTGGTGATATCGTGGGCGTTAAAGGTTATGCCTTTACCACGCAGGTGGGTGAGATATCCGTTCACGTGCAAGAGTTTACCTTATTGTCTAAGGCATTACGTCCTTTGCCAGTTGTTAAGGAAGCTGAGGGACAAACCTATGATGCGTTTTCGGATCCTGAAATGCGTTATCGTCAGCGTTATGTGGATTTGATTGTTAATCCACAGGTAAAAGATATATTCATTAAGCGCGCAAAGATTATATCAACGATGCGTGCGATGTTCGATGAACGCGGTTGGCTAGAAGTGGAAACTCCTGTTTTGCAGGCTGTCCACGGAGGAGCTGCTGCGCGTCCTTTCAATACGCATCACAATACGCTGGATATG
The DNA here is from genome assembly GCA_947452215.1 of Cytophagaceae bacterium. Taxonomy (GTDB): domain Bacteria; phylum Bacteroidota; class Bacteroidia; order Cytophagales; family Spirosomataceae; genus Aquirufa. The sequence goes on along the minus strand of CANGCD010000022.1, from coordinate 4,959 downwards.
CCCCTGTATTTACGTATTGCGAATGAATTGTATTTAAAGCGTTTGATTGTAGGAGGTTTTGATGGCGTTTATGAGTTTGGAAAAATGTTCCGTAATGAAGGCATGGACCGCACGCATAATCCAGAATTCACCTCATTAGAATTCTATGTTGCTTATAAAGATTACCATTGGATGATGGATTTGACTGAAACAATCTTCCAAAAGGTTGCCCAAACTTTACACGGTCAAACCAAATTAAAGGTAGGGGACAATGAAATTGAATTTGCAGGTCCTTACCCTCGATTGACGATTTCAGGTGCTATTCAACAATATGCCGGAGTGGATGTGGATGCAATGACTGAGGATGCCTTACGTCAACATTGCCAAAGTCTCGGAATGGACGTTGACGCACAAATGGGCAAAGGCAAATTGATTGATGAATTATTTGGAGAAACGGTTGAGGCGAATTTGATTCAGCCGACATTCATTACGGATTATCCTGTGGAAATGTCACCATTGACCAAGAAGCATCGTTCGAAAGAAGGACTTGTAGAGCGTTTTGAATTATTTGTGAATGGGAAAGAAATTGCGAATGCGTATTCTGAATTAAATGATCCGATTGATCAAAAAGAACGTTTTGAAGATCAATTACGATTAGCGGAGAAAGGGGATGATGAAGCAATGGCCATGGATTACGATTTCTTACGCTCATTGGAATATGCTATGCCACCTACATCGGGTATAGGAATTGGAATTGATCGTTTGACGATGTTGATGACGAATCAGGTATCCATTCAGGAGGTGTTATTCTTCCCGCAAATGCGACCAGAAGTAGTAAAAGAAGTTTCATCTGATAGTGAATTTGCCAATGCAGGTGTTCCTAAAATTTGGATTCCCGCTTTGCAAAAGATGGGAATACTAACATTGGAACAATTGAAAGACGCAAATCCGAATAAAGTTTTTAATGATTTAGGCGGGATGCGTAAGAAATTGAAGATTGATGCTTCAATGCCTACGAAAGAGGATGTGATTGCCTGGATTGCTTAATGGACTAGACACAAAAAAAGCCTTCGAAAGAAGGCTTTTTTAATTTCTCTTTAACTAGAGATCAATGGGGCAATACTATATATTGAAATCTACTGATTTGCTCTAATCAAATTAAACGTGCGAAAATTAGATTTTCTTAACGTTGATTGCGTTTGCTCCGCGCTTTCCATCAGTTACCTCGTAAGATACTGAATCGTTTTCGCGAATAGTAACACCTGAAAGGCCAGTTACGTGTACGAAAATGTCTTCGCCTGTTTGATCATCAACGATGAATCCGAATCCTTTAGTCTCGTTGAAAAATTTTACTTTACCAGTTTGCATAAAAATAATGTTAAAAAATTAATACTCAAATCGATTGTTCTGCGCTAGAAGACGGTGCAAACCTTAGAATCAAAAACTATAAATAGAGGAAGATACTAGAGAAGGGTGGTCTGAACTATGCTTGAATTAAATCTTTTAAGTGCTCAAATGTAGAAAAAATAAAATTGTATGCAAGCATTTTGCAATTAATTATCAGTTAATTGAAAATATATTTTAATTATTTTAATATTTTATTGTACTTTATTTATTTCATTAGATTTTTTCTTTAAATCGAATAAAAAATCTAATTTTGTACCACTTAAATAAAACTCGATGTACCGATTGAAATACTTTGTTGAAAATCAGGCTTTTGGAGTTTGTACCCGCTTAGGTGATAAGTTTAAAATATCCACGAGTAGCATTCGTTTATATTTTATTTATACCTCTTTCCTGACCATGGGATCCCCCATTATCATATACTTGATTTTGGCATTTTGGATGAATATACGTCGGTATTTACGCCAGCGAAATAATCCTTCCGTTTGGGATATTTAAAATTTCAGTGTTGGAAATTTCTTGATTTTACGAATAAAGTAATCCCAAACGATACTTCCTGGGTAGCTAATGACTTTATTCCTATCTAGTTCAAGGGCTAGATTTTGCTTGTTCTTTTCAAATAATACATAGCCATAAAAGTCGCGATGTGCTTTTATAATGGCAGTAATCTGAGCGATTTCCCCTTTCAATAAAAACTGCATTCCAGCTAATCCGTCGAGCAACATGCGGGAAAATAGTATTCCAACACGCTTCTGAGCAGGAAGATTTTTGTATAATAAGATCAAGTTATTACGAAAATTGAGGTATGTCTTCTTGGGATTTCCTTGAGCTAATGTACCTCCACCTACATGTAGTACTCCGCTTGTAGCGACAGCAGCAACTTGATGGCCGGCGCGTTGCATGCGCCAACAAAGATCAATTTCTTCCATGTGGGCAAAGAAATAGTCATCTAAGCCGCCTACTTCCCAATATACCTTGGAGCGGACCATTAAGCAGGCTCCACTTGCCCAGTTGACGAATGAGCTTTCGTATTGATTCGTTTGCGTTTCTATGGAATCAAAAATACGTCCTCTACAAAAAGCGTATCCATAACGATCCCAATATCCGCCTGCAGCTCCTGCATATTCAAATTTAGTGGGTTCCTGATAGGATAAGATAAAGGGTTGTGCTGCGGCAACTGTAGGGTTTTCTTGAAAATAGGTCAAAAGATTTTTGAGCCAATCTGTTTTTGGTTCAATATCCGAGTTCATTAATACATAGTATTCCGCCTCAATTTGCCTCAAAGAGTAATTGTATCCTCCAGCATAACCTAGGTTTTGAACGGAACGTATGATTTTTACTTGTGGAAATTGACGTTCAAGTAAATGTATGGAGTCGTCGGTCGACCCATTATCTGCCACATAAATGTCTCCTTCAGGACTTGAAGCGATGACTTGCGGAAGGAATTTTGATAAAAATGCGCTCCCATTAAAGTTTAAAATAACTACGGCTACCGACATGCCTACAAAGGTAAGGCTTTTCGTTAAATTAGAATTTCTTTCAGAAAGATGTATTTTTGTTGTTCAATACACAAATCAATAAAATATGACTTGGTCTTCCATTTTTCGTAAGAAGTCGATAGATAAAATTATTTCAGACCAACTGGAGATTGAAAAATTAGAGGGAGGCCAAATGCATCGCAATTTGGGCGTTCGTGATTTGACTTTTATGGGTGTTGCGGCCATCATTGGCGCAAGTATTTTTTCGGCCATTGGACAGGCTTCTGCAAATGGGGGACCTGCAGTTTCCATGTTATTTGTATTTACAGCACTTGCCTGTATGTTTACGGCCTTTTGTTATGCACGTTTTGCTGCCACTGTTCCTATTAGCGGTAGCGCCTATACCTATGCATATACATCCTTAGGGGAAATTGTAGCCTGGATTTTAGGATGGAATTTATTATTGGAATATGCCATTTCAAACGTAGCTGTTGCAATTTCATGGTCTAAGTATTTTGTTGATTTATTAGAAGGTCTTGGTGCACATGTCCCCGAATTTTTGACCATGGATTATTTGTCTGCGAAAAGGGCATACGTAGAAGCAGAACCGATGCTGCAGTCAGGACAATCACTCGAATCTTTATCGGTAAATCTGCGTGAAGGATATTTGGCTTACGATTCAGCCCCTACAATTTTCGGATGGCATTTTGTTGCCAATCTCCCAGCTTTATTGATTACCGTTGCGATTACTTATTTGGTTTACATTGGAATCAAAGAGTCTAAAAATACGAACAATGTATTAGTGATTTTGAAGTTACTGGTCATTGCCATTGTGATAGGGGTAGGGGCATTTTATGTGCAAGTTGAAAACTGGACGCCTTTTGCACCTAACGGGATTTCGGGGGTTCTGAAAAGTGTGGCTGCCGTATGTTTCGCCTATATAGGTTTTGACTCAATCTCCACTACGGCAGAAGAATGCAAAAATCCCCAACGGGATATTCCTAAAGCCATGATGTGGGCACTCATTATTTGCACGATATTATATGTACTCGTAACTCTTGTATTAACAGGGATTGTTCCTTCCCAACAATTGACAGGAATCGAAGATCCATTAGCTTTCATGTTTATGAAGGTGAATTTACCTGGCGTTGCCGGCGTAGTCGCAGCAAGTGCGGTAATTGCGTTGACAAGTGCATTATTGGTTTACCAGTTGGGTCAACCGCGTATTTGGATGACCATGTCGCGGGACGGTTTATTGCCCAAGGCTTTTTCTCGTATTCATCCTAAATATCGTACTCCTTCATTTTCAACGATAATGACTGGGGTTTTAGTGGGTGTGCCGGCATTGTTTGCGAACTTAGAAGAAGTCATTAATTTGTCGAGCATAGGTACTCTTTTTGCTTTCGTTTTGGTTTGCGCGGGGGTTTTGATTTTGGATTTAGATCCCGAAAACCAGAAGAAATCGAAATTCAAGATTCCTTATATCAATGCGTCATTTTGGGTGGCGCTCGCTTGGATAGTTGCACTTTATTTGTGCTTGCCGGATGCGGAATCTTGGTCTACTTGGATGAGAAGTTATTTAGCTGGGGATGCTAAAGCAGATCATTGGATCATGACATGCTATTTTGTGATCTGGGGTGTCATTTCATACTATTGCTACTCACACAAACTTTCGCTAATTCCGGTATTAGGCTTGCTCGTAAATCTCTACCTAATGACGCAAATGGGCGCAACCAATTGGGAGCGTTTTGCATATTGGTGTTTAGCAGGTGTATTGATTTATTTTGGGTATAGTTATCGGAAGAGTAAATTGAACTAGTTAAGAGTTAAGAACGAAGAGTTAAGAACGAAGAGTTTGAGCGTTTGGGTGTAAAAAAAGCCTGCGAATTTCGCAGGCCTTCCTTCACTCTTCGTTCTTCACTCTTCGTTCTTCACTCTTCGTTCTTAACTCTTCGTTCTTCACTCTTCGTTCTTAACTCTTCGTTCTTAACTCTTCGTTCTTCACTCTTCGTTCTTCACTCTTCGTTCTTCACTCTTCGTTCTTCACTCTTCGTTCTTCACTCTTCGTTCTTCACTCTTCGTTCTTCACTCTTCGTTC
>CANGCD010000021.1 GCA_947452215.1 Cytophagaceae bacterium | reverse complement strand
GGTTGGGTCCCGCATGGACGTCCCACTTCTTTTTCCACAATTTGAATACGAATCACAAGGACTCGAAGATCCACGAATCTGCTTCATCGAAGACACCTATTACCTCACGTACACCGCCTACAACGGCATCTCCGCTCTTGGCACATTGGCAACATCTGTTGATTTGATCAGCTTCAAAAAATGGGGCATCATCGTTCCCCAAATTACCTTTGACGCCTTCCGAAAACTTGCCGAAACCCAAGGCAAAATCAATGAAAAATACCTGCGATATAATAATCCGTTTAAGCAGGCCCGACAAGCCAACGAGGAAGCTATCCTGTGGGACAAAATCTTCAAATAATGCCCCTGTTGCCGAAGACTTATTATACAAATAGGGAAACGTTTCAATTGTAGAATCAAGCAATATTGCGCTCGGTACATCCTTGAAATTCCGACTAGCAACATTACATACTGTTTTTTGCTATCTCAAAGGATTAATCATTCGCTAAACCTACTTGTCTTTCCATGCAAGCATTCATCATATCACCTGAAGCTCATTTCTAATACACCAGCCAATCTGAAATGGGCGTATGCAAATTCGACGATCATCTGTCGTAACAATCATATTCCCCTATAAATCAGAGGAGGATTACAATTCTCCATAGTCAAACTGCGCCCCTAGCATAATCATCTACCATTCAGCCACTTACCGTTTAATAAATAATCTGCTCGGAAATACCATTTTTAAAAATATATGGTTAGCATTGCTGTTTGAATTTAATCAATCCATGGTAGACTGGGTGTTCGACCCATTGATACGCAGGAATTATTCTAAAAATTAATATCCTTTGAAAGCATCTATTTTATTCCATTTACGTTCAGCCTTATTAAGTACCCTGTTGATTTGCTTTTCCTTGAATAGCTCGCATGCCCAATTCATGAAAAAGTTGTTGGATGGTACAGAAAATTTAATTGAAAAGGGTAAGGAAGAAATAAATAATACCATTTACAAAACCAGGGCAATCAAAATTCACTCGCACATTAGCGACGGGAATCAATCAAAATCGCAAGAAGAATTGGGGGATTACATATATAAATTTGGACCTACGGCCAACTCCAATTTCCTATTATATCGATTTAATGCTAAATTTTTCCCCACCAATAAAACCAAATTAGATTCTGCTTTATACCATTTAGCAGAAGCTGATCGAATGGAGCGTAATTATGAATTATGCGAAAAAATCGGATTTTGTCGAAATTCATATAAGACGCAACGGGATTCACTCGAATACCATTTATATACCGCTATTCGAAAAAACGACCAAGATTTAACTTGGTTTATATCCAAGTACACTAACTCGGCATGGAAGGAGGAAGCATTTAATTACCAAACAAAGGAACGTTTTGCAGAGGTAAAAAAAGAAAATTCAATCGAGGCCTATGCCCGATTTATCCGATTAAATCCAGATGCCATCGAGTTGTATGAAGCCACGAAAACACTTCATAAATTATCCTTTCAAAAAGCGCGCCAGATCAATACGATCGATAGTTATCAGACCTTTATACAAAACTTTTCCAAGTCAACGGAATTGCCTGAGGCCTTATCCCTCCAAAGCAACATAGCCTATCAAGAAGCGGTGAAAACAAATGATATTCGAGGCTTTCGGTCATTCATTTCCACGTACCGCTATGCCGACAGTGATTTACAAATCAAGGCAAAGAACAAAATACGCTTGCTTGAATTCCGAGAGATTCAAGACCAACTTGTCAAGTTGCAAGATAAATATCGAGATGCCATCAACAAATTTACGGCCTCAGATCGGGGTGGCTACAGCCTCTCACTTAATTTTAGAAAAAATCAGGAAGAGTTAAGTTCAATCGAATTTAGTGATGGGAATTTAAAATTCTCAGCCTATGAAACATATCGGGATGTATTTAATTCCATAGATTCCTTTATCGGTCGGTATAAAAATTCCTATGAGAGCACGCTGCTCACTATGCAAAAAAACCTCATCATTGAAACCTGCCGAAATGTGGATTTCATTGCGCTTTCAAAAAGTGGACGTGAATTTGCCCGTGACGATGACGACGTTAAATCCGTTGATTATTGGAAATGGTACAGTGAATTTCATCCAAAATCCATGTATTATGATGTGGCTGATGCCAAATTTAAACGGGTAAGTGACATCGCGCGCCTCAAACAAGAAGAGGAACAGCGCCAACAAGACCAAATACGTGAGAATGAGCGACTTGCGGCAGAGGCAGAAGAGGCCAAGAAAAAAGAGGAACTGGATGAAACATTTAGTCCCTTTACCCAAGCACTCAAATTACTTTCCCCAGCAGACAAAGCCTATTATAGGCAAGTCATGAATATGAATAGTGACCCCAAAGGTCGAGTTGGGGTGGCATGTGCCGTAGGTGTAGGGCGTTGTGAATGGTGCGGCAAATCCATTCGATTTCAAAAAACATTGGAATCGCGTATAAATACCTTACAAATGATGAGTAATCCCCTGATGGGCGGTTTAGCTAACATGATGTTAGGGGTTGCCAATTTATTTGGACAGGCATTTGGTGGCAATAAAATGAATATGCCCTTAAAGCTGAAGAATGAAATCATCAAAGAACTCCGCCAAATTCGTGCGGGCAATTTATATTTTTGTTCGGGCTCAGCTCCTAAATTTTGCTCTCCGAAATGTGAGGCAGATCAACAATTTCATAAAAAATACGGCAGATAATAATGAAAAAAATCCTCGCATTTTTATTGGTTTCTATGAGCTTAATGGGTCAAACCGTCAGACGTAGTTACGAAACACGCAAAGACCATGCGAATGTTTTTTATAATCCAAGTTTTACGCTTTTTGATTTATTCAGTGATGAGCCTATTTTCCCGGATGCCAACGGAAAGTATAACATCATTATTTCCTCAAACGAAAATAAGAGTCCTCAGAGGTTTGTTGGCACGGGCGAGCAATTATCCCAGATCAGGATGTATAAATTTAAAAATATAGAAACGTATGCCAAATGGGCACGCGGTGAGGTGGCAATAAGAAAACAATCCAATGAAGGCCAATTTAATACTTCGAGTCCATCAAATGGACCCGATTTAAGAAACCGAATGCGTAGGTCAATGGAAGAATTGGACGAACATTATGAGGAAAATCCCCTGCAGCCGATTGCGGCTTCCGGGGGGCTCGCCTATTTTGATGGTTTAATCAGCAGTGGCAAAACGGCCGAAATCAACTTGGATAAACCACAAGTCAAAGACAAGCAAGGGAATTATTTATGGGGAGATCTAAATGAACAAAACCGAGATGGATTTGGGATTATGTACAAGCCCAACGAAAAACTACAAATCGGGGAATTCAAGGACATGAAATTGGAGGGATCCGGGCTTATGTTAAAATCCAATGGATTCGTTAACATAGGGTATTTCAAAGCGGATCAAATTACGGGTATTGGATTAAAGGGATACTTAAAGGATTCCACTCGATTTCTTGAAAATGTGAAGGATATCCTGAAACACAACTCCAAGCATCTCCTGGATGAAAAGAATTTTAATGAATACCAAGTGGGTACGTATTTCCGGAATGAAAAAAATGAATCCATTTTTGATGGTAAATTTATTCGAAATCGATTTGAGGACAAAAGTGATGTAATCAAGGTGCGAAGCCATGTCATAGGCCGCCAGGTAAATTCCGTTCCTCAGGGAATCGTTCAATTAATCATTGAGACCCCAGCAGGAAGCAGCATCATCCAAGGCAACATGGTCTATACTGGCGAAGTAGATGCCAATAATTCACCAAAAGGCCAAGGCTTTCAATATTCCATTTCTCCTGGGAAATACGTGCGACTCAGCGGTGAGTTCAAGGGATTATTTGAGGTGAATGGAAGTAGAGAACATTCCAGTGGAATCAGACATTATGGACTAATCAAGGACGACAATGTGGTAGGAGAAGGACGCATGGAGCAAGACGATAAGGTCATCACCGGCCTGTTTAAAGATTATGTACCGCATGGAAAAGTGCGCATCGATTACAAAAATGGAGATTACTTTGAAGGAACCTTGGTAAATGGCTCAGCGCAAGGGCCGGGGGTATCCTACTCGGCAGCAACGGACGAAAAAATCAGCGGTAATTTCAGCAATGGCCGACCCAATGGTAAAATGAAAGTAATCAAAGGCAAAAAAATAACGATGGCTACCTATGTAGACGGGCAAAGAAAATAAAAATATCTACATAATATATCCTCCTTTACGCATAACCAAGATGCTTCGGGGTATGCCTATCGGATACCATCATTTCCAAACTTCCCCAAAAATCTTGATTCCAAGGCTCCAATATGATTGATTATTTCTTTCGCCTATGTACTAAAACTAGGACTATTCGCAGTTTGCCACTAGTTGATTTTATTTAAACTTGTGTTCTATTATTACATTTTGCTCCTTTGACATCTGCTTATGTGGAAAACCAGTCTCAAACTTGAAAAAATATGATTTATCACGTTTAAATTAGTTAAATGATTTGGTCATCACCAACTACACCCTGATTTACGTTTACTTCATCGAAAATGAAGACGTCAAACAAGTACCTCGTAAAATCAGACACGTCATTAAATTTAGCGCAACCTTCTGCGTGTATTTTGTGGGCAACTATTTCCTAGGAACTATCCATGTGAGATGGATGCAGCAATTACTGCACCTCGTGCAAATCGGGCGTTTAAGCATTCTGATAGGCATGGGCATTTTTGACTGTTTGATATTCCCCCTTTCCAAAAGCGTGCATGAGATCATTATGGGAATGAAAGAATTCTTCATTCCCCCGTGCTCTTCTTTTCTATGAGCATGATCAACAAACGATTTAGCTAACTTTACCTCTTGGCCTAAGCTTTCGAAGGCAATTATACCCCAGACAATCCGTAACTTGCGACTAAATAGTACATCACCTTGAAAATCACCATCATCGGCGGAGGAGCAGCAGGCTTCTTTGCCGCCCTTTCGGCCAAAACACATTTCCCAGATGCACATGTCTGCATCCTGGAAAAGACAAGTAAATTCCTCGGTAAGGTGAAGATTTCCGGGGGTGGCCGATGCAACGTAACAAACGCGACCTTCAACAGCCGTTTGCTTTCCGAGAACTACCCGCGCGGTGAGAAATTTCTCCGCAAAGCCTTTGAATCATTTAACGCACAGGATACTGTTAATTGGTTTGAATCAAGAGGAGTTGCGCTGAAAACATATCCCGACAACTGCATCTTTCCTTTATCAAACGAATCACAGAGCATCATCGATTGCTTCCTTCTGGAAGCAAGGAAACTGGGTATTGAATTACAAACTGGCCAGTCGGTCGAAATCATCCGAAAAACGGCCAATGGCTTTGAAATCGAAACGAACCAAGGCAAGCATACAGCGGATAAAGTGATTATCACGGTGGGGGGCCAACCGAAATCCACGTGGTTTTCAGCGATTGAAACCTTTGGGCATACGATCATCCCTCCCGTTCCTTCATTGTTTACGTTCAACATGCCCAAAGAACCCATTAAAGCCTTGATGGGAGTCGTCGTGGAACATGCGCGCGTCCGCATCGAAGGCCAAAAACTCGTGGGTGTAGGCCCCTTACTCGTGACCCACTGGGGCATGAGCGGACCTGCGATTTTACAATTATCCGCATGGGGAGCAAGGATTTTGGCAGAAAAAGCATACACCTGTTCCATCTTGGTCAATTGGCTCGATGAAGCAAAAGAAGATGCCATTCGTCAGGAATTCGCGCAAATTCAAAAAACTAACGGCGCGAAAATGCTTCAAAACCACAACCCCTTTCCGATACCTCATCGATTGTGGATGTATTTATTGGAAAAAAATGGCATCAAACCTGACGTTCGTTGGATTGATTTGGCAGGGAAAAATGCAAATAAACTAATCAATACGCTAATCAACGACCGTTACGAAGTACAAGGCAAAACAACGTTTAAAGAAGAATTCGTCACAGCTGGCGGCATCGACCTCGCGGAAATTTATCCCCAAACGATGCAAAGTAAATTAATCCCAGGCCTTTATTTCGCCGGGGAAGTCATGGACATCGATGGCATTACCGGGGGGTTTAATTTCCAAGCTGCCTGGACGACAGGCTACCTTGCCGGAAAATCATGCGGAAAGGAGGCCTAGCACATGATAAATTTTGTATCTTCGTAAAACGTTATAACAGATTCATGCGCATCCTTTTCCTCCTCCTCACTTGCCTATTCATCACGCAAGTAAAGGCTCAAGAATTGGTATTTGAAGTTGGCGGAAACGCCACCGAATACCAATATCAAAATCTCAACGGCACCGTAGTCGACTACCTCAAACCCGCCACAGGTTTACACGCCCAACTCAAAAGAGAAAATGTCCTTGTCAATCTTTCCAAAGTCATGGGAACGGGGGATGCCGACAACAAAGCACTTTTTATCCCGACGATTAAATATGCTTTTGGCTTTACCTATAATCAATACAACAGCGTAGGAAGTACACAAGGCGTTGCATTAAGTTATCAAACGGACCACCTCGGTGTTTTAGGCGAAATTGGGCCTGAGATCCCCATCAATCAAGCGATTTCCTTGGACATCAAAGGCATTATATCCATCGCAAAAATGTGGAATGGCAACCAGTTGATAGGCAATCAATTCATGCCCTTGGACGAACTAACGCAGTTTAGCAAAATTCGTATGTATTCCGGATACTCGATTTCCTTGGTGCATCACCTCAGCAAATTCGTCAGCGGTTTCGTGAAATTTCAAGCACTTAGCTCGGTGAAGGAACCCGATTATCCGGTCAACCACTTACGCTATTTACCCACAACCTTTTCTCTAGGCATTAAAATCAACCCATAAGCTGATGTCAACATATTTACGCATTCTATTCCTTTCTCTATTGGCACTTACGGGTTTTGCTCAAACGAAAACACTTAATTACCAAGCTGTTATCCTAAACCCAAACCCGCTGGACGTTCCGGGAAATACCATTTCCAATCTACCTTTTGGCTCGGGAGATGTTTGCGTCAAGTTTAGCTTCCTGAGTAAAACAGGACAATTGGAATATCAAGAAATTCAATGTACCAAAACCGACTCCTACGGTCTTGTAAATTTGAATATTGGTGCAGGAAATTCATCTGGAATGCAAGCGGCAAGCACGGGAAAATATACCTCATTTGACGGCATGGTTTGGGATGCAAATCCCAAAAAACTAAAAGTAGATGTCAGCTTTGACCAAGGAAAGACATTCTCAGTCGTAAGCACACAAGCATTAAATTATAGTGCCTATGCGTTATATGCGGAAAGTGTTGAATACCAAAATGTTCGCTCCGCTCCTACCAAATTATCACAATTTACCGATGATCTCCTCCTAGCCAAAATCAAGGATTTAGACCCCTTGAAGGCAGATATCGCGAGCAACAAACAGGAGATTCAAGGTATCATTAATAATAATTCACAAACCACCGCTCAAGTGGCTGTCATTAATCAGTCCATTAGTGCCATCAATAAGGTGAATGATACCCAAACACTTCGATTGGATTATCTCAATGCGCAACTCGGCGAAACCAACAACACCATTCAAAATCTGGCTTTCACGTATGAGCGTCTATCAAACCGTTCTATCGACCCCGAATTAGGTGGTAGATTTGCTCAAGATGGTTTTTATCCGAGCCAACGTGCCGTTAAAACCTACATTGATGCACAAACAACCCTGCCCGCAACCAACAGTTTAGCCGGTAAAATTATCATCGCAGGTGATTTAGCAGGACCCTATTATGCGCCAACCGTTCCGTCATTGACCACAAAAGAAAATACGGCGAATAAAAGCACCGCGACGAATTTAGGTTTAACGAATCCGAGCGATGTGTTATTCCCGACCCAAAAAGCCGTTAAAACCTACATCGACGCACAAACTACTCCTGAAGCAACAACCTTGATACAAGGAAAAGTTCAGTTGGCAGGCGATCTTGCCGGAACAGCCTCCGCACCTACTGTACCCGCTTTGCTATTAAAGGAAAACTTGGCGAATAAAGCGGTGGCTGCCAACTTAGGTGCTTCTTCCCCGAGCGATGTTCTTTACCCATCACAAAAGGCAGTTAAAACCTATATCGATGCGCAAACAACCCCCGATGCAACGACTTTGGTATTGGGTAAAATCCAATTGGCCGGTGATTTAGCTGGCACCGCAGCGGCTCCCACAGTCCCTGCCTTAACAACGAAGGAAAACCTGGCGAATAAAGCGGTGGCTACCAACTTAGGTGCGGCATCCCCGAGCGATATACTCTACCCATCTCAAAAAGCCGTAAAAACCTACGTCGACGCGCAAACAACACCTGATGCAACGACTTTGGTACTAGGTAAAATACAGTTGGCCGGCGATTTAGCTGGCACCGCAGCAGCTCCGACAGTCCCAGCCTTAACAACCAAGGAAAACTCGGCGAATAAAAGCATAGCTGCCGACCTAGGCGCTGGAGCTTCAAGCGATGTGTTATTCCCATCTCAAAAGGCCGTTAAAACCTATGTCGATGCACAAACCACAGGCAATGCTAGCACAACGCTATTAGGAAAAATTCAATTAGCGGGCGATTTGACTGGAACGGCTACTCTGCCACGTTTAGCGAGCAATGCAGTGAAATTTGCGAATTTGGCGGATAGCACCGTCACAACAGCCAAAATTGTAGATGCGAATGTGACGGACTCCAAAATCGTTTCGATGCAAGCGTCTAAGTTGACAGGCAACATTTCCGTAGCCAACGGGGGAACGGGTGCTAGCAGCCTAACAGGTATCCTACGTGGAAATGGAAACGCTGCATTTAGTAGCGTAGCGTACGGTAGTTTCTACGACCTAAGCAATCAAACGGCTGCAATTGCTGATTCAGCAGTGGCCATGAAATTAAGCAATACTGATTTTGCGTCAGGTGTTTCTATTCAAAACAATACACAGCTAAGATTCACCAATTCGGGAATTTACAACATCCAATTCTCAGCCCAAATTGATCGTTCTGCCGGAACCACCACCCAATTGGTCAGAATTTGGTTACGGAAAAATGGTATTAACGTTCCTGCTAGTACAACAGAAGTTGTTATTTCCGGTGGTGTGAGTACAGCAGCCACCGTGGCAGCTTGGAACTTCTTCCAAAACCTCACTGCAGGTGATCAAGTGGAGCTCATGTGGAGCGTAACTAATCCACAAGTTTACTTAGCCACGACGCCAGCAAACCTTTCACCTAGTAGGCCAGCTATTCCATCGCTCATTGTGACGGTTAATCAAGTCTTTTAATCAAAAAGAAGCCCGCGAATTGTCGGGCTTTTTTTACATGCATCCAGCAATTTATCAGTCGTATATACCACTCCGTTTCAAATCATTTGAAATAAAAAATGGCTTTAATTTGCCTACCATTTTCCAATAATTCATTTGAAGAATTACTGAATTTTAAGCATCTCAATGTACACAGAAAGCCCAAAAACACCGATGTACTAAATTTTAACGCAAAAAGTTTGTACCAAAATCCAAAAATTCACATGCATTATCGCCTCAATTCGGCGATTCGACGATTTTGAAATTTAGTACATAAAAAAGTAGTACGAGAAAGGGGTATATTTAAATACTCAATACTCCGTGTTCATGATCAAAGCTACTCTCCTTAAATGGTTCAACCTACTTAGCTCTACGCGCTTCGCGGGAATGTATTTACTACTCTTCGCAATTGCCATTGGAGTTGCCACCTTCGTCGAAAATGACTTCGGTACGAGCGCCGCGCAAGAACTCATTTTTAAGAGCCATTGGTTCGAATTATTACTGCTGCTTTTTGGCATTACCATTCTTGCCAACATGTCGCGATATCGATTGATCAAACAAAAAAAATGGGCGTCCCTTTCATTTCACTTAGCCATCGTCATTATCTTGATTGGCTCAGCGGTTACACGCTACTCCGGCACCGAAGGCATGATGCACATCCGCGAGGGAGAAAGCAATAATCAATACCTATCTGCCGAAAGCTTTTTGCAATTTCGTGTTACGGAAGGTGCAAATACCTATGCGTTCGACGAATCAACGCACTTTTCTAGTTTGACAAATAATGCTTTTGAAGAGTCTTACCAAATCGGGAATACCGTCTTAAACATTCGCCTGCTTGATTTCATTCCCAATCCGAGCGAAAAATTAGTCGAATCCCCTAACGGTGTACCTACCCTCAAAGTGGTCATAGGAAGCGCGCAAGGCCGCGAGGAATATTTCCTCAAATCAGGCGAACAAAGCCAAATCAATGGGGTGAATTTCAATTTCAGCGAAGAATTTATGTCGGATGCGTTTAACATACGCCAACAAGGCGATTCGCTGGTTTTCGTGACCGACACGGAAGTAGGCCAACGTGTCATGGCGACCCAACAAAGCAGTCAATTAGCTGGGGGAGCTACCCACAAATTAATGCTAAGATCATTGTACACCGTGAATGGAAATAATTTCGTTATCGGGGATTACATGCCAAAAGCCATCGTTCAATTGGAAGCTGGCAATAAAAAAATTACGGCGGAAAGCCAGGTTTCGTTGAAACTGCAAGTACAAGCGAATGGAAAGTCACAGGATATTCGGGTAACAGGTAGAAAAGGGGAAGCGGGTCAAGCCCAAGTCATTACCTTGGGCCAAACACAAATCGCCATCAGCTACGGATCTCGCCTCGAAACATTGCCATTCTCACTGAAATGCAATGATTTTATTCTCGAAAAATATCCGGGTACCGAAAACCCATCGTCCTATGCCAGTGAAGTTACCTTGATGGATCCTTCAGCGAACCTTACGGAAAACCACCGCATCTTTATGAACAACATTTTGGAATACCAAGGCTACCGCTTCTTCCAATCGTCTTTCGATCAAGACGAATTAGGAACCTACCTCAGTGTTAACCACGACTTCTGGGGAACTTGGATCTCGTATTTCGGCTACTTCTTGCTAACCATCGGGTTAATGATGACGTTTTTCGACAAAAAATCACGGTTTAGTTATTTGATTGGCCAACTCAATCGCGTTCAAATTTTATTTCTCCTTGGCTTCAGCTTTGCGGCTCAAGCACAAATGCCCACGAATGTTGGTGCGGAACATGCACAAGCCTTTGGAAAAATCCTCGTACAAGACCACAACGGACGCATCAAACCGATGAATACCTACACCGGGGAGCTCATGCGCAAATTGGCGAGAACGGAAACGCTCTTTGACCAGTCAGCCGACCAGCTCATTCTGTCCATGATGCTGAACCCATCCGCATGGGAGAAAGCCGCCATCATCAAATTACCCGAGCAACCTGAAATCAAACAATTGCTTCATACGGAAGCTAGTATGATCAGCTATGCGTCCTTTTTCGCGCAAGATGGCAACTACCTACTCGAGGAACAAGTTCGGGCAGCGCAGGCTTTGATGCCGAAAGATCAAGGCACTTTTGAAAAGGCACTCATCAAATTGGATGAGAAAGTAAACATCGTGAACATGATTTTCAGCGGCAGCATATTCCGCATCTTTCCGCCCTTGAATGACCCAACAAACACCTGGCTGTCACCGGCAGATTTGATGCACGAACATCAGCAAGATGAATATTCTACCCGGATGCGAACTTTATTTTTGGCCTACTTGGAGCATGTCAACTCAGGTGCCCAAAACCAAGATTACAGCTCGGCTGAACAAAATTTAGAAGAGATTAACAATGTCCAACGGGCATCCACGAGTGAGAGCATGCCCTCAACCACCCAAGTGAAGGCAGAATTATTCTTGAATAAGTTAAATGTATTTAGCCGACTACGGAATTATTACGCACTCTTATGCCTATTGATTACGGGTATCTTTTTATACACAACCATTCGAAATCAAGCGACAAAATTAAATTACACCAAGCTCGCATTCTATGCAATGGCTACTGGGTTCTTCTTTCACACGCTTGGCATCGGGCTTCGTTGGTATGTATCAGAGCGTGCACCGTGGAGCAACGGCTACGAGTCCATGATTTACATCGGTTGGACGACTATGTTTGCCGGAACCTTATTCTCGCGCAAGTCTCTCGGTGGATTGGCAGCAACTGCAACCTTGGCGGCGACTGTGCTTTTAGTCGCATCGATGAGCTGGCTAGATCCTGAAATTACCCCACTTGTGCCCGTGTTAAAATCCTACTGGTTGACCATACACGTATCCCTAGAAGCCGGAAGCTACGGATTTCTTTTACTAGGTGCTGTGCTGGGCATGTTAAACCTTTGCCTCATGTTATTCATGAAAGCGAATAACCGAACACAGATTCTGCGTGCCATCAAAGAACTTACCATCATTAGTGAAATAACGCTGTTAGGTGGATTAGCCATGGTCAGCATCGGAACCTATTTAGGGGGTGTATGGGCAAATGAATCTTGGGGTCGTTACTGGGGATGGGATGCCAAAGAGACATGGGCACTAGTGACCATATTGGTCTATTCCTTCATTTTACACATGCGTTTTATCCCCAAATTACAAGGAATCTTTGCCTACAATTTTGCTTCCTTATTTGGTTTTGCGACGGTGATTATGACCTATTTGGGGGTCAACTACTATTTATCAGGCTTGCATTCCTATGCCGCTGGAGATCCCGTACCGATTCCACCGGAGGTATACATCACAACCATTTTATTGATTTTATTGAGTGTATTCGCATACCGAAACTTTAAAAAACAACAGGCATGAATCCAATAAGCCACCGAATCTATCTAGCAACCATGACCACCATCGTATTGGGGGTGACCGCCTATTTAGGTTATTCGGGCTATGCTTATTATCAAACGCCCATCGAAGAGCGTTTCTACCAAGCCGACCACTCGATGCTGAAACCAAGTGGTCCTTTCGGGCATGGCTATGGCATTGTGGGAACACTGATGATGCTGATTGGCGTGTTTGGCTATCAAGCCCGAAAATACATGCGATCGCTTGCACGAATCGGCGTGCTAAAACATTGGCTAGAGTTTCACATTTTCTTATGCACGCTTGGACCGATTTTAGTCTTATTTCATACATCTTTTAAATTCGGAGGACTTGTATCCATCAGTTTTTGGAGCATGGTGGCCGTCGTAGCGAGTGGAGTGGCAGGCCGGTTTATCTATTTACAAATCCCCCGGACCATCCAAGGTCGTGAATTGGGTTTGCATGAAATTCATGAGATGAAGGCTCAGATAAGCCAACAAATTCAACGGGAAATCGGGGAAGATTTACTGCAGCAAATTATTCACACTGGGGAGGAAACAGGTGAAAATCGAGGATATATGGCACAGGTTTTGGCCGACTGGAAATTAAAAAGTCGTTTAAGGGGCCAACTTAAATCGGCTCAAATCCAGGGAAAAAAATTACGCATGATCATGAAATTGGTTGGCCAAGAAATGACCATACAGCGCCGGATCATTGGCCTGCAATACATGCAAAAACTGTTTAAATATTGGCACGTGATTCACTTGCCCTTTGCGATTATTATGTTGGTCATTATGCTGATACACGTTGGCGTGACGTTATTTTTTGGATACCGCTGGATATTTTAACGATGCTAAACGAAGAACTCTTGATATATGGTTTAGGTCTCTTGCTTTGCGCAGGGGTGCTATTCCTATACATCAAAATCAAATCAAGTAAATCCAAGCAAGTCGAGCATAAAATCGAACGTGCCAAAGAAGACGGCATGTATGAACCTGTTTCGCTGTATCCTTTTATTGACCCTAACATTTGCATCGGTGGGGCGGCCTGTGTATCAGCTTGTCCGGAAAAAGACATCATTGGGATTGTCGATGGCAAAGGCGTGCTAATCAATGCCTCGAGTTGTGTGGGCCATGGCGCCTGCTTTCATGCTTGCCCGGTGGAAGCTATTTCGCTGAAAATTGGTACTGAAAAACGAGGAGTGGATTTGCCACACATTAACCAACATTTCGAAACGAATGTTCCGGGTATCTTCATCGCAGGAGAATTAGGTGGCATGGGCCTCATTAAAAACAGTGTTGAACAAGGAAAACAAGCGGTTCAAAACCTAAGCCATGACCTTAAAAAGGCAAATGATCTTGCCTATGATTTGGTGATTATCGGCGCGGGACCTGCTGGAATTTCCGGATCACTTGAGGCAAAAAAACGGGGATTGCGTTGCATCACCCTCGAACAAGATTCACTCGGTGGAACTGTTTTCAATTTTCCCCGTGCCAAAATTGTGATGACCTCACCAATGGACCTGCCCTTGCATGGGCAAGTGAAATTATTTGAAACGAGTAAATCTGCGCTCCTAGAACTTTGGCAAGAAGTTATTCAAAAAAATGCGATCCAAGTCCAAGAAAACACGAAAGTACAGGAGATCAAATCGGTAGGAGAACATTTCCTTGTTGAAACCGAAAATGGAGAAAGTATTTCAACGCAAAAAGTGCTCTTAGCAATCGGCCGAAGAGGAACTCCGCGCAAATTGGATGTACCCGGCGAAGAGAGAGAAAAAGTCGCTTATCGATTACTTGAGCCAGAATTGATTGCAGGGAAACACATATTGGTTGTCGGCGGCGGGGATTCTGCCATCGAAAATGCGCTATTATTAGCCGAACAAAATCAGGTGACACTCTCCTACCGCAGTGCGCAGTTCAACCGGCTGAAACCTAAAAATGCGGAGAAAATTCAAGACGCGATTGACCAAAAATTGATTCGCATGGAATTTAGCTCGCAAGTGCGCGTCATTCATGAAATAGATGTATTGCTCGAGAACCAACAAGGAACATTCGCGCTGGCGAATGATTTGGTTTACATTTTTGCCGGAGGGGAACTGCCTTCTCAATTCTTGCAAAAATCAGGCATCGAGATTACGAAGCGTTTTGGATACACCTTAAAATCGAAAAAAAATCCATAACCAAAGCACACATATTGCCCCGAACCGCTGGATGCATCGCATCTTAGGAATCCTATGTCTTTGGATATTGGGCGTCATGAGTGTTTTCGCACAATTGTCTCCCGGAAAATTAACACAGGCGCACAGTAAGTTGGAAGGACTGTCCAATTGCACCCAATGCCATACGATTGGAAATCAAATCACGAATCAAAAATGTTTGGCCTGTCATAAGCCATTAGCGGCCCAGATTCGGGCGAACAAAGGCATTCACGCCTCCGCCTATGCCAAAGGGAAAACATGTATTTCCTGCCACAGCGAACACCATGGGGAGAATTTCGATATGATTCGCATCGATAAAAAAACCTTTAATCACGCCTATACTGGCTTTGCGCTGAAAGGAGCACACGTGTCGAAAATCAAGCAATGTACCGACTGCCACAAAGCCGAAAACGTCGCAAATCCAGCCCTTAAAAGTAAAGCAAAGCGTTTTGTGGGCCTAGAAGCCAAATGTGCGCAATGCCATACGGATGTCCATCAAAAAACCCTTTCATCCGATTGTGCCTCTTGTCATGACGTCAATTCATTCAAACCCGCGAGTCTATTTGATCACGCTAAAACGAATTTCGAATTAAACGGAGCGCATAAAAAAACCAATTGCAATGAATGCCACAAGACCTCTCTGAAAAATGGGCAAAAGTTCACGCAGTTTGCAGGTGTCGTTTCGACCAATTGTACGAGTTGTCATAAGGACCCTCATCAAAGCCAATTTGGGCAAAATTGTAAGGCATGTCACAACGAGGAATCCTTCAAACAAGTGAATCCGAATCGCAACTTTAACCACAGTGTCACGGGCTTTACCCTCGAAGGAAAACACAAGGAGATTTCGTGCAAAAAGTGTCACAATGAAAATGAAACGACATTTCGGGAATTCAAAAAAGTGAAGGAAATCTCATGTGTAAGTTGCCACAAAGATATTCATGAGGGCAAATTGGGCAAGGATTGTAAATCCTGTCACAACCAAAATTCCTTCCTGCTCAAGAACAAAAAACAAGTGGGTAAATTTGACCACGATAAGACCGATTACCCTTTACAGGGCAAGCACAAAACCGTTGAATGCCGCGCTTGCCATAAAAAGGATTTCACCGATCCTCTGCCACATGCAACTTGTCAAAATTGCCATCAAGATAAGCATAATGGCGATTTTGCTAAGAAAACAAAGCAATATCCCGACTGTGCGTCTTGCCACACTGTGGACGGCTTTAGTCCATCCATATTTTCTTTGGAAGACCATAAAAATAGTCGGTTCCAAATCGATGGTGCCCATGAAGCGCAGCCATGTTTTGCTTGCCATAAAAAAGGAAAGGATTGGGTTTTCTGTAACATGGACTTGAATTGTAAGAGTTGTCACAAAGACGTGCATCAAGGATTCTTGCCGGCGAATTACTATCCAGACCAAACGTGTACCACATGCCACGATACAAAAAATTGGAAATCCATCCGATTTGATCATAACCAAACGAAATATACGCTCAAAGGAAAACATAATACGACCCATTGTGGCAGTTGCCACATGAAAGACAAAGTGCAACAATTCACCGGTCTTTCTACCCAGTGTTCTACTTGCCATGCAGATATCCATGGAAAGCAATTTGAACAAAGAGGACAAACAGATTGCGCCCGTTGTCATCAGCCGGATGGGTGGAATGCGAAAAGTTTCAACCATGCGACGACCAATTTTGCGTTGGATGGCGAACATAAACAGGTAACATGTACCAAATGTCACTTTAGAACTTTGGCGACAAATACGACGATACGATACTATAAAATTGAACGATTCGAATGTATAGACTGTCACTTATAATCAGCTGCCTACTCCTATTGGCCTTCGGACTGCAAGCGCAGAATCCGCATGGCAAAGGATTCCGTATGGATTGTGCGCAATGCCACAGTTCAGGCAGCTGGTCATTTAATACCAAATCTAAATTCCGCCATGAAACGACGGGATTCGCATTAGAAGGTCAGCACAAAACCATCGAATGCAAGGCTTGTCATGCAAACTTGAATTTCAAGAAAACAAGCTCTTCTTGCGTGAGTTGCCACAGTGACATGCACAACCAAACGGTCGGAAATGATTGTGCACGTTGCCACACCTCGCAATCCTGGATCGTTGAAAATATCGCCAAAATACACGATAAAACTTCCTTCCCACTCGTAGGTGTACACAAAACGGTCAACTGTAATCAATGCCATAAAACGGCAACGAAATTGCAATTCAGTCCTTTGGGCCAAACCTGCGTGGATTGCCATAAAACCAATTTTGAACAAGCGAAAAGTCCGAATCACGTTAAACTAAATCTTAGCAACGATTGTGCAACGTGCCACAATACTACCGTGCCAGAATGGAAAACGAGGAAATTCCCTGACCACAATGCCGTCTATCCGTTGACCGGTGCGCATGCCGGTATTGCCCAAGATTGTGAGAAATGCCATCAGGGCTCCGATTATTCCAGCGCACCGCGTCAATGTGCCGGATGCCATCAAAGTAATTTTAATCAAGCGCAAAACCCGAATCACCAGAAGCTTAATCTATCGACAGATTGCGCATCCTGTCATACGACAAATCCGGGCTGGGCACCGGCTACATTTGCGAACCACGATCAATTTTACCTGCTAACGGGTGCACACAAGAGCATCGCGAACGATTGTGCGCAATGCCACAAAGGAGGCAATTATAATCCAATGCCTAGCGATTGTAATGCATGTCACAGTGCGAATTATGCTAAAACAATTAACCCAAATCATGCATCATTGGGCATCAGCAATGACTGTGCCAGCTGTCATACGACGAATCCGAGTTGGAGCCCCGCCAAATTCACACAACATAACCAATTTTACCCCTTGATAGGCGCCCATAGCACCTTGCAATGTAAGCAATGCCATCAGAATGGAACCTATAAAAACACCCCAACCGATTGCAATGCCTGTCACAATCAGGCCTTTCAAAAAGCCGCAAATCCGAATCACGTGGCGATCGGTTTGTCGACCGATTGCGCGACTTGCCATACACCGACCCCAGGCTGGCGCCCAAGTACGTTCCAGCATGCCAGCTTCCCGCTAACGGGAGCACATAAAACCATTAGTGATTGTGCCCAATGTCATAAAACAGGAAATATTAAAGCCGCTCCGACCGACTGTAATTCATGCCACAATTCGGCTTATCAGTCAGCCCAAAATCCCAACCACATCAAGCTGGGAATGGGAACCGATTGCGCATCATGCCACAGCACAAACCCGAGCTGGGAACCTGCCAAGTTCCCCCAACACAATGCCTTTTTCCCTTTAACGGGTGCGCATTCAACACTTACCTGTAACCAATGCCATAAGAATGGCACCTATGCCAATACGCCCAATACATGCAATAGTTGTCACAATGCTGCATTTAATGCCAGCAAGAGTCCGAATCATGCCCAACTAGGACTTTCGACCGATTGCGCATCTTGCCACTTAACGAATCCTGGCTGGAGACCCTCCACCTTTAATCACAATGCCTACTTCCCATTAACTGGCGCGCATGCCACGGCGGCGTCCAATTGTACGGCTTGTCACAAAACGGGGGATATTAAAGCGGCGCCTACCGACTGCAATGCATGTCACAATGCCGCTTATCAAGCTGCGCAAAACCCGAACCATGCAAGCAATGGATTCTCGACGGATTGCGCATCCTGTCATACAACCAATCCGGGCTGGAGGCCATCGACATTCAATCACAATAATTTTTACCCCTTAACGGGAGCACATGCGTCGACGACCTGTGCTTCGTGCCACAAAAATGGAGTCTATAAAAACACGCCAAGAGATTGTAATTCATGCCATAACGCGAATTATCAAGCAGCTAAAAATCCAAACCATGCAAGCAATGGATTCTCGACGGATTGCGCCTCCTGCCATACCACAAATCCGAGTTGGCGCCCATCCACATTCAACCACAATGCCTATTATCCATTAACAGGAGCGCATTCCACCACAACCTGTACGGCCTGCCATAAAAATGGGACCTACAAAAACACGCCGATGGATTGTAATTCTTGTCATAATGCGGCATATACATCGAGCGCAAATCCAAACCACAGAACCGTGGGTTTAAGTACGGATTGTGCTTCCTGCCACAGTACGACACCCGGCTGGCGCCCATCAACTTTCAACCACAATAGCGTCTATCCGTTACAAGGGGCACATGCAAGCATTGCGTCCAATTGTACGGCTTGTCATAATTCTGGAAATGCGAAAGCAGCCCCAACAACCTGCTATGGATGCCATGCGACGGATTATAACACCGCTACACCGAATCACGCCTCAGCAGGATTCCCGACAAACTGTACGAGTTGCCATAGCCAAAATGCTTGGTCGCCCTCCACATGGAACCATGATGCGCAGTATTTCCCCATTTACAGTGGAAGACATAAAGGAAAATGGACCAATTGCAACGAGTGCCATACTACGGCAGGTAATTTCAGTGTATTCAATTGTTTGAATTGCCATAAAAAAGCCACGACAGATAGCAATCACCGAGGTGTGAATGGCTATAGCTATAATAGTTTGGCTTGTTTCAGTTGTCATCCACGGGGTAGTTCATAAAGTATGCGGAGTATTTTTATTTTGATGGGTATTTTCTTCCAACTGAGCCTGCGGGTTTGGGGGCAAGAGAAAACACCCCTCGAAGGAACAATCAGCTACTTATCAAAAACGAAGGTATATGTGCGTTTTACCTCAACGGATTCCTTGCGTGTAGGCGATACCTTGCAAGTATGGCAAGACCAGCAATGGAAAAAGGCGCTGATCATCGAATCGCTTTCAAGTCAATCGGTTATTACCAATGCTTTCGTTCCAGTCAGTCTTGTGATCGGGACAAAAATAAGTAGTGTCGCAAAGCCTAAACCCATACAAAAGAAAGCGAACGCATATGACCTCGTTCCCTATTTATCGGCCGGTTCTCGCCCTGAAAAAAAGCCCAAAGAGTCCAAAACCAAACAACAAATCGATAGTCGAATTAGCGTTTCAACCAATGGGAGTCGGGACCAAAACGCGCGCGATTTCGATCGATTGCGAACAACAGCATCTTTGGATATCCAACACCTTCAAGACAGTCGGCTTTCGCTCGAAAGCTACGTGACCTATAACCATAAACTGGGCACACCCATCAATGACTCTACCTTCCGAAATGATTTCAAGATTTATGCAATGGCTTTATCTTATGCCAGTGAAAAGGGAGAAGTCATTTCTTTTGGCAGAAAATTAAATAATCGCCTGGCCAACATGGGGGCGATTGATGGCGTACAGCTCGAAAAAACCGTTCGCAAGTTCACTTGGGGCGCTTTTGCTGGAACGAGGCCTGATGTGCAAGATTATAGCTTCAACAAGGAGTTGACGCAGTTTGGTGGTTTCCTTGC
Organism: Cytophagaceae bacterium; assembly: GCA_947452215.1. Classification (GTDB taxonomy): domain Bacteria; phylum Bacteroidota; class Bacteroidia; order Cytophagales; family Spirosomataceae; genus Aquirufa. Next base: position 196 of record CANGCD010000021.1, on the reverse strand, counting down.
CCATGAAAGTGAAACGACAAATGGCCCCATTCAAACGAGTTTAGCCTTTGCTGAGCAAAAATTCAAAACGGCAACGGACCGCAGGTTTATCTACTTCCAACATTCGAATGCCTATTTGAAGAATCTCCAACTCTTTTATTCGATTGAGTGCGATTTGTACCAACGCGTAGACAGTGTACAGACCAACAACTGGGAT